>JAFGGJ010000077.1 GCA_016930595.1 Planctomycetota bacterium
AAAAACGCCGTTTGCGCCTCCGATTTTTCAAAGACCCCATTAATCGCCGGCCGCGCATGGCACAGTACGCCATGGCGGACCGGGATCCCCTCGCAGGAGCCGGCCCCACCCACCCCAGCGCCTGCGGTCTGTCCGCCTGTCGGCGAGGGAGTGCGATATCCTCAGCAGTGAGCTGCGCATGGAAACACAGCCGCCGACATGGGAAACTCGCCTGCGGCCTGTATGTGAGACGCGCTATACCCATGCAAAAGCCCACGGCTCGGGCTTGGTCGCTGCGCTCCCCACGCCCACTCACCCCGTGCCTGCGCGAAGAATGCGCTTCCTTGCCGAAGGCACGCGCGCCACAGGTGATTGGGGTGGGTAGGTGGGTGGGCAGCCGTCCGCCATCCCCCACCCTACACGATGAAACTTTAAGGAAACCCGCCCGGATGGCGGACGCACCCACCCCGACCGGCTGTGCCGCCTGCCGGCGAGAAAGCCCTATTTTCGCGCAGGACCGTTGGGGACGCCGTGGAAAGAATAAAGAGGGACATAACACTTTATTTCAGGGCTGGTGGCCCAAACGGGGATTCCCCTTCCATGAAATGTAATGTTATGTCCCTTTTTATTGCAAAGCGTAAAACTAATAGTCCACTACAACCCGAAACCCGAGGTTGCAGAACCGGAAGTCGGGCGGGGTACTGTTGCGGCACGCCGAGCGGCAGACGAACGTATTGTCGCACCAACTACCCCCGCGCCGGACACGGCCTTCGCCCGTGCCCGGCCCCTTCGGGTCCTGCCTCGGACTTTGGCTGTAGTAGTTTTCTCCATACCAGTCCGAGCACCATTCCAATAAGTTCCCGTGCATATCATACAAGCCCCATGCGTTAGGGAACTTCTGTCCTACAGGATGCGTCTGGTGGCCTGAATTACTGCTATACCACGCACAATCACCCAACATGTTTTCATCATGCCCAAAACAATATTCCTCCGTAGACCCTGCCCGGCATGCATATTCCCATTCCGCCTCCGTCGGCAATCGCACGTTCTTACCTGTTATCCCTGACGCCTTGCGACAAAATTCCATAGCTTCATCCCATGTTACCGGTTCCACCGGATTGTCTATCCCCTTGAAACGACCTGGATTATTACCCATCACCCGCTCATATTGCCCCTGCGTTACCTCGTACTTCCCCATGTAAAAGCCTTTCGTTATCTCCACCTCGTGCACCGGCTTCTCATCATCATAATCGTTCGACCCCATCATGTACTTCCCTGCCCTTATATATACCAATTCCAGCTTCACCCCGCCGCCAAGGTCAAGTATCGGGTTGCTTTTGGGCTTCTTGCTGCATGACGTTTCAATCATAAAACCAAGCACCAATAATATTATCAGTTTGTATTTCATCTGTCGTTCCTTTGTATCATGTTCCACGTACCGCTTCACAGGGTCATAGTCGCTGACCTGCCCCCTGGAAATCGGTCCAGCGGTTAGTATAGTGGTTAAGGGCAAAAAGAGCAAGGAGGCGGCAGGAGATGACGAAGAGAGGTTCTGCGGCGTACAACGGACGGGACAGGGGTGTCCGGTGGGCGGGATTCACGGTCGTTTTCATCCTGGCGGCGCAGCGCGCGTACGGGTGCGGCGTGTGCGTCGATAACGCGATACTCGACGTAACGCCCGGCATCTTCTGGCTGATGATGCTGCTGCCGCTGTGGTACGTGAGTGCGTTCATCATCCTGCCCGGAGGCGGGATCACGCTGTTTCCCGGAGACAAAAAGAACGCCGCCCGGCACGGAGCGAAGCCTTTCCGGCCACGCAGGAGGCTGGTGTCGCTGCTGCCGGCGAGCCTGGTACTGATGGTGGTGTTTTCGATACTGAGCATGGGATCGCTGCAGTTCCCCGGTGCGATAGTGCTTGCGGTAACGTGCGCGTTCAGCATCCGCGCCGGGATGAGGCTGGGGAAGGCCGCCGCGGCGCACGCCGGCGACGAGGAGGTTCAACACAGCGTCACGGCCGTGCGCATGAGATTCGCATCGCGCTTCATGTACGCGGCGTGTGCGATCGGGGCGGCAATATTCATCGGCGGAACGATATACGCCCGCACGATTCCGTACAAGGTGCGGAGGCTGAGCCCGTCATACAGCTATTCGTACCCGGCGCGCGAGTGGCTCGCCGGGCGCGGCATGGAGGTGGAAGGGGACATGATCGACGTAATGAAGACCGCGCCGCTGGACACCGGGTCGTCGGCGAACGCATCGATGGGCGCGCTGTGGGTGCTGAACCGGATCGGTTCCGCTGCCGCCCCGGAACTCGCCGCCGACTTCGTCGCCCGCCTGCCCGAGGAAGAGATGCGGTGGGCGACGCTGGGGCTGGAAGGGGCCGTGCAGCCGGCGCTGGCCCAACTGCCGCCCGAGAGACTCGAAGAAGTAATCCGCGACCTGGAAAAACGGGTTCCGCCCGAAGAGAACGGCTGGATCATCATGATAAGGGAACTGGAGAAGAAGACGCCTGCGGGACAGGCCGGGTTCGACGTGGTGATAACCGGTGCCGGCGAGAGGAAGATACAGCTGATAAAAGAGGTGCGCGAGGCGACGGGACTGGGTCTGGCGGAAGCGA
The DNA here is from genome assembly GCA_016930595.1 of Planctomycetota bacterium. Classification (GTDB taxonomy): domain Bacteria; phylum Planctomycetota; class SZUA-567; order JAFGGJ01; family JAFGGJ01; genus JAFGGJ01. Next base: position 2,597 of record JAFGGJ010000077.1, read on the forward strand.
AGGAATTCGTGGAGACGCCGCCGAAGGCCGTGAGGGAGGGGCTGAGCCGCGGGGAAGCGGAGGCGCTCAAGGCGAAGCTTGAAGCAGCCGGAGCGGCGGTGGAGCTGAGGCGGGGGAAGGGCGGTGGCGGCGGTGAAGAGAGGGAGGGGGAAACGGGCGGAGGGGAGTCAATCGAGGCCGAGTAACCTGAGGGCGGTGTCGCGGAACATGAGTTTCCGTGCGTCCGTGCCGATGCCGAGTGCGGAATAGACGGCCCTGTGGGATTCAAGCTTGGCGTCGAGGAGGGCGGGGTCGTCGGTGGTGACGTCGGTGGCGTAGAGGAGCTTGTGGGCATACTTGGCCGGGAAGAGAGGGCGGAGGCGTTCTGCGAACATGTCCACGTGTTTCTGTTCGATGTGCCAGCCCTGGGCGGAGTCGTCGAGTTCGAAGGCCCAGGAATAGGAGGTCATGTCGCCGTAGGCGTTGGGGTTCCAGCGTATGATGCCTTCGGAGACGTCCCTGCGGCCGGTGGAGCCGAAATGCGCCAGGACGCAGTCGAGGTCGGGAAAGGCGCGCAGTATGCCGTCAACGCACATGGGTTCCATTCTCTTCGAGCTTATGTTGAATGTGCGCGGGTCGCCGTGCGGCGGGACGGGTTTGCCGGCTTCCAGCATGGCTTTGAGCATCTGGTCGTTGCGTGCGACGACGCCGGTATGGAAGAGGACGGGCATGCGGAGGGCTTCGGCCCTGGCGTAGACGGGGAAGAATTCGGGGTCGTCGTAATCCCTGGTGGGTCCGATGACCTTGAGCCCGCGGAAGCCCCGCGAGCGGAGGTCGTCGACGGTCCAGGGGCCGTCGCCGCGGCCGAGGCCGACGTAGCCGATGGGGATGACGGTATCCGGATAGCGCGAGGCTGCGGCCTGGACGGCGTCGTTGCCGTCCTGCCCCCACATGGGGCCGCAGGCATTGACGCACATGGCGATACCGGCCTTGCGGGCGGCCCGGACAAAGGGTTCGACGTCGCACTTATAAGGCATGTGGACGTGGAAATCGACGTAATCGGCGTTCATGGGGATTACTCCTTACGGAAGGGGTGGAAGGACGGAGACGCGGCGTGCGCGGTCCTGGACCGGGGAAGGGAAAAGACGGCGGGAACTGGAGCGGGTGATGGGACTCGAACCCACGACATCAACCTTGGCAAGGTTGCGCTCTACCACTGAGCTACACCCGCTCGCAAGAGAGGGAAGTAATTGTATATCCACGCGCGGGGCATGTCAAGGGGAGAGGAAGAGAAGCACGGCGAAAGCGTGAGGAGAAAACGCGACGGAAGACTACCAGTAGAGGATGAAGCCGACGGTGAATTCCCAGTGGTCGTAGTCCGTGGCGTCGCCGGCAAGGATGCCGTAGCGCAGAGAAGCGTTGAAACCGGCGCCCGGGCCGAGCATGGCTTCGAGACCCGCGCCGACGTAGGGGCCGAAGTTGAAGGCGTAGGGGCGGAAGTCGTAGTCGATCCAGACGCCTTCGAAACCGGCGAGGAGATGCCAGAGGCCGCCCTGCCAGAGGCCGCCGATGAGCCTTGCGCCCAGGCCTGCGGTGAAGACGCTGACGCCGCCGCCAGCGGAGAGGTCGTCGAGGGAGCCCCAGGACAGGATGCAGTCCATGCCGACGCCCTGGATTTCCATGGGGCCGGAGCGGCCGGTAGTATAGCCCTGCTCCATGCCGAACATCCCGAGTGCGGCGGCGTCGGTGGCGTCAAGGTAGATATCGACGTCCACGTTGTCCTGGGAGGCGATGGCGGCGAGAGCGCCGATGTAGAAGACGCTGAGGATGACTCCACCGGGAGGGACCGTAAGCGAGAAGGCGGTACCGGGGCGCATGTCGTCGCAGCCGGGGAGGCCCATGAGACCGACGCCGAAACGTGTGTAGCCGAAGCCGCGTCCCGGAGCGATGTCATGGAAGGAGCCCGCGGCCCATGTTGCGGCGACGTCCGGCGACGCCGGAGGCGGCACGGCGGCAGGCTGGTAGCCGACGGCGGCGCATCCGGCCGAGAGGGCCAGAGCGACTGCGGAACAGGCGACGACCAGGGAGCGGTTCACCGGTGGCATCCTCCCGGGAATATTATGCACGTGTGCGAGCGGATAATCAAGGGGGTATCTACCAGTAGACGGAAAAGCCGACGGTGAAGTCCCAGTAGTCGTATTCGGACATGTCGCCGGCCATGAGGGCGTAACGGGCTTCGGCACTGAGCTTGACGTCCACGTCGAGTGCGAATTCGACGCCGATGCCGCCGTAGAGGCCATGGTTCAGCGCGGTGGGGCGGGCGTCGAAATCCATGAGGGACAACTGGAAGCCGACCTGGAGGTTCCAGAAGGCCTGCTCCCACAACCCGCCGATGAACTTGGCGCCGAGGGCGGCCGAGAGGACTTCGACGCCGCCGCCTGAAGAGAGGTCTTCCGGCAGAGCGACGGCGAACATGCCGTCCCACGAAACGCCGCGGAAGATATCGTTGCGCGAGGCGACGTCGTAACAGCCGGTGGTCATGAAGCCTTCGTGGCCGAGGCCGGCAAGCGGCAGGAAAGGCAGTGCGGCGAGAAAGGCGCTGAATTCATCGCCGTTGGTCGTTTCCGCGATGGCGCTCCAGACATGGTTGTGGGCGTAGACGCCGGCAAGGCCGGCGGATGCGCCGATGCAGAGAGCGCCCATGACGGGCAAAGTGATGGTGACGGAGGAGCCTGGGCGGATGTCGTCGCAGCCGGGGAGGCCGGCGAAACCGACGCCGACGCGCAGGTAGCCGAAGCGCTCGTTGAAATAGGGGGTTTCACCGGCGGGACCGCCCGGGGCGGTGCGGCAGGCCGTGGACGAGCAACCCGCAGCGGCGACTGCGAAAGCCAGCAGGGTCTTCAGAAGGATGCGCGCCATAACGGCTCCCAGGGGAATTATAACCCGAAAGAGGCGTTCCGGTGTGAAAAATGCGGGCGAAGAGAGGCATTGCCGGAACGGGGAGAAGGATTAGAATAACGGAAGGAGAAAACAATGAGCGGAAACGCGCGATTGCTGCCGACGGTGGACCTGGGGGGGAAAGCGGTGACAAGGCTGATAATCGGAGGGAACCCGTTCAGCGGTTTTTCGCACATAACGGCGGACCGCGACGCGGAGATGATCTCCTACTACACGTCACAGAACATCCTCGGGGCATGGCAGACCGCGCGGCAAAACGGAATAAATACGATACAGACCCGCGGGGACCGGCACCAGAGGAGGCTCTACACGGAATACATCCAGAGCGGCGGCGAGTGCCAGTGGATAGCGCAGACGGCGTCGGAGATGCGGGACATAATCGGGAACATAAAGCAGATAGCCGACACGGGGCCGATAGCCGTATACAACCACGGGACGCACACGGACAGCCTGTGGCACCACGGGAAGATAGACGACGTGCTTGAGCACGTGAAGGCGATACACGACGCGGGACTGCCTGCGGGAGTGGGCACGCACATGCCGGAAGTCATCCGCTACATCGAGGAAGAGGGCTGGCCGGTGGACTTCTACATGGCGTCGCTTTACAACCTGTCGAAGACGGAAAAAAAGTTCGTGGCGGAAGCGAGCGACCCGTACGCGAAGGAGGTCTACGAAGACGCCGACAGGGAGGCGATGGCGGAAACCATCCGCAGCGTGGACAAGACGTGCCTTGCGTTCAAGATATTCGCTGCGGGGAGGAACACGTCCACGGTGGAAGAAGTAGAAGCCGCGATACGCTACGCTTACGGGAACATCAAGAAGAAGGACGCCGTGGTGGTGGGAGTATTCCAGCGCGACCGGGACGAGATAGCGATGAACGCGGAACTGGCGCGGAAGTACTGCGGCGGCGGGTGAAGGCGGCGGAGCGGGCGCGAGTTACGGCTTCTGCGGCACGACGCAGATAAACTCGAGGGGTTCTTTGCCCGTGCAGACGAGGGAATGGACGTCGCCTGGAGCGACGTAGAGGGCGTCGCCTGCGGAGAAATCGACTTCGACGCCGCCGGCGGTCTTCCCCGCGCCCGAGACGATGTAGACTCCGTGTTCCCAGTCGTGCGCGTGGAGCGGCGTGTGTCCGCCCGGCGCCACGGTGAAGAGCCGCAGGACGAAGTTGGGTCCGTCGGGGACAAGGACCTGAATGAAGGTCTTTTCCGCCGGTACGCCCCGGTCGTCGGCTTCGACCGGCGAGGGCCGCACATCGCCTTTTCTGACTATCCGCATGTTACTACCTCCGGCATACAGGGAAAGCGGACGGCCCCGAGAAGCATTCCGCCCGCGGCACATGCGATTATAGACGAAGCGGCCGGCCATGCCTGGGGAAGTCAGGCGCCGGAGGCGTAGGAGCCGAGGGCGGCGTAGGCATCGAGAAGCGAGAGGATGTTTTCCCGCGAGCAATCGGACTGGATGTTGTGCGCGGTGCAGAAGATGTAGCCGCCGCCCGGAGCGAGGACGTCGACCCTGCGGCGGACTTCCGAGAAGACGTCGTCCCTGGTACCCGAGGGCATGGTGCGCTGGATGGAAATGCCGCCCTGGAAAGACATGGAGCCGCCGAAGGAGGCTTTCATTTGGGGGAAGAAGTCTTCCATGGCTTCCGGCTGAAGGGACTGGAGGATATCGAGACCGAGTTCCTGAAGGCGGCCGACGAGGGAGCGGACGTCGCCGCAGGTGTGGTGCATGGAGAGGACGCCGTGGGAATGGATGACGTCCATGTACCTGCGGAAGCCCGGGGCGAGGAAGTCGTCGAACATGGCGGGGCTGAGGAGGGTGCCTTCCTGCTGGCCGAAATCGTCGCCGGTGAGGACGATGTCGATGAGCCCTGCGGCGGCGGAGAGGATCCTGTCGAGGTATTCGGAATAGAAGGCGGAGAGCCTGGCGAAGACGGCGCGCGCGATATCCGGATTGACGGCGAGATCGACGAGGATCTGCTCGACGCCGCGCATGTACATGGCGGGCTTGAGCTGAGCGATGCGGTTAAGCCTGTCTCCCATGAAAACGGCGACCCTGCCGGCGTTGCGAACGCGCTGGGCCTGGGCCCTGACGACGGAATAGTCGAAATCGCCGGGATCCGGCCAGCAGGGATGGGAATCGACGTCTCCCGGGGAAAGGACGCCCGCGAGAGGGAAGCCGTCGTTTTCCATGTATGACTCGGAGCCGTGCGCCGTGGGGACGTCGATGCGCCTGCGGCGAACGCCCCACATGTCGGTGCCGGGAGGAAGAGGGGGCCCCGCGTACAGTGGGCCGTCGATGTAGCGGAAGTCGACGCCGTGGGCGGCGAGGAAGTCTTCCCTGTCGCCGTGGAACGCGGAAAGGAGGAGGTCCCAGGCGCCCGGGGAAGCCCAGAAGTCGCGCGGCACGCGGTCGGGTTCCTGGTGTTCGAGTGCGAGGAAGACACGTTCCCTGCTGTCCATCGGGCAGCCTTTCAGCGATATTGTGGCGGGCGCGCAACGGCCTGCGGACGGCGAATGCCGAGCCGTGCGGCGTCCTTACAACAGGTTATAGTGGGCGGCGGCGCAGGTCAAGTAACGGCAGGGAGCGGTTGCCGGAGAAGGACGTACGAATAGAATGAGGGCGGATGCCCCCGGCGAAGAAAGAACCGGATGAGAAAGAGGGGGGGGAGATGTTCTCCGCCCTGGGATGCGTCCGCGCTTCGAGGGTGGCGAAGGAAACGGCGAAAGCGATAGAGGGCGGGGGCAGGATAACGATAGGGAACCTGTGGGGCGCGTCCGGAGCGATGCTGACGGCGGCCCTGACGGGGATGCTCAGGGACAAGACATTCCTCGTGATAACCGCCGGAGCTGACCTGGCCGACACGACGGCGGCGGACATGGAGGCATTCCTGGGGACGGACGCGGGAAGCCGTGTGGTGCCGTTCCCGTCATGGGACATACTGCCGGAAGAAGCGGAAGAGCCCGACATAGACGTATTGTCGTCGCGGCTGTCGTTCCTGGAGGATTTCGGAGCGGGGATCCGGACGGGCATAGCGCCGATAGAAGCGGTGCTGCAGCGCGTGCCCCGGAGGGAAGAGCTGAAGCTGAACGTGAAGGAAATAAGCGCCGGGACGGAACTGGATCTTACGGAGTTCGCCGAATGGCTGGGCGGGAACGAATACCGCCGGGAAGTGGTGGTGAGCGCGCCGGGCGAGTTTGCGGTGAGGGGCGGGGTGATAGACGTCTGGGCGCTGTACGGCTCGGGGCACGGGAACAGGCCTGTACGGATAGAGTTCGCGGCGGACACGGTGGAAAGCATACGGACGTTCGAGCCGACGGGGCAGCGGTCGATCGAAGAGATACGGAAGGTGAGGATAGGAGGGGAGCCGTCACACAACCTGCGCGGCAGGGAAAGCGCGTACATAACGTCGTACATGGACGCCGGGAAATGCGTGATGGTACTGGCGGATTGCCAGGCGGTGGAAGAAACCGAAGGTGCAAGGGAAGTGCTGGAGACGTGGGACGGGGCGGCGGTGAGGATGTCGGAGGTGCTGGAAGAAGGCGCGGAAGACGCCGGGGTGCGTTCGGTGGAAAGGTATTCGGGACACCCGGAGCGGATAGCGGAAACAGGCGGCACGACGTACATAGCGGTATCGAACCGCGGCCTTTTGAGAAAGATCCGGGAGACGGTCGAGGAGAAGGCCGGGCGCAGGGAGAACGTGTTCTACGCCGGGTGCCACGTGTCGGGGGGATTCCAGTGGACGGACCCGGACTTTACGGTGCTTACGGACGGGGAGCTTCTGGACAGGCCGCGAGCCCGGCGCCGGATACCTCAGGCGGTGCCGACGAGAAAACTGGTGGACGTACTGGAACTGGAGCCCGGAGACTACGTGGTGCACGTCACGCAGGGGATAGCCCGGTACGGCGGGATAGAACGGCTGGAAACGCGCGGCCGCACGGAAGAATACCTGTCGCTGCAATTCGCCGAGCAGGCCAAGCTGTACGTGCCGCTGGCGCAGATGTACCTCGTGCAAAAGTACATCGGAGGGAAGGAGGAACCGCCGGACCTGTCGAAGATAGGGTCCACGCGGTGGAAACGGCGGAAGGAACGCGCCATGCGTGCGGCGCGCGACACGGCGGCGGAACTGCTGGAAACGCACGCCCGAAGGCAGGCGATACCCGGGATCCCCTACCCTTACGACGACAGCATGCAGGAGGAATTCGAGGAGGCGTTCCCGTACGAGGACACGCCGGACCAGGCCGCGGCGACGAAAGAAATAAAGCGGGACATGGAAGCGCCGTCGGTAATGGAGCGGCTGCTGTGCGGGGACGTGGGCTTCGGGAAGACGGAGATAGCACTGCGCGCGATATACAAGTGCGTGGCGGCGGGCAGGCAGGCGGCGGTGCTGGTGCCGACGACGATCCTGGCGGAGCAGCACCTGAGGACGTTCCGGGAAAGGCTGGAGCCGTTTGCGGTCACGGCGGACATGCTGAACCGTTACAGGACGCGAGGGGAACAGAAACGGATAGTCGAATCGCTGCGGGAAGGCCGGCTGGACGTCGTGGTGGGGACGTCGCGGCTGATACAGGGAGACGTTGGATTCAGGCGGCTGGGGCTGCTGGTGATAGACGAAGAGCAGCGGTTCGGAGTGGCCCAGAAGGAACGGCTGAAGAGGAAATATCCGGCCGTGGACGTACTGATGCTGTCGGCAACGCCGATACCCAGGACACTGCACATGGCGCTGGCGGGGATAAAGGACATATCGACGCTGGCGACTCCGCCGCCGGACCGGCACGCGATAAGGACCGCCGTAATCAGGAAGAACCCGGACATAATAAGGCGGGCAATACTGCGGGAGATGGGCCGCGGCGGACAGGTGTTCTACCTGCACAACCGGATACAGAGCCTGGAAGGAGTGGCGCGTGAACTGTCGGCGATAGTGCCCGAAGCGGCAATCATAACGGTGCACGGGAGGATGAAAGACCGGGAACTCGCCGACAACATGTACCGGTTTCTGAGCGGGGAAGCGGACGTGCTGGCATCGACGTCGATAGTCGAGTCGGGACTGGACATAACGAGCGTGAACACGATCCTGATAGACGATCCCGAACGGTACGGGCTGTCGGAACTGCACCAGCTGCGCGGGCGCGTAGGCAGATATCACCAGAGGGCGTACTGCTATCTGTTAATCCCCGCGCACGCCAGGATGGGAATGAAAGCGCGCCGGCGGCTGAAAGCGGTGGAGGAACTGCAGCACCTGGGTGCGGGGTTCGACATAGCGGTAAGAGACATGGAACTGCGCGGGATAGGGAACATCCTGGGGGCGGAACAGTCGGGACACATAGCGGAGGTGGGCTACGAACTCTACATGGACCTGCTGACAAGGGCCGTGAAGGAACTGAAGGGCGAAAGCGTCCGTGAAGCAGTGGAAGTAACGGTGCACCTTGCGGAGGCGTCATACATACCCGAGGACTACATACCGGACACCGCGGTAAGAATAGACGCGTACCGAGCGATATCGTCGAGCGGCGACGCGAAGACGCTGGAGGAGGTGAAGGAGGAGTTCCGGGACCGGTTCGGGGCGCTGCCGCTGCAGGCGGAAAACCTGTTCATGGAAGCGGGACTGGGGCTGATGTGCCGAAGAGCGGGAGTGCTGTACCTCGGGACGCAGGACGGGCGGCTGGTGATGAGGTTCGAACGTCTCGACCCTGGACGGCTCGAGCGGCGGTGGAAGGAACTCGCCCCGGAAGTGCGGTTCCCCGGCGAGGACACGGCGACGATCGGACTGCCGGACGGAAGCGCCGCAGCGGAAGAAGCCGGGCGCCTGTTGAAACACCTGGGCCAGGATGTAGAATAAGCGAACACCCACAAGAGGGGCGACATGAAACACGCGTGCCTGACAATCCTGATATGCGCGGCGGCAACGTGCGCGCGGGGGATAGAGTTTCCCGGGCCGGACGCCGCTTTCCACACGCGAAGCGACGCGGTACTGGCGAGGGTCGGAGGCATACCGATAACGACGGGGATGCTGATAAGGAAGAACCTGCCGGAGTTTTCGCGGCTGTACCAGACGCGGGCGCTGGGGATAAAGACCAACAAGTGGCCGGCGGCGAACGAAGAAGAATTTCTGAGATACTGGGACTTCATGTTCCGGCAGACGCTGGCGATAGCGATCCGTGACGAGCTGATGTACATGGTGGCGCAGAAGAACCACCTGAAGGCGTTCCCGTCGATGCTGGAAAAACGGACGGACCAGTTCATAAGCCGCGTGGGAGGCGAAAGCGTACTAAAAGAACGCGGCCTGACAAGGGAGGACATCGAGGCGGAAGTGGGAAAGCAGCTCCTGATAGAAACGGTGCTGAAGACAAAGAGACCGCCGATACCGCCGGTGGGTCCCGGCGAGGCGAGGAAGTTCTATGAAGAGAACATAAACGGGTTCACGCTGCCGTCGAGCGGGTACCGGCTGAGGCTGATAAGCATCCAGCAGAGGGACGCCGAGGGGAACGACGGCAGGGCGAAGATCGAGGAAATACTGGAGAAGACAAGGAACGGGGGGCAGTTCGAGGATCTTGCGGCGCGGTATTCACAGCACCCAAGCAACAAGTACGGGGGCCTGATAGTGAAGGCGCTGCAGGAAACACTGCTGGTGGACATAGTTACGGAAAAGGACGTGCCGGCGATCCTGCGCGAGAGGTTATCCGGGCTGGCAGAAGGACGGGTGACCGGGCCGATAGAAGCGGAGGGCGGCTACCACCTGGTGCTGCTGGAGAAGCGTTTTGCGCCGGGAGCAATACCGTTCGGCGAGGTAACGGGGAGCATAATGCAGCACCTGATGACGAAGGCCGAGGACAAGGGGCTCAGGGAATGGGTGGAAAAGCTGGCCGAGACGCACGGGATAACGGATGCGGGGGGGCGGAAGGTGAAACTCGAGGAACTGCTGGGAGGCATGCCGTGAAGAAACTGTGTGCGACATGGATTTCTGCGGCGAACGCCGCGATGCTGGCGTTGGCGGCGACGGCGTTGGCGGGATGTCCGAGCGGAGTGAACCTGTACAACCCGGACGGGTCGCTCAACACGCTGAACCAGACGGAAATCCTGTACATGAACTACTCGCGCATGAACAGGCACCTGTACGAGAGCGAGAATGCGGCGGCGGTGCAGTACATGATGAAGATCCGGCAACTTACGCAACTGCTGCCCGAACTGGCGGGCCATCCCGACTGGAACGGGGCGCGCGACGAGGTGCTGAAGCAGCTCGGGATGATGGAAGCGGCTTTCAGGATAGGAGACACGTTCGAGGCGCGGAGGTTTTCGAGGAAGGCCGGTGGGGGCATAAACATGCTGAGGATGCTGGGGCCGGTACTGTTCGACAAGGAAGGCCGCCTGAAGGATCCGGGCAAGAACGCAGGCGAGGCGAAACCGCCCGCGGGAACGGTGCCGTTCGAGCCGGCGAGGCCGCCCGGGCTGTACGACGACTGAGGGGGGGGGTTCAGACAATCCCCTGGTCGAGCATGGCGTCTGCGACTTTCACGAAGCCGGCGATGTTGGCGCCCTTGACGTAGTTGATGAGACCGCCTTCTTTTCCGTATTCAACGCAGGAAGAGTGTATGGCGCGCATGATTTCAAGGAGGCGGCGGTCGACTTCGTCCCTGGGCCACGAAAGGTGCATGGCGTTCTGGGACATTTCGAGGCCGGAGGTGGCGACGCCGCCGGCGTTGGCGGCCTTGCCGGGCCCGTAGAGGATACCGGCCTTGAGGAAGACGTCGACGCCGTCGCGCTCGGTGGGCATGTTGGCGCCTTCGGAGACGCAGATGCATCCGTTCCTGACAAGGGTGGCGGCGTCATCCCTGGAGATTTCGTTCTGTGTAGCGCTGGGGAAAGCGACGTCACAGGGGACGTTCCACGGACGGCCGTGTTCCCTGTAAACGGCCTTGGGGAACTTATTGACGTATTCGTAGATGCGGCCGCGGCGCACGTTTTTGAGGTCCATGATCCATGCGAGTTTTTCTTCGTCGATGCCGTCCTTATCGAAGATGGAGCCGCCGGAATCGGAAAGGGTGACGACAGTGCCGCCGAGTTGGTTGACTTTTTCGACGGTATACTGTGCAACGTTGCCGGAGCCCGAGACGCAGACGGTCTTGCCTTCTATGCCTTCGCCGCGCGTGGCGAGCATTTCCTGTGCGAAGTACGTGGCGCCGTAGCCGGTGGCTTCGGGGCGGATAAGGGAGCCACCCCAGTTGAGGCCCTTGCCGGTAAGCACGCCGTCGAATCTATTAACGAGCTTTTTATACTGGCCGAAGAGGAAGCCGATTTCGCG
>JAFGGJ010000010.1 GCA_016930595.1 Planctomycetota bacterium
TTCGGGAAGTTTATGTCGTATGGGACGTTAGGTGTGGCGATATACTGCTATAGATTGGCTTCGTTTTGTCAATTATTTATTGGTATTTCCCGGTTACCGGGCATTTTTTCACTGATAATGAATGCCATATTGCCGTCTGTGTGGATGGAAGACTGCAAGGGAGGATTCTGCCATGACGTTACGAAGGCTGTTGACGCTCGTGTTCTGTGTATGTCTCGCGGCTAGCGCCGTGGTGGCGGACGAACAGGAGCCCAGGCGAAAGCGCATTCTGGAACGGGAAATCGCCCCGGACTATGCCCAGCCTGCCGACGAAGCGTGGCGGGAAGACATAAAGAAACATCTCACGAAAAAAGTCAGTTTTGAATTCGTGCAGACCCCGCTGACTGAATGCATCCAGTTTTTGCAGAACCTTGTCAAAGTGAGTGTAGTCGTGGATCCGAGAAGCCTGGAAGAAATAGGTGGTGACGTGCCTGTCACGCTTCGTGTCGTCGATATGCCGCTCAACACCGCCCTCGAATGGGTCACGCGGCTCGCCGGGCTCGACTACTCCATAACGAACGGCGCCATCTTCATCTCCACTCCCGGAAACCTGCAGGGGAAACCTTACCTTGTCGTCTACGACGTGCGCGATCTCGTTAACCACGGCCGCCGCTACGACCCTCCCGTCCTGGATTCCAAGGGCAGGATGATTGTGTTCGACGAATTGAACGATTTCAACGTTATCTCCGAAGACAAGCTGCCGGACATGATCATGGGCAAGATCTCCCCCGACACGTGGAACCCCGATATGGGGACGTCGATCGAAGTGACCGGAGGATTGCTGGCGGTGATGCAGCGCCGCGACGTCCACCTGCGCATCGCTGATCTCCTGGAACGGCTACACAGGGCGCGTTCGCGCTACCTGCGTGTTGAAATCGACATTGTCTCGGTCTCCCCCCAGGTATTCCAGCGGCTGCGCTCCGTGCAGAAGCCCGGTGATGAAACCGTTTACATGCCCCAGGCGGCCCTTGATATTGTCTCGGCGGAAACAAAAGCCGGAAACGCAGTCCTTCTCGACACTCTTTCCCTCGTTGCCGCCAGCGGCCAGCAGGCGTTCGCGTTTTCCGGCGAAGGCGCCGGCCGGCCCGAAGAAGGCAAGGCCGCGGATTTCACATGGGGGACCACGGTGGCCGTCCGACCCGCCGTCAATCCTGACGGCAAACATGTGAGCATGAACGTTCTGGTCGTCCGGCAGATGCGCACTGATGCCAGACCCTTCTTCTTCAAAGCCGGAGGGGCGTTCACCTGCCTCGAAACCGACACTGTTCTTGCCGGATACTGCGGCCTTCCGGAAGGCGTCGGCAAGGGTTTCCTGCTGGTGTTGATCAGGCCCGCTATCATGAACCCCGGTCCGCAGGGCAAAGCCGTCAGGCCCACGCCCAGGAAGATCCCCGTGGGCGATACTCCGCTCAAAAGGGTGGACCAGCCGCAGGAAGCGGAATTCTAGGCCGCTCCGGCGATGTTTGCAGAGCTTAAAATACGGGCGCGGCAGCATCCGCAGGGTATACTTTCATACTGCCCAATCGGCGGCGGGGGCCGCCAAGGAAAGGAACCCGGGCAATGAAAGATGCGTATGGCGACAGGGCGCTGTCGGCGGTCTCGCTGGTCATGGCCGCACTTGCAGCGGCAAGCACGGCAATGCTGAAGGTCTACCACAAGCGGCTGAAAGGACGGCGGGGCATACCGGCGGGGGAGGAGAGATGAAGTTCGCTGTCGGATACCAGCTTGCAGAACCAGGCGACGAGCCGTTCGCCGATATCGTGGCCGACTACCGGGACCACGTCGCCGAAGTGTACTTCCCGTGGCTGGACGCGGCGAGCGGCAGGGCGGCGCTGGCGACGCGGCGGGGCTACACCGACTGGATGGCGCAGGAACGGCTGGAAGACGACCTGAAGGCGTTCCGCAAAGCAGGCATGAGACTCGACGTCCTCTTCAACGCCAATTGCTACGGCGGAATGGCGGTAAGCCGGTACCTGGAAAACCAGGTGATCTCCATACTGGAGCATCTCGCGGAAACAGCCGGTGCCGTGGACGCGGTAACCACCACTTCTCTAGCCGTGGCGCGCACGGTAAAGAAGTACTTTCCCGGGACGGAAGTGCGCGCGTCGGTGAACATGCGCATAGGCACCGTCAAGGGCATGGAATACGTGGCCGGACTGTTCGACGGCTACTACGTGATGCGCGAACTCAACCGCAGCCCGTCATCGATAGCCGAACTCAAGGAATGGGCGGACGCCAACGGCAGAAAACTCTACATGCTGGCCAACAGCGGCTGCCTCAACTACTGCAGCGGGCAGACGTTCCACGACAACATGGTCGCCCACGAAAGGGAAATAGACGAGACGGCCAACATCGAGGGATGGACGCCCCACGTCTGCTGGAACCTGTTCAGGGACCGCGCAAAACGCGTGAAGGTGCTGCAGAATTCGTGGGTCAGGCCGGAAGACCTGCATCGCTACGAAGGGCTGTTCGACGTGGTGAAGCTGGCTACAAGAATGCATTCCAGGCCCCGGACCGTCATGGAAGCATACACACGCGGCCGGTATGACGGGAACCTGCTGGACCTGCTGGAACCCGGCTTCGCCCCGGCGTTCCACCCGGACATAATCGACAACACGCTGTTTCCCAAAGACTGGTGGGAAAAAACCAGCAGTTGCGACAAGAGGTGCCATCGGTGCGGATATTGCGAAGACGTATTCAGGCGGGTGCTGGTGCGGATGGAGGATGGAGACGCCTGAACGCGGGTGTCACCGCGACGAGAAAACCGGCTGGACGCCTTGGGACAGGCGGGCGATTTCAGTTTCTTCGGCGGGCGAGAGGGGCGTGAACCTGCGGGCGGCGTCGAGCGCCATGCGGAAAAGTTCCACGTGGCTGGGGGAAACAGCCGCGGTGACGTCTTTCGAAAGGGTGAACCTGATGGCTTTTTCGACCATCTCCGGGGTATCGACGGGGCGGTACCAGCACTTGGGCCACTTCGCGGCGTCCGCCCCGGAGCGCGTTGTGAAGGCAAGCGACTTGATGGCGAGGCGAGCGATGTCCTTCTCCAAGGCTTTTTTGTAGATGGCGGGACCGAAGCCGCCCTGGTGCCAGCAGACGAAGTTGAGGGGGAATAGAACGGAATCGAAAGGGAAGCTGTCGAGGAGGAAGAGAGCGGCTTCTTCGGAATGGGCGGAAAAGCCGATGTAGCGCGTCTTGCCTTCGTCCCTGGCCCTGGCGAGGGTTTCGATCGCGCCGCCGGGGGCGAGGATGCGGCGGGCCTGATCCATGTCCTGGACGCCGTGAAGCTGGTAGAGGTCGAAGTGGTCGGTGCGGAGGGTCCTGAGGGAGTTTTCGAGTTCGAGGCGTGAGCGTTCGGCGTCGCGCCTGCCGGTCTTGCACGCGAGGAAGACGTCGGAGCGAAAAGGGAGAAGGGCGGGTCCCATGCGCGCTTCGGCTTCGCCCTTGCCGTAGGAAGGGGCGACGTCGAAATAGCCGGCGCCGTTTTCGACGGCTTCGGCAGCGATGGCGTTTGCTTCCGGCTGATCGTGCCCCATGAGGACGATGCCTCCGAGGGCGACGACGGGGAGATCGACACCGGGCCTGAAAGGCCTGCGCGGAATCGGGTCGGCGGCGTGCAACAGCGGTCCTCCTGACGGAAGCGAACGGTACGGACATGATAGCGGAGGCCGCAGGGGAAGCAACGGAATACCGGGAAGGCTTGCGGCCCCGTGGACGGCGAATATGCTTGGGGGAAACGTGCGCACGGAGGAGAAAGGGACGGAATGAAGATCATGGCGATAGGGGGCGGCGGGATGAAGGGCCGAAAGGTCCGCGGGATCGAGGCGAGGCTGGCGGAGCTGACCGGGAAGAGGAGACCCACGGCGCTGTTCATACCGACTGCGTCGGGAGACAACCCGGAGTACACGGAGCGGTTCCACAGGTTCTACGGCGGGGCGATGGGATGCCGGACGGAAGCGCTGGAGCTGTTCCGGAACCGCCCTTCGGGAAGGAGGATTGAGGAGATAATAACGAACGCCGACTTGATATACGTGGGCGGCGGTAACACGTACAGGATGATAAAGCTGTGGCGGAAGCTGGGGGTGGACAGAATGTTGAGGAAGGCAGGAGAAAGGGGAACGGTGCTTTCCGGGGCGAGCGCCGGGGCGATCTGCTGGTACAGGCACGGGCACAGCGATTCGAGGTACAAGCCGGACAGGGCATGGGACTACATAAGGGTGGGGGGCCTGGGCTTTTTGAAGGGGATGTACTGCCCGCACTACCATTCGGAAAAGAGGGAGGCGTCGTTCCACGCAATGGTGCTGCGATACGGCGGGGTGTGGATAGCGTGCGACGACGACGCGGCGATAGAGACTGCGGGTGACGGGTATCGGATCGTGACATCACGGAGGGGAGCGAAGGCATACAGGGTCTACGGGTCGAGGGGCGAGATCGTGCGGGAGCGGCTGAATGAAACGAAGAAACACCTGCCGCTGGAAGAGCTGCTGAAGAAGCCATAGTGCCTGCTGCCCGGCGAGGCGCCGGCAAGCCGGACGGTTCACGGGGTGTGCTTGTATCACCCGCCTGCTGATATATACTGAGGCGACCGGATGAAAACCAGGGGATGAAAATGCACTACGAGCTGCGCGAAGAGGTGTACTGGGCGAACATGGAGCTCCATATCCAGAAGCTGGCGATATACACATGGGGCAACGCCAGCGGGATAGACCGTGAAGCCGGGATCATCGCGATAAAGCCGTCGGGGCTGGCGTACGAGGAGCTGCGGCCGGAGATGATAGTGCTGGTGGACCTGGAAGGCAAGGTGGTGGACGGAGAACTGAAACCGTCTTCGGACACGGCGACGCACATCGAGCTGTACCGGGCGTTCGTGAAAGTGGGGGGCGTGGTGCACACGCATTCGCCGCACGCGACGGCGTGGGCGCAGGCGCGCCAGCCGCTGCCGTGCTACGGGACGACGCACGCGGACTATTTTCACGGTGAAGTGCCCGTGACAACGATGCTTACGGACGCCGAGATAGACGGTGACTACGAGGCGGAGACGGGGAAGGCGATCGTGAAGAAATTCCGCGAGGCGGGGCTGAAGCCGGAGGAGATGCCGGCGGTGCTGTCGGCGGGACACGGGCCGTTCACGTGGGGCAAGAACGCCGAAGAGGCCGTGTGCAACGCCGTGGTGCTGGAGGAAGCGGCAAGGATGGCGATGATGACCGAAGGCATATGCCGCCAGGCGGAGGCGATACCGGGCAAGCTGCTGGACAAGCACTTCCTGCGGAAACACGGGCCGGGGGCCTACTACGGGCAAGGAGAAGAACATGTCTAAGAAGTGCGCTCTTGGAATAGACTACGGAACGAATTCGGTGCGCGCCCTGGTAGTGGACACCGCAACAGGCAGGGAGATGGGGACGTGCGTGTACAACTATCCCAGCGGCGACGCCGGCATCATAACGGACGGCAAGGACGCCAACCTCGCCCGGCAGAACCCCGCGGACTACGTCAGGGGGCTGGAGGCGTCGGTGACGGGCGCCATGGCGCAGGCGAGGAAACTGGGCGTACGGGGAACGGACGTGGCGGGGATAGGCATCGACACGACGGGGTCGACGCCGATACCCGTGGACGGGAAGGGGACCCCGCTGGCGTTCGCGAAGGAATTCCGGAAGAACCCGAACGCCATGGCGTGGCTGTGGAAGGACCACACTGGACACGCCGAGGCGGCGGAGATCACGGAGGCGGCCAAGAAGCTGCGGCCGCACTACCTGGCGAAATGCGGCGGGACGTATTCATCGGAGTGGTACTGGAGCAAGATACTGCACTGCAGGAGGGCGGACAGGAAAGTGTTTGAGTCGGCGGAAGCGTGGGTGGAGCACGCCGACTGGATGCCTGCATATCTGGCCGGGGACACCCGGCCCGAGCGGATAAAGCCGGGAATATGCGCGGCGGGTCACAAGGCGATGTACAACGACGCGTGGGGAGGATACCCGGACGCGGAATTCCTGAAGAAGATAGATCCGGTGCTAGGCGCGCTGAGAAAGAAGATGTGGTCGAAGGCCTATACGTCGGACAACAAGGCGGGGAGGCTTTCGGAGAAGAACGCCGCGAGGCTGGGCCTGCCGGCGGGGATACCGGTGGCCGTGGGGGCTTTCGACGCCCACATGGGAGCGGTCGGGGCGGGCGTGAGCGAGGGACGGCTGGTGAAAGTGTTGGGGACATCGTCGTGCGACATGGCGGTGCTGAAGAACACGCGGAAGATAAAAGACGTGCCCGGGCTGTGCGGGATAGTCGACGGGTCGATTCTTCCTGGGTATTACGGGTTCGAGGCGGGGCAGTCCGCGGTGGGAGACATATTCAACTCATTCGTAAGGGACTTTGTAAACGGCAGGACGGAGAACGCTGCTTCCGGAAAGAAGACGGACGTGCACACGTACCTGTCACAGGAGGCCGGAAAGCTGAAAGCGGGCGAGTCGGGGCTGTTGGCGCTGGACTGGCACAACGGGAACAGGACCGTGCTGGTTGATCCGAGGTTGACGGGACTGGTGATGGGCTACACGCTGCACACTACGGCGGTGGAGGTGTACCGGGCGCTGGTCGAGGCGACGGCGTTCGGGGCGAGGGTGATAGTCGAAAGGGAAGAAGAGTACGGGATACCTGTCAGGGAGATCATCTGCGCCGGCGGCATAGCGGAGAAGAACCCGCTGGTGCTGCAGATATACGCCGACGTCCTGCAGAAGATGATCAAGGTGGCGAGGTCATCGCAGACGTGCGCGCTGGGGGCGGCGATCTTCGGAGCAGTGGCGGGCGGAGCGCACAAGAGTGTAACGGCAGCGCAGAAGAAAATGACGGGCATCAAGAAGGAAACTTACAGGCCGCGCACCCGCGAGAAGAAGACGTATGACAGGCTCTATGGCGTCTACAGGAAAATGCACGATTCGCTGGGAATGCCCGGGACAAGAACGGACCTGTCCGGGGTGATGAAGGAGCTGCTGGACGTGAAGGCCGAAGCCGCCGGCTGACACCGCCCGGAACCGCGGGCCGGGGGACGATCACGCGTGATTCCGTAACAATTCCGGAATTTTCGTGATATAATAGGGTCGTTGGAACGTCATGAAATTACCGGTGTTACCGCCTGAGGCGTCGTGAAGGAGAACTGCATGTGCAAATGGTGGACGGCTCTTGGACTGGCGTGGTTGTGCGCCGCGGCGTTCGGCGAAGCGGCGTGGCCGGAGAAGGCGCACGACGGAAGGCATTCGTACGAGAGCACGGCGCCCGTCATCGACAATCCCGCCGTCTTCTGGGTGATAGATAACGTGCCGGCGACGTTCGACGGGACGTGCACGGTCATCGGGGAGAACAACGACATATACGTGGTGAGGTACAACGGGGGAAGCTATTCGATAACCGAGATAAACCGGAAAGGCGAAACCGTACGGACGTACATGTCGGCGACGGGGTCCGCTGTGACGTCGATGGCGGTCACCGGCGACAGGCTGTACGCGATGACGGACGGGGACCTGCACGCGTGGGAACTGGGTACGACCAGCATAAGCTGGTCGAAGACGGACGACTACATGGGAACGGTGATCCTGCTGGACGGGAACGACAACGTGTGTGCGGCGAGCGCGAGCACGCTGTATTCGCTGGATAAGGACGGGGCGGAAAACTGGGACTACCCGCTGGGGGCGTCGCTTGTGCGGCTGTGGCCCGGGTACGACGGGGGAGCGGTGTTCATAAGCTACGACCACTACCTGCTGGCGGTGAATACTTCGGGCGGGACGAAGAGATGGGAAAAGGACATCAAGGTGGACTGGGGGACGCAGTGGGACTTCGTGGGCAACCCGTTCATAGGACCCGACGGGACGTTGTGGGCGGCTGGCGTGGCGCAGGGACAACTGCAGTGGTACGCGCTGTTCCATCCGAATTCGGGGCTGTCGAACTACGCCGTGCTGCCGCCGTACAGCAATTCGCAGCTGATGGCGATAATCACCGGGAACAAGATACTGTTTTCCGGCAGCAGCCGGCTGGTGGCCGGGACGTACGACGCGGCGGTGCCGGAGATAATCGAGGACTACGACGCAAACATCGGTTTCAACCCGACGACGGCGCTGACGATCGCGAGCGGGCGCATCTACCAGGGGAGAAGCGACGGGTACGTCTACGCGCATAGCGCATCCAACGCGGCGCAGGTATGGTTGCTGGACGCCGATACCAGCGCGGCGGCGCCGACGGGGACCATGGCGGCGGACCAGTACGGGACGCTGTACGTGCCGCTGTCGAACGGAACGCTGGCGGCGATAGGCGAGTCGCCCGTGGCGGCGGCTTCCGGGCCGGCGTGGGCGCCGGTGGGGACGCCGGTGGCGTTCTTTTCGACCGGATCCGGGCCCGGGATACCGATGGACACGATAACGTACGAATGGGATTTCGGGGACACGACGTCGTCAACCGATGCCGACCCCACGAAGACGTACGCGACTGGGGGCACGTTCACGGTGACACTGACGGTAACGGTGACCGAAACCGGGGCGACGGCGATCGACACGATGCAGTTCATATCGGACGATCAGCCACCCGCTGTGGAGTGCACGGAGGCGATCATCTACGGGACGGTTGACGACGCCAGTATCCCGCCGACGGTTACGGTGGCGGGGACGGAGGTGGCGGTGGACCCGGCGCTACATACGTGGGAAAGCCCGGTGCTGGCGCTGGAAGGGAGCGGCGCCACCGACATAGACATCGAGGCGACGGACGCCAGCGGCAATACGGGAACGCTGATGCTGAGCATATTGAAATAGGGCGGGCTACCTGTAGACCCTGGCCCGGATCGTCCTGATATTGAGCGTGATCTTTTCGTACGTGTATATGAAGAAGCCTCCAGCCTTCTCTTCAAGCTGCCCGATGCCGACAGAGCCGATAGTCCTGTCGCCGGCACATAGCCGGAGGTTGTGCTTGTCGATGGACAGGCGGAGGGTATTCCACTGTGATACGTCGAGGGTGCCCGAGCCGAACATTCTGATGTTGCCGTCCTTGCCGAAGATGTGGATATCGTCGTCCTGATAGAAGGCCACCGTAGCCCTCGATTGCGACCTGCCCGTGCTCCACTGCTGGAGGCTGATGGAGAACATGCCCATGACGTCGGCTTCCCCCGCGGCCTTCGCTTCTATTTCCAGCTCGAAATCGTACCAGTTCGTGCGGTAAAACATATCAGTGTTGGGGCCGAGGACGATTTCCCCGTTGACGACGGATCCCCGGCCTTGGACGGTAAAACCGTTGAGAGTAGTTCCGTCGAAAACGTCTTTCCACGCCGGCCCCGCGGGTTCTGGCGGCAGAGCGGGTTCGGGCGAAGGGACTGGTTCGGGTGAAGGGACGGGCTCTGGCGACGGAGCGGGTTCGGGCGAAGGGACTGGTTCGGGCGGCGGGGCGGGCGGATGGGGAGGCAGCACAACAATACCGGTGCCTGAAGGAGTACGGGGCTTTCGATCGCCGCCACCGATGACACCGGACAATACAAGGCCTAGGAAAAGCAGGATGATAACGAGGACGACCGCTGCAACGGCCAGCGCCTTGGCGGACGAGGAAGGGGGTGACGAACGGAGACGGCGACGAGAAGACCTTTCGGCGCTCTGCATGACGCCCGAGGTAACCTTGCGCGCCGGTCTCGACGATCGCGCCGGCGTGCGAGCCGAAGCGGACGTGGGGAGGCCCTGGCTGACGGCGCACTTGGCGCAATAGGCGGATTCGCCGACAAGGACAGCGTTGCCGTCTTCGATATTTTTCTCAGTTATCCTGCAGCCGCAGTCTTCACAGTAGTATATCTGCATGACCGGGATTCTCCGGTGCGGTAGGGCACCTTAACATCATACCACGAAGGGCGAGGAAAGCATCTACCCGTTGCCGTCCCAGCAGAAAGTGCATAGCTTGTCTTTCGGCAATCCGATGGCCTCAACGAGATCGTCGAGCGTCTGGTAGGAAAGGGAGGAAAGGCCCAGCTTGTGGCGGATGCGATCGACCATGGCGCAGAAGCGTTCCGAGGAAGGGTCGCTGTATTCATCGAGGTGAGCGTCGTCGGCGCCTTCGATTTCCTTGACGGCTTTCCTGGCGGCGAGATCGAGTTCGCTGCGCGAGCGGGAGAAGTTGAGGAAGGGGCAGCCGTGAACAAGCGGAGGACAGGCCGGGCGCATATGAACTTCCTGCGCACCGCAGTCGAAAAGGCGCTGGATGGTATCACGCAACTGAGTGCCCCTGACGATGCTGTCTTCGCAGAAAAGCAGCCGTTTGCCGCGGATAAGGTCTTCAATGGGAAGGAGTTTCATGCGTGCGACAAGATCGCGCATGGACTGGTTCTGGGGCATAAAGCTTCTTGGCCAGGTAGGCGTATACTTGACGAAGGGCCTTCCATAAGGGACGCCGGCGGCGTTGGCGAAGCCTATGGCGTGGCCGGTGCCGGAATCAGGAATGCCTGCGACGAGGTCGATTTCGCATTTCTCGCACCGTGCCAGTGCAGCGCCACAGCGGTTCCTGGCGACTTCGACGTTTATGCCTTCGTAACTGGAAGCTGGATAACCGTAGTAGACCCAGAGGAAGGCGCAGATGCGCATTTTGTTGCCCGGGGGACGGCGCTGATCGAAACCGGATTCGTTGAAGAAGACGACTTCGCCGGGGCCGAGATACCTGTCGACTTCGTAACCCAGATTCAGGAAAGCACTGCTTTCGAGAGAGGCGGCGGCGGCGCCGTCCTTCGCACCGAGGACAATGGGAGTGCGGCCGAACCTGTCCCTGGCGGCATAGATGCCGTCTTTTGTAAGTATCAGAATGGAGCATGAGCCTTCGATCTGGTCCATGGCGCCGGCAATGCCGTCTTCGAAGGAAGTGCCCTGGTTGATAAGGGTGGCCACCATTTCGGTAGGGTTGATTTCATTGCCGCTCATTTCCGAAAAGTGCGTGGCACGTTTTTTGAAAACGGCTTCACTGAGCGCCTGGAGATTCCTGATGACGCCGACGGTGACAATGGCATAGGTGCCGAGATGGGACCCGATTATGAGAGGCTGGTCTTCGTAGTCGCTGATAACTCCTATCCCCATGGCGCCGTGGAGGGAGGAGGCGTCGTTTTCGAACTTGGAGCGGAACTGGGCATTGGTGATATCGTGAATACTGCGCTGGATGCCGTCCGAGTTTCTTACGGCCATGCCTCCCCGTCTCGTGCCCAGGTGTGAATGATAGTCGGTACCGTAGAACAGGTCGCTTACGGAATCCCTGTTCGAGACAACGCCAAAGAAACCTCCCATACCCGACATCCCTTCAAAAGGAACTCTTACAAGAACAAGCAGACGATACGAGATGGATTATAGGGTGATTTCTGGGTAATGCAAGCGATAGAAAAATCAGTCGAGAGCGCCGAGCGCCGAAGCGGCCCGCCGGTTGGAGGAGGGGGAATCGTCAGGAAAGACGAGAGGTCTGCCCCTGGCATCGACGACCAGTCCGACAGCACCGCCCGAAAGGGCGGTCTGCAGCGGTTCGCCGGGACCGGCACCAACGTCAACGCCCCTGGCCGGACGTATGGAAACATCGATCGAAGAAGCAGCAGGCAGTTCGACACGCTTGATTTCGCCCCAGGCGACGGAAAGGTCCATAGAACCGCCCGGCGCGCGAGGCGCGCTGATGCGGACACATTCGGAGCCCTGCCTGAACCTGCCGACCGGGGCAATGCACGCGCCGAGAGGAACAAGGCAGTCTTTTTCCAGGACGGAAACGGCGGCATCTTCGTCGCGCCGCGACCATGCGCCGAGGTGTGGCAGCATGAAGACGGAATCGACGGCGAGATGCGTAACGCCCTTGGGCTGGAAGGCATCCAAGAGCATGTGCATCGCCTGGGAGCGGCGCGGGGCATGGGAAAGGACGCCGCCGGAACCTATTAGGAGATCGAGTTTCATCATGTCGACGAGGTCTTCGCCTCCTTCACCGCCGGCAAAAGCTTCGTCCATGCCGCGTTCGCGCTGGGCGCCCCGCAGGGAAACTGCGAGCTTCCCGTGGTGGTCGAGGGAAAGCCGGAGTGCTTCCCTGGCGGCGGCCTGTTCGAGGTGGAGGTCGTCCATGGTTTGCGGGATGGTGGTGGGGCGGAGCATTTTGTTACGAAGGACTTCGCGTGCGGAAGCGGGGTCCGCGGCGGAGGGCAACCAGCGGAGTACATTCAGAATACCTGCTTCCTTGAGGACGTTACCCACGGAGTAGCTCATACCCAGGTTCGCACTGACGGTGCGGTTGAAGACGCCGCCGAAAACGCTGAAAACGTCGGTGGTGGCGCCGCCGATATCGACGGCCATGACGTTCCTGTGCTGCCTGGCGGCGACGAGTTCGATCATGTCGCCGACGGCGCGCGGCGTGGGAAGGATGGGGAGGTCGGTCCAGTCCATGAGTTTTCCGTAGCCAGGTGCGTGGCTCATGACATGGCGCAGGAAGACTTCGTGAACGGCGGAGCGCACGGGGCCGAGGTTTTCCCTCTCGATAACGGGGCGGATGTTATCGACGACGACGACGTCGAAGGCATCCTTGAGAAGCCGTTCGACTTCGGCGGCGGCATCGCGGTTCCCGGCATAGATGACCGGCAGCCGGAGGGTGTCGCCGAAGCGGGGCTGGGGAGCGGCGGAAAGGAGGAGCTCAGCGGCTTCGACGACGTGGACGGCATCGCCGCCGTCGGTGCCTCCCGCCAGGAGAACTATATCCGGACGCAGCCTGCGGAGACGGCGGATTTTCTCGTGGGGACGGCGGCCGTCGTCAACGGCCACGACGTCCATGACGATGGCGCCTGCGCCCAGGGCGGCGCGTTCGGCGGATTCGCCGGTCATGGTCCGGACGAGACCGGAGACGAGCATCTGGAGGCCGCCGCCGGCGGAGCTGGTGGAAAGGTAAGCAGCGGCGGAACCAGGAACGTCGACCGGACGGTCGGAACCGCTAAGCCTGAGGCCGGTGATTTCTTCCAGGTTTTCGACAGCGTTCCTGACGCCGATGGTAACGTCCTCGAAGGGTTTTTCGACGGTGGTGGGGGCTTCGGCCCTGGCAGCGAGACGCCAGCCGCCGTCATTTCTTTCAAACAGGATAGCCTTGGTGGTGGTGCTGCCGCAATCGGTGACAACAAGCCTGTCGGCGCTACCGCTCATGGTGTTCCTCACCAACCGAATACCTGGTAGAAGGAATAGAACACGGCCTGTGCCCAATCGCCGGTCAGGTACTGGATGCGTTCTATGACAAGCGCCATGCGCGCGGTAACCGTGGCGCCGAAAATGGCTCCGAAAGATATCATCATGAGGAGGCGGCCGGTTGAAGCGGCTCTTTCGAGGTAGATTTTCTTCCTGTCGATCGTGAAGATGAAATAGAGCATGGTGCATATCATGGAAACGGTCATGATCACGTTGATGAGAGACATGCCCCAGTCGATACCGCCCGTTTTCATCTCAAAAACGACGATGGGCCTGAAAGCGGAATAGATCTGTGGGAGCATTTCGGTAAAGATACCTTCGAACGCCGCGCCTCCCGCCGCGCCTATGCCAAGGCCTATGACGAGGCGAGCGAGCCAGTTGTACCTGCGGCTGTAGATGGTGTAATAAAGGGAACCTATGACGGCCGGGACAAGCCACAGAAATTCGGCCGGCTGCCATGCGTCCTGAGCGATCCGGCTCACGAAAGCTCCGGACACGCCGAACGGAGAGACCATGCCGGGGACGACGCGGGAAACGGCGAGGCCCGCCAGGCCCTTGACATACAGCGGCTGGAGGAGTTCGGGGATGAGGAATCTCCTGGTCGTTTCGATAACGCCTATGCCGACGCCCACGCCGATAAAGACGTGCTCAAAAAGCCTGTAGAACTTGTTCTCCCGGTAGAGGAAGGAGTAAATGGCCAGGGTGCCGATACCTGCGAGGAGGATACCCACGAGCTTGATCGCCGGCATCAGGCGGCCTCCTTCACACGCCTGCCCACGACATAGGCAAGGTTGCCGAGGACGACGAGGATGACGACAAGGGCCTGGCCGAACATCTGCTGCGTCATGGCGCGGTAGGTCTTTTCAGCATGCGGGATGCCGAGCGTTTCTTCGAGCTTCCTGTCATAACCTGCGGCGCCGGGCATCCCCTCAAGCAGGCCGACAAACTGCCCGCTGTCGAGGTACGCGTAACTCTCGGGCACGCTGACGGAAGTGCAGGCGAGACTGATGTAGACGGGCTTTTCCTTCTTGAACCACTGAAGCCACATGTTGGCAAAACCGACGTAGCCGGTAATTTCGACCATAAGGCCGAAGTCATCCGCATTGGCGACATCCCGCATTATGGGGAAGTCGGAAAGCGGGGTGCCGTTGACATCGGTGCTGACCTGGGAAGGCAGGTCGGAGGCAATGCCCCTGACGGCATTGACGCTCCCCAACTGGTAGCCGATATTGATCCAGTCGCGGCCGTAGACGACCTTGACTTCATCTTCGGGAAGGCCGGCGTCGCGCCTGGCTTTTTCAACGGCATCGATGGCTTCCCGGGGGATTTCAACGGTAAAACCCTGCGCGGCGTAAACAAGCGTCATGACGACAACGGGAACACGGCTGTACATGCAGTGCTTGATGACCGCCAGCGTGGCCGGTTCCAGTTCGCTGCGGGTCTGCGGGCCCCAGTCGACGGAAACGAGGACGAGTGAACGTTCGTCGCGTTCTTTCATGCCTTCGATGAAATCGAAGAGCTTTTCCGCCTGGGCCATCCTGGGAGGAGCGTACATCAGTTCGCACGAAAGCGGGATAATGAGGGCGAGGGCGGTAAGGAGGTAGATGATGCGGCGGTCCAGGCCGCCCAGCCACAGCAGGAGGGCCTTCGGAAAACGCCTGAGCGCACCAGGAAGACGTCTCAGCTCCGCGCGCGGGTCATCGCGGAAGCGAGACCACCAGTCTACCAGGGCGCCGATGTCCCGCCGGATGGTCATCGCAGGCCGCCTCCCCCGTCAGCCATGGCCCCGCCCCTGTCCAGGGAGAACCACATTCTGACAGCCATAATCAGGCCGGCGGCAAGACTGCCCACGAGGACAGCCCGCTGCACCCCGACGTTGACGCCGGTAAGCAGCCATGTGCGGATACCTCCCAGCCATTCGGGCAGGACGTCGCTGAGAACCGGCATGGGCAAGGCGCCCAACATTATAAAAACAGCGCTCGCCATTATGAGGGCGGCTTCAAAACTCCTGACGCGAAACGCCCTGAACGCCGCCTGCGTGATGTAGAAGCCCAGGAGAGAGAATATCGCCGCGCCGAAGGACATGAGGACGCCGTTGAACATTACGTCCCAGTAGATACTCGTGAAAGCTGAAGGCTCGGCGGCTTGGGCGGCCTGGACTCCCGTGAAGGTGGAGACGTCAACGGTCTTGAGAACATCGACGAGGCCCACGGCAATGGTACCCATGAAGGCCAGCAGGAGAGCGATCGACTCGGGCCATTCACGCGCCTTCTTGACGACCTTGCGCCCGTACACCCTGAAGATGTTGATAACGCCAAGGCCGATCATTACGGATCCCATGACACGCCAGAAGCGGCTGACGTTGGCCCACTGGCTTTCCAGGGCGCGTCCACCGTAGTCCGGCGGCAGGAAGAACTTGAGAAAGTAGTACACGCCGCCCAGAAGCGTGACAACGGCGATGATCCTGCGCTTGCTCATTCCGGGGCGTTCTCTTCTTCGGGCGGCGGATAAAGCAGCCTTGACATGCCAACGTCATAGTTTTTCACCTGGGGAACGGTTTTCCTGTGAAGCAGGGTCGCTCCCGTGGCCCACAGGATTCCCACGAGGAAGAGCGCCAGCAGCACGGCCTTGGCGAAGTCCTGGCCTCCGACACTGCCTTTCTGGACCGGGTCGTCAGAGAGATAGGCGCCGGCGGCATATACTTCTTCGCCGATAAGCGTGTAATCGGTGGTGGTGATGAAAAAGGGAACCTGCGTATAGCTGGTGGTTGCCGCCACCTGCATGGCGCCGACCTGCTGCCCGGCTTCCGCCAGGACGAGGCTTTCGGCGGCGAACGCTCCGAACAGGAGGCACGCCCCGGCGTTATCGCGGTGGACCATGCCCATGTAGCCCGAAGCATAGGCGAACTGGTCGCCGGAAAGATAGGGGGTGTTTTCCGGCTGGAACAACTCGGGACGTCCAGCTTCCCTGTAGGTTTCCCTGAGGAAGTGTTCGACGAGAGCCATGACTTCGATATCCTGCTGGGGGACGACGAGCCTTCGCCGGAATCTTGCCGCCGTCTTGGCTACGTGACCGATAACACCGATAACGGCCCACAACAGCGGGGAAATCGGCGTGCTTCCGGGCGACATGTAGATGGGACGGCCCATTTCAACGGAGCGGCCTATGGCTTCGTCAACGGCATCTATGCCGCGGATCCTGCGCACACGGGGCACAAACACGCCGCGTCTCGCGGCCCATATCAGGTAGAGGGAAGGCCCCACGAAAAGGAGGCTGAGCACAACGATGCCCCACGAGGCGCTAGTAATCGGAGGACCATTCATCGCCCGCATCCCCGGCCTTGAGTTGTTTAAGCAGCATTTCGACAGCGGCAGGGTCAAAAAGAACCCGCCTGAGCTTTTCGACGCGTTCCAGGCCCATCAGACCGGCAGCCACGGGCTCGAAAATATTGAGACCGTGGCCCACGACGCGCAGGAGCGGCCGGTGAGATTCAAGCATGAAGACGAAAGGGGTCTCCAGGCGTGAACGCTTCACCCATCCTGCAATGCCGCTGACAACGTCCCGTTCGGCGGAATCCAATGGGCCCTCCATGTCTTCCAACAGGGCAGATTATAACGGAGCGGCGGGAACTCGGCAACACAAGCCGCGCAACTGGCATGTAAAGGCACGGCGGCGCGCTATAATCGGTTACTTGGAAAGGCGAGGAGCGGATGCCGGGCGGCATATGGGGACTGTTGTCACCGAGACTGGAGCTGTGGGCCGAAGCCGATAGGATCGCCGCCTACGGGGCGGCCGGGGAATCGTCGGAGGTCGCCGTGGCCGGCGCCTACAGGCGGGGTGGGATAGTGGACCCGCGCAAACTCGCCAGAGCGCTTGTCGCCGCGTACAGGGAGCATTCGCACAGAAGTTACTGGGTATCGCCGGTGGTCAGGGCGTACGTTCCGCCGGGCACTTCCCCTGCCGGGCTGTTCGTGTGGGATGCGGTACTGCGCACCAGCGGGGCGTCGGACTGGGTAATTGAAGACATCGGGCCGATATGCCTGAACATCGCCGGCAGGCCCGAGACGGCTGAAGTCCGCACGGAAGCGCTGCTGTTCCTGCTGGAAACATACTCGGCGTGGGAAGTGATAAGGTGCAAGGGCTCAAACCGCCAGGTCATTGCATGCGGGGGGATCGGAGTCGGCACATCCGACGGCCTCGGGACAGAAGGATTTGCCGCGGTGCTGGGACAGTCGATGCGGCAGACGGTCCGCGAAGCTTCAGAGAAGATGACGGAAGACGACATGGCGCTTGTGGCTTCATCGACGGTGCTTCTCTTCGAAACGGAACTTGACTCCGGCGAATCGCTCCGAACGGCAGCCGTCGACGCTTACAGGAAAGCCATCGGCGGCGGCGGCGAGTTCCAACGCATCAGGATGCCGGGACCGGAAACACTGAGGCTGCACCGCGAGCAACCGCCCCACAGGCAGCGGCGTTCGAACTCACCGAAGCAGCCGCCCGTTTAACTCAAAGGTGCCAGGAACAGCAGGAGGAAAGGATGAAGAACCTGCAGCATCACCTGCTGGCCGCCGCCGTGCTGTTTACATCAATGACAGCGTGGTGCCGGGAACCCGACCTGCTGCCGGGGCTGCCTGGCAGTTTCACGTGGCTGCAGGCCGGGAGCGTCGCCCCGGACCTCGGCGCCGGGAAAAACCTGCACGCCGGCCCAGGAAGCATACTGTTCCTGCCGTATCACGCCGAGATGCTCCATCCGGAAGAACTCGCACCATACCTGTTACCGGATGCCGGCGAAAAGCGGATGCTCGTGGTGCGAAACCCCGGTGAACCTCATGTTCTGCCGCCGACCGGCCGCATGGCCAACGTTGCCATCAAGGTGATCGAAACAACGTGGGAGCGTTTCCCCTGCAGCCCAGCCGCCATGGACTCGTACGATTGTGTCGTCGCAATGAGTCCCGGCGGCAACGAGGCAGCTGCGAGGACAATCGACGGCTATCTTGCGGCGGGAGGCAAAGGAATAGTCAGCCTGTCCGTGGCGCGTTCGCTCTTTGCCGGGCTGCCCGAGCACATGCTGCCGGCCGATCAGTTCACCTCGGCAGCGGCGGATGACGAAGGAAACATTGCAGCATGGGAAGGGCGGTATCCAGGCGGGCTCGGCAGGATCTTCATGGTGGATACGCCGAGATTCGAGGAACCTGCCGCCGCGGATATCGCATCCCGGGTCGAAAGCGGGCTCGCGGACTTCATAAGCGGAGGCCCTCCCCGCACCATCGTGCCTGCGGTGAAAGGCAGGCTGGACCCGGAGCTTTACGATGCGGTCCTTCCCCTGGCGGGCAGCAAGGACGCCCGCGGCACCCTGTATCCGCTGGCCGTTCTCACGCTGTTGCTCCTGGCCGTCAGCGGTCTCAGCGGACATGCGGCGCGGCGCGGCCATGTGACGGCCCTGGCGATCCAGGCCGGAGTCATCACGGCGATCATATTGCTCCTGGTAAAGCCCTGGCCGGCCGACGTACACAGGATTACCGTTCTGAAGATGCGCGGTGGCCGGAATGAGCCGCATATCACACAGATCGAAACACTGGCGATGATAGTGCCACGCCACGGCAGCAGGTCCGTTGAAATCACGGCACCCATGCCGTTGCGGCCGTTGGCGTATTCGTCCGCGGAAATTCTTGACACCGGCTACACGTGCGACTTCACCGGCGCCGGCAGCCGCCTGCAGCTCGATATTTTTGAGAATAGCCCCTTACTCGTCTATGCGTGCGGCCCGTGGCCCGGCCCCGGTATTACGGCGGAGATGCTGGGACGCCTGCGTCCCATGGAAAAACCGCCCTGCATCCGGACGTCGCCTGACAAGACGATAACAGGCGAGATATTCGGCCGGCTGCCGACGGACTGCATCGTTTACGAAGCACCTGATTTTGAATTCAAGGAAGACATTGTTTCCGTTATAATTTCCGGCAAGCCGACCGGAACCTGCACGAACACGGTAATGTGCGTGTTTCCTCAGCCGTGATGCCGTTTGAGAGGACCTGGCCGTGATAGTAATCCCAGCGGTGGACATAAAGGGAGGCAAATGCGTCAGGTTGTGGAAGGGACTCAAAGACCGTGAAACGATATACGACGAAGACCCGCTGCGCGCGGCGGCGCGCTGGGCCCGCGAACCCGTGAAAAGAATACACATAATCGACCTGGATGGAGCGTTCGAAGGACGCCCGCGCAACATGGACAAGATTATCGAGATCGTCCGCTACCTGCGTGATCCGGGCATAGAATGCGAGATCGGCGGCGGCGTCAGGACCGTGGAAACCGTACGCGAATACGCCGACGCCGGGGCCGCCAGGGTTGTAGTTGGAACAATCGCGGCAAGGGAACCCGACCTGTTTCGCTCGATGGCGTTGAGCGTCCCTGGCATCGTGAACCTGGGTCTTGACTGCCGCGGGGAAGAAGTCCTCGTGAAAGGCTGGGAAGTCGCAGGCGGCGTGAAACTCTTCGACCTGCTGGCATCCACGGCGGACCTGCCTCTGGGAGAAGTCATCTACACCGAAGTGGAACGCGACGGCACGGGCGGCGGGATAGCGGACGACTGGTTGCGGCGGGTCGTGGCCGAATCGCCGCACCCGGTCATAGCGTCGGGCGGAGTCGGATCGATAGACGACATCCGGCAGGCAAAAGACGCCGGAGCGTTTGGCGTAATCGTGGGCAGGGCGCTTTACACCGGGGACGTCGATCTCGCCGAGGCGCTGGCGATGGAAGCCTGAGTTGCCGCCGGGGCGGCTCGCACCACGCCCTGCGGCAATTCCGGGGCGTCCACTGTAGAGAGGATGATCGGACAGGAGCGGGAAACGGACCGCTGCGTGACACAGTCATGCCGAAAAGCGAGGTGAATGCCATCATGAGCAACCGGGAAAGCAGGCCGAATATCCTGATCATAATGTCGGACCAGCACAACCCGCACTTTCTGGGATGCAGCGGCAACAGCATTGTGCGAACTCCGAATCTTGACCGGCTCGCGTCCGAAGGCATGATCTTCACGAACGCCTATTGTCCCGCGCCGCTCTGTGTCCCCAGCCGCATGTCTTTTATGACGGGCCGAACACCCTCACGGAACCGCGTGTGGGACAACACGCACATACTGTCTTCGGGGATACCCACGTGGACCCATTACCTCGCCGCGGCCGGCTACGAAACAGCTCTTATCGGTAGGATGCACTTCGTTGGTTCCGACCAGATGCACGGCTTCGAGAAGCGCCCTCTCGGCGAGTATTCGTCCGCCCCTCCCGGCATCCCGCTGAAAGGCGGCCCGGCATGGACAAAATACAGCTCAGACTCAACCGGACAGAGCAGGGAGTCGGTGGAAATCGCCGGTACAGGCACCACCGGCTACCAGATATATGACCGCATGGTGGTGGAAGCGACCTGCCGGTACCTGACCCGGAAAGCGCATGGGGATGGCAGACCCTTTGCGGCAGTCTCCGGTTTTCTCCTTCCACACAACCCCTACATTGCTCCGAAAGCTCTCGTAGACTATTACATGCAGGCCGCGGACATGCCTTGTGTCGAGGAAAACCAGCCGCCCACGGTACGCAGGATGCTGCAGGCACGGGGCCTGCTCAACCCGCTGACGCCGGAACAGACCCGCCGGGCACGCGCCGCCTACTATGCCCTCTGCGATCTCTTCGATTCAAACGTTGGCACGGTACTGAAACGCCTGGACCAGACCGGCTTGGCCGACAACACCTTGGTGGTATATTGCTCCGACCACGGCGACATGGCCGGCGAACACGGATGCTGGACCAAGAGCTGCTACTACGAAGGCTCCGCCGGGATACCCCTCATCGCAAGGTTGCCGGGCGTTGTGGAAGCGGGCACACGATGCGACGCCGTGTGCAGCCTGCTGGACATCGGTCCTACTCTTGTCGAACTGGCGGGCGGCGAACCCATGCATGGCATCGACGGCAGGCCGCTGCTGCCGCTGCTGCGTTCCGGGGACGCCCACGGCTGGGCTGATGAAACATATTCCGAATTCATGGGGCTGCGTGTATGGCCGAGGCACGCGCTACAGGATAATTACCCGGCCATGCCCTCAAGAATGATACGGTCCGGCCCATGGAAACTGTGGCTGTATGCCGATGCCGAAAAACTCCCGCCGGCGCTCTTCAATCTGGAATCCGACCCGAATGAAACAACGGATCTTGCAGCGGATCCGACGTACGCGCAGGTGGTCGCTGAACTGTCGGCAAAGATCCTGCGCGGGTGGAACCCGGCGGCGGCATCGGCCGAGTCCATCGACGCCACGCTGTCGAGAAACACGATAGGGAAGTGGGGCGCCGTTGTTCGCCCGGAAGCTCCCCTGGCCGTCCCCTATCCGCCTCCCGAAGCCGAAGCCGACGTTCGCCTCTTTCAGAACGGCCCGCAGTAGAACATCAACAGCCCACCGGACGCAGCAGGATTCTGCGGATTGCCGGGGAAACCTTATCTGCCGAGAGAAGAGCGGATCTTGGATATTATCTGTTTAAGCTGATGGTTCTCAGCCAGGTCGGCGGCTATCCTGGCAGTGGCATAAAGCACCGTCGAATGGTTCCTGCCGCCGAAAAACTGGCCTATTTCAGTCAGGCTGTATCCGTTGAACTCCTTCGCCAGGTACATCGCCACGTGCCTGGGGACCGCTATCGACCGGATCCTGGACCTGCCCCTGAGAGCACTCGGGTCGAGCCGGAAGTAGTCCGCCACGGCATCCGCTATTTCAGACAGGCTGACGGGCTCCTGCCTGAGAGACTGGAGTTCGGCAAGCGCTTTCCTTGCCAGGGGGACATCCGGAACCCTGCCGTCAGATAACGCCATGGCGCAGACTTTGGCGACAGCACCTTCAATTTCCCGAACACTGCCGCTGACATGGCCGGCAAGGTACGTCGCAACGGCTTCCGGCAACTGAACGCGGATCCTGGCGGCCTTCGCACGTACAAGATCCATCCGCAAATCGGGCCCGGGCGGCTCCAGGCGTATCATGAGCCCGCTCATCAGACGGCCCTTCAACGCCGCGGGAAGCCCCTCCATGTCCCCCGGCGGCACCAGCGAAGACAGCACTATCTGCTTGCCCATCGACTGGAGCGTGTCAAAGGTATGACGGAATTCCTGCAGAGTCTTGTGCTTGCCCAGGAAAAAGTGGAAGTCGTCTACCACCAGGACGTCCAGAGACCGCATTTTCTTCCTGAAAGCCGGCAGCGACTTGGATGGAACGGCACCGACGTATTCGTTGACAAAAGTCTCCGACGGCATGAACGCAATGTTGACTTCCGGGTGCTTTTCCCTGATGACAGCCGTCACCGCCTGGAGAAGATGGGTTTTGCCCAATCCGTGGCCCCCGTGGATCAACACCGGGTTGTACACGCCTCCGGGCGACTCGGCCACCGTGGCAAGCGCCGAATGGGCTAGCCTGTTGCCGTGCCCGACGACAAAACTGTCCCACGAGAACAAGAGATTCAGCGCGGACTGCGAGCTTACCGCCGGCTTGCGTACCTGTTCGGGCGCCAGCGGGAGCAATACTTCCTCCTGCTGCTGAGACCTCAGCGCCCTGTAGAGCTCCCCGGACACGCTGATTTCGAGCCGCGGCTCCATACCCATGATCTTTTCGGCCGCTCTTACAATCTTGGGTCGGTAGTTTTCCGAAAGGACCGCCTTAAAGTACCTGTTCGGGACGTCAAGGTGCAGCACGCCGTCATCTATGCTTGCCGGTTTCACCTTGGATACGTCAAACCAGGTTTCAAACTGAGTAAGCGTCAGGTCCTTGCGAAGAACATCAAGGATGGCCTGCCACCGCTCAGCGATAGCCCTCTCCACGCTTTCCTCCCATATATCCCCCCCGGGACGCAAAAAGCCCCGGAAGGAAGCGCGCACTATTGTTCAAACTTCATGCAAACAACCGACGGGAACACCTCTTCTACCCGATCCATATGCCTGCCACCGGCCCCCTGTGCCGATGAGCCCATCATATCACGCGTCAACAAAAAGTTAAGCGCCAGTTATCCACAATTTTTTCTGAAATGATGTAAGTACCATGCAGATTACGCCCATATGAAAAAAACGTAGTTGCCTTCAAATCACCCTTTTTAACGCCTAGTAAGGGGGGTATTGAAATTCACGGTTGTTTCGGGAAATGCTACTTCATGTATGTCAACGGGATAGGCGTACGGCGTCCCGGCACGCCTATACGTTTAGGGTAATTCGTCCTCTCTCGCACCGAAAACCCTCATCCAGAACCCTAATTCGTCGTCGTTGATTTCCTCGTTTCCTCTACCGTTTCCCGCGTGCCTGCCGTATTCAAAGTACAGCTTTCTCATGAATTCCTCCGTACTCATGACACCGGTGAGATTTTCCGAAAGCGCCGCCGCCATTCTTTTGTCATCGGTTACAAGAACGTAATAGGCAGGGGCGTTTTCGACCAGCGTTCTTATGAGATCGTCGCCCGTTTCGCCAGCCGGCGGATACCGGACTGAAATGCCTGAAACCGTTCGCCTGCTTCCAAAAGAACCGCCTCCGCCGTCCATGACAATAAGCATCCTGTCGGATGCCGCCGGCCATATCCTGGCAAGTTCTGCAGCAAGCCGGTTGAGCGCTGCTTCAGGCCCTCCGGCTTCCAGAAGCTCAAACAGCTCGTCAATACTGTGTATAACGTTCATTCCATCAAGCAGATACGGCACAATTCGTCTTCGCTTCCTACGGTTCTTCTGCATAGAGAATCTTCTGGAGAATGCCGGCCCCTGCGGCAATATTCGCTCCCGGCAGGTACACGGCGTCATCCGTCACGAATTCTACACGGATGTCCTGCCATCCGGGCAGGGCTTTGTACATCTCGAAGAGGGCCTCGCGTCTTGCCTCCGTGTATGATCCGTCTGCAAGCGTCGCATCTATAAGCACTTGCGGCCTTATCGCGGACAACCTCTCCTTCTCTATGGATACGTATGTCTTGCCGGCTACCATGGGAGCCAGGTTTCTTCCGCCTGCGATATCCAGCAGTTCGGCCGGCAGCGATCCGGAGGCGGCGACTATGACCGGATCCTGGCCCACAACCAGCAGCGCCGTGACTGGATTCCTGGTTTGTGCGCGCTGTCTTGCTGTCTGCAGACTGTCCTCAATTGTCCTGACTATTGTCTGCGCCTGTTCATCCGCATCCAGCGCTTGACCGATCTGCTTTATGGATTCCAGGATTTCCGCCACCGAATACAGCGACATTACCCGGACATTAATGCCGAGTTTCTGAAGTTTCCGGACTCCTCCCTTGTTCCCGGGTCCTTTTGACACTATCACCACGTCCGGTTTCAGGTTGACTATTTTTTCAACGTCGGGACTCATGTAGTCGCCGACAACCGGCACGGACAACACTTCCGGCGGCCTGTCACAATACCTCGTGCGGCCGACAACGTTGCCCCCCCTGCCCAGGGCGAAAACAATTTCCGTCACTGCCGGCGCCAGGCATACAACTCTCATATCGCCGCCGGTATCCGCATGATTCCGCCCGCCGGAACTGCTAAGGATATCTGTCTGCCGGATGACCAGGAATCCGAACAGTCCTGCTGCAAGAACAATAACGACGGGCAGGTATCGTCTCATGGCGGGCCGTCGGCTGCCACAGTCTGCCCGCACAGTCTGTTCGCCGTCTCCAACAGGACCTTGATGAAGTCCGGCACGTCCGTGCGGTTTTCTGCGGCTCTGGCGAGTATGGCCCGCGATGCAGCGGGGTCGTATATATCCTTGTTGGCGGGATCAAGCATCAGGTGGGCTAGACCATATACGGCGTAATCGTTCTTTGGATCGATCCCGGTGGCCCTGGCATACGACTGTGCCGCTTCTGTTACCCGTCCCGACTTTTCGAGCAGGACGCCCCTGTTCACCCATGCCGTCGGCAATCCGGGAAACAATATGGTCGCAGCCGTGGCATTTTTCAGGCCTTCTTCAGCGTCCTGAAGGCTCACCGCCCTGTTGGCCAGTATTACAGCCGCCAATTCGCCGTCCGAAAGAGGCCGCAGGTACGGTTCCGGCGGCGTGGAGCCGCCGAAACAGGCAATGCTCAGCTCCCTGCCATCGGCATCCATAAGATTCCTGGCAACATCCACGTACATTGCGTTCACGCCGTCGTCATAGAGCACCAGTATGTGCCCCCTGGTGATTACGGGGTACAGAAGCAGTCCGCTGCTGCGGCCTATTACGAGGTATGCCAGTGTCAAGGGCAGGCATTCCCTGTTCCTGCCCTCAAAAACCGCCTGCATGTCCATGAGCGCCGGCATGCCCCTTCCCGTGTCAACGCGCGGCCTGTGCACGGCAGACGTTATATTTGCCAGCACTTCATGATAAGGGGCTTTGCCACCCGTAAGCATGAAAAGCGTTATCCTGGCGTCCCTGACGTTCTTCAGGAACGCGTCCGCCCGTTCCTGTCCCGCGTCCAGAACATTGAGTTCGTACAGAAAGCCGACAATCTCCGGCTCCCCGCCGGCCATGGCGGTTTCATAGGCCCCGGGTTCGGGCGCTCGAATCTCAGTGGGCAGCGTAAGAACGATGCTTTCCCTGTAATAGATAAAGGCGCATCCGGTTACAGAAACAAGCACGGATGCTGCTACAAGGACTGCAGACAGCCTGAATACGGGGGAAACCTGCCGCAATTCGTCCAATATACCGCCGGTATCAGCCCTTGGGCGCTGCGAAAGCATTGAACTTGACCGACCGGCCATCGGTTTTCCACCAGCTTTCCCACGCGGAGCGGTCCCGCAAGGGGATCCTGCCCCCGTAGTTGGAATATTGTACAAGCATTTCGTTGAGCAGGGAATACGCCAGTTCGCCCAGCGTAATATGAGGTGCTTCGTCCACGTAGACAATTCCGGGGACGGGGCTTCTCATGACGTAAGTTTCTGTCTTGTCGTCGTTGAGCAGCGGTATGAGTTTTTCGACGGCGGGAGCGCCCAGCGTTTTCAAGGCTTCCCACCCTTCTTCCCAACCCGCTCCGGACAACCGCACGATCTGGTTGTCGATATATTCATCCAGTTCTTCGCCGCGGACATTGGAAAACACACGGCCCCTGCCGAAAGCCATCCTGGCGTCTCTCTCGTTCAGCTGAAAAGTCGCTATCGCGCGCGTTGTCTGCCTGCGTGCCCTGTCTCCACAGCCCGAAAGCAGTACGATTACGACCGAAAAGCAGGCAACCGCTCTGCATATGCCCATATCAATCTCCCTTTCGGCAGTGCACGGATAACGCAAGCATAAGGCCATGAACCGCTGATGTCAAGCAGCAAGCCTGCTGCGGGCCACATACGGCCGCGCCGGACGACTCGTCGCAATCACATGTGCGCCGCCTGTTTTACCCCTCGGATAAAACAGGCCCGGCGACATGTCCGGGATACAACGGCGTGTGAAGTCCAATGGCCGCCCGGTGCTCGGTATCTAAGCAACCCTGCAGACGCCGTCGGTACAATCGGCTCCCGATTCCATCCACGCAGCCACATCCTGTCGCACCCCGTCGACCAGAAGCACCGGAACGGTCAGATTCTGCATGACAAGGGCAACCATCCCATCCAGGCGCGGGTCATTGTGCGAAGTCGGTGCGCCGTATTCGCCGTTTCTGAGCGATACGGCATCGAGATAGACGCAGCCGAGCTGGAGTTCTTCCAGCCTGTTTCTGAGCGTCCTGCATTTCGGACAGTCGCCGGTTCCGATCACCACTATCATGACGCCCGCCTTTCGACACGGTCCGGATTGTCGTCCCCGTGTTGCCCGATATATCGGCGGCGCCACAACGGCAAACCACTATATATGGTATCCGCTAGGTATGGGGCACACAATGATTCGGTGTTTTTCAGCCATGGAGATGTACTAGCGAAGCGCAGCGGCTTCCGACGTGAATCCCTTTGACGCCAGGCGCAGCGATATCGAATACTCATCGTCGGCCCAGTTGTAAGACGCCCCGATTGACAAGGCGGCATCATGGAAGTCCCTGGTGAATATCATCCTGGACAGGATTGTGCCTTCCTGGACCAAGGCGTTGTCCTGCAATTCATAAGCGAACTCCGCCTGCACGGACCATCTTCCGGCATTGAATCCCAGCGAAGCCGCCAGTTCTTCAGTCGGCAGGACCCCGTTGTCGATATCCTCAGCCAGCAGCCGGTATGAGAGGGCAAAACCGTTCAGGCCGTCCGCGCCCGCATCAAGGCGTCTTGAAAAGCTTATCCCCGCATGCAGATCCTGCAGGCCCATGCCAGGTATGCCTTCCGCCACGGCGAAAACATTCGACAAACGTGTCGGACGGACAAGCAGGTCGGCCCGCAGCGGCCCGTACCTGCCCCCCTGGGCAACGGCCAGCCTTTCGGCTTCATCCAGCAGAAGGCTCCCCGAAAGCGTCAGGCGGGCGATATCATAACGTTCCGCCCCCGTTCTTACGCTCAGCCGCTGGTCGACGCACAGCTCAAGCCTTTCGCCGGGCATGAAATCGTCCACGCCGTCAAAATCATAGACGTCCAGCGGATCGGCGCTGGTGCCGGGCACCCTGACGTAGCTCAACGTCGTCCTCACGCTGTGAATCAGGCGCCCGGCCTTTGTGGGGAACTCGCCGGTCAACAGGGCCGAACACGCCGCTCCAGCCTCTATACCTGCCTGAACCAGCGGCTTACCCGTGCGGCTTTCCGAATAATGCGTACTGCGCGCCGTAATGTAGGGAGTAATCTTAAAGCCGCCGCCCAGGTTGAACGGCCGTTCAAGCGTTGCCGCGCCGTGGGTTCTGTACGACCAGAAATCGCTGTAGCCCACCGACGGATCGAAATAACGTCTCAGCAGACCGCTACGCATCTCGCTGTTCAGGTAGAGCCCCGCCCCGAGTTCCAGCGGGAAAGTCCTCACGCGGGCTTCGGGGAGATATTCGGTCAAAGTCATTTCATCGCCGGTGCGAAACGCCGTATGCAGCCGGTACATGCCGTATGTGCTGCTGCCGCCGAAGGTTACATGTGAACCGTGATACCAGTCCTTTAACCACTCGGTTTCATCGTACTCAAACGGGAAATCCCTGTCGCTCGCCTTATACAGGCTTACGTCCAGGTACGCGTTGCCGAAGTAACTGAAATGATCACGGTAGTCCAGCAGGTACCTGAAATCGTCCTGGTAGGTGGGTGGAGTCAGGTCCGGGCTGGCGGCTCCGTCTGCAAGACGTCTCTGTTCATAGAGATAATAGCCCTGGGGCACGAAAGCCGGTGTCCCGTTGATCTGCGATCCTCTGCGCGCGAGAATTTCCGCGCTACGTTGGGCATCGTCGCCGGCGGTTATGCCCGATTCAAGAACTCCAGCGATACGCAGTCTCGATGCCTCCCTCACGGGCGCCGACAGCGGACCTATGTCATACGTAAACCCCGGTCCCCGCTCGGCCCGGTAGTTCAGGCGTATTTCTTCGTCGCGCTCCCCATCCTTGCGCGGGATGCCGATTCCGGCTTCCAGCGTCAAGCCCCAGTCGGCGTCGTTTGATATGCTTCCCCTGGGCCTGAGATAGTACGGGAGGCGCGCGGGGTCTATTTCGGCGTCGGCGAGCTTGAAAAGGGTCGCCGGGCCCCATTTCAGGCGGGCGTTGCGCACCTGCAGGATTCCGCCGGACGTGATTATGAGCTTTTCGGCGGACACGAGGTAATGCGGCGAGTAGAATCCGCACGAAGTGACAGAAGCGTTGTCCGCGTGGAACCGGTCCCCCTGCTTCCGGACCGTCTCCGCCCTCACAACCACCACGGAGACTTCGCCGCTTTCGATGCGGCCGTTTTCACCCGGTTCCGTATCGAATGAACGGAAAAGCTCAACATTCTTGAGTTCGGCGTCCCGCGTATCCAGACTGTATGTTGCCTTTTCCGCCAGCACGAACCAGCCGCGGCCTTCGAGTACGACGTATCCTTCCGCCATTATGCTGTCAGACGCCCTGACATATTTCAGGGTGTCGGCCCGGAGACGCTCGCCTCCGGCATCCACGAACGCCCCGCCGGTGATACTGAACCCGTCGCTGTTCAGGAGCATGCGGCCGTGATCGGGGTCTTCAAGGCCGATCCTGCCGCTTTTCAGCGTACCGGCGGCTTCCGCCCCCGGCAGGGCGGCATGGAGAAACGACATCGCTGCGAGGCATAACAGCGTTTTGCCCGTCCACCCCCGTACCGCCTGGAGAGCGGCGCCCATGCTATTCATCCAGCTCTATTCGACTGGTATCGTATTGTGAAACCCTCCGGCTGGGCAATTCCAGGCGGCCTGCATAGTAGAGCTCCAGGAAATGCCCCGCGAGTTCGGCATCGAACTGCGTGCCGCCCGCTTCCCCGATAAGACTCACCGCGTGCTCGATCGAATAACCGCGCCTGTACGGGCGGTCGGACGTCATGGCGTCGAAAGCGTCCGCTATCGACAGGATTCTTGCCGTAAGGGGGGCGTCGAGCCCCTGGAGACCGTCCGGGTAGCCGGAGCCGTCCCAGCGTTCATGATGATGCAGCACGCCCTGGACAACGGCAGGTATGTCCGGGCTCTTGATGGTAGACACTATTTCGGCGCCGCGGGCCGGGTGTTCCTTTACGACGGCGAATTCCTCGTCGGTAAGCGGCCCCGGCTTGTTGAGGATGCGTTCGGGAACCGCGATCTTGCCGACGTCATGAAGCAGCCCCGCCAACTGTACGGTCTCGACTTCACTTGAGCCGAGCCCGATGTTCCTGGCCAGTCTCATGGCATACGCAGTGACCCGCTCGGAATGGCCCCGGGTATAGCGATCCTTGGCATCCACGGCGCTGGTGAGAGCCCTTATGGACGAGAAGAAGAGATTCTCCATGTCCCTGAACAGCCTCGCCCGCTGGATAGCCAGCCCAGCCTGTTTCCCCGCTGCAGTTATCAGCTCTAGGTCCACCTCGTCGAAAACGCGCGTGCTCCGCCGCGAATCGGCGTATATCGTCCCCAGCGTTTTTCCGCCGGCGATGACCGGAGCGCACATCAGCGAGCGTATCTGCTGGATGACGATGCTGGCGGCGGCGTCGCCGGAGCGTTTGCCGGTATCGTGAATCAGCGTGCTGACACCGGTCTCAACCACGTCCTTCACCACGCTGCTGGATATCGAAAAATCGTCCCCGCCGCATCCTTCACGTACGCTCAGCGCCGCGAGGCTGGACCTTCCGGACGGCTCCACCAGCATCAGGGCGACGGCGTCGGCGCCGAGGCTTTCCCTGAGCAGTTCGACCACGTGGGAAAAAAGGACCCCCGTATCCTGTGTCGAATGGACGTCTTCGGACAGCTTGTAAAGTGCTGCGAGCTTCCTATGCGCTTTGCGCAGTCCGTCGATTTCATCCTCGTCGGGCGGTGACAGGATAAACGATTTTTCCATGTCCAGGTGTTTGCGCACCCGCGTGCCGAAAGCATTCTCGTCTTCCGCTTCTACGTCCGGCTGTTCGGGAGCCCCGGGCCTGCCGAGCCTGACCCTGATGGCCGCCAAGCCTATGCGGACAAGGTCGCCATCGGAAAGCTGGGTACGCTTTATCCGCTGGCCGTTCAGCGTCGTGCCGTTCGACGACCCCAGGTCCTCGACAAACACCTTGTCTTCCTGGATGTAGAATGCCACGTGATGGCGGCTGACACCCCGGTCCAGCAGCTGTATATCGCAGTCGTTGGCCCGACCCACAACATGGCGGTCGCCGTCCGCCAGGTTGAACTTCTGGCCGGGCACCCCGCCCTGCAGGACTTCAAACGTAGCTTCCATCGTCTCCGGCCTAACACGTAATCACGGTACCAAGTTAACTGCGGTCAACCGCCCTGTCAATAAAGTCATCGGCACAGCCGTGGCGGCGCCTCAACGCATTCAATGCTTCCTGCGGCATATTCTACACGCAATTGCCGTAAAAGAAAAGACTTGTGGCAATAAAACAATCCATGGGGAAATTCGAGGATCTGGACGCGCCAGAGCAGGGGAGATTTTACATTCCCCCCGACTCTGGACTTGTGCCCGCCCCAGGAAGCGTTAGCTTGAAGTACCCGCAGCCACGGGAAGGAGGCACAGTCATGAACATCGTACTGGTCGTTTTCGATTCGTTGCGCAAAGACGCTATAGGCGCTTATGGAAGTCCCCCGTGGGGCAAGGTGCACACGCCGAATTTCGACAGGTTCGCTTCCGAATCGCTGATGTTCCAAGCGATGTACCCGGAATCGCTCCCGACCCTGCCGACCCGGCGCGCGCTCTACACCGGACGCAGGGTCTATCCGTTTCACAACAGCAACTTCAACCTGAAGGGCGACTTCG
This sequence comes from Planctomycetota bacterium, assembly GCA_016930595.1. Classification (GTDB taxonomy): domain Bacteria; phylum Planctomycetota; class SZUA-567; order JAFGGJ01; family JAFGGJ01; genus JAFGGJ01. The sequence goes on from JAFGGJ010000010.1 coordinate 31,486, forward strand.
TAGGCGCTCCCGGCTGGGGGCCCATTCCCGAAGACCAGCCGACTCTTGCCGAAAGGCTTAAGGAAGCCGGTTACCGCACGGCGCTCATCGCCGACGTCTACCACATGTTCAAACCATCCAAGAACTACTGGCGTGGGTTCGACCAGTGGACATTTCTGCGGGGCCAGGAAAAAGACCCCATGCGTTCCGGGCCGAGGCTCACCCGGGAAGAAGTCGATTACTGGCTCCCCAAGGACATGCAGAATGAGAAAACCATAGAGTTCATTCAACAGTGCATCATGAACATACATGACCGCACGAAGGAAGAAGACTTCCTGGCGCCAAGAGTCCTCCAGGAAGCCGCCGTCTGGCTTCAGCAGAACCGCGATGCCGACAGGTTCTTCCTCACCGTCGAATCCTTCGACCCGCACGAACCATGGCTCGCCCCGGCATACTACCGGCAGATGTACCTGAAGGAAGACGGTCGCGAACAGGTCAAGTCCGGCTATGACGACACCTCCATGCTCGACAGCTACCTGCTGAAGCGCACGCAGGCCAACTACAGCGGCGCCGTTACGATGTGCGACCGCTGGTTCGGCTATTTCCTGGAACAGCTTCGGGTAATGGGCCTTACCGACGACACGATGGTCGTCTTCACCACCGACCACGGCCATTCCATCGGCGACCGCAACTACATGGGCAAGCGCGGCTACCCGTCGTCGCCGGAAGTCTATGACGTCCCCCTTATGATACGTTTTCCGAAAACCGAACACGCCGGGACGACAAGCGATGCCTTCGTCCAGCACATCGACGTCAGTGCCGAAATACTCCGCCTCGCCGGCGCCGATGCCTCCGGTCTCGACGGCAGGCTCTTTCTCGACAACGCGCTAAAAGGCAAGCCGAGTTCCAGAAAGCACGTCACCGTCGGCTGGGGCACCGCCGTAACAGTCATCACCGACAGGTGGTGGTTCAACTGCAAGGTGGATGGCACGGGCGTCCTGCTTCATGATCGTACCGCGAAGGATCCCTTTGCGGCTAATGTCGCCGACGATAACGGGAACGTGGTGGAAGACCTCTGGAACAGAGCCGTGGAAGACGCCGGCGGGGACTTCCCCGAATGGCTCCTTGAACTCGCCCGCAAGCAGATGGATGCTCCCGGGTGCAGCGACCTGGCCGCCCGCCCGGTTACCTGAAGCGCTCCCGTGCGAAAAAGACGGGGAGCGGCCGGTAAGGGCCGCTCCCCGGATTCAATCCTTGTGCGGTGTTCCCCCTAGAAGGCCTGCGAGTACTTCACCGATATGCCCATGTTGCTGTCCGAGCCGCTCGATGTGCTCAGCATGCCCAGGCCTACCCCCAGGGACGCCGTATCGTTAATCCTGTAGCCGACTCTCAGATCGACTTCCTGCAGCCATGCGCCCCAGGTGTCCTCGTCTATGTCCCTGTCGAACGTCAGCCCTATCAGCCAGTCGCCGCCCATTACCCAGTCGGCCGCAACGATGACATTCCTGTAATACGCGTCCATGTTATTGTACGCATTGTGTCCGTACGTGACCTTCAGCAGCAGGGGGCTGGCCATTTCAAACAGGTAACCGACGTTCAGAGAGAAATTGTTCTGGCTGAAACTCCCCGTGTCTTCGAAATGCTCGTAGCGCCAGCTCAGGCCGATGCTCAAGGTCTCCGTCAGGTAATAATCGCACGCCGCCGACGGAACAAAAATACTGCCGTCCAGTGAACTATCGCTGAGTCCGCCGTACGAGAGGCCTGCCGACAGGCGCGCCTGTCCTGCGTTGAACATGTAAGCACCGCCCACCTGCCATCCGAACAGGGAATCCGACGTGTCCAGACTGTACAGGTTGACGTCCACCGCGTACCCAGTCGGACGCCCCTTGAACTCGTCTATCACTCCCCAGCCTGAACCTTCCGTCTTTTCTTCATACATGCCCAGCGACGCGCCAAGATTGAAGCTGGTCGTATCGTCGCCCCAGTAACGCCCGAGCGTGTCTATTTCTATCGGTATCCGTATCAACTCGCCGAACTGGAGGTCCACTTCCAGCGCCATGGCGTTCACCTGTCCTGCAGCGGGCATGGCGCATGCTATGCGGCTTGCGGGTGTGCCCGTGTTCCCGCCGGCATTCGCAGTCCCGCCTCCTCCGTTGCAGCCCACGGCCAGTACCACGCTCAACGCAACAACTGCCAGTTTCGCAACACCTTTCATCATGTCGTCCCTTTCATTGCACAGCCATTCGCATGAAATTACGCCTTGGAATTTTATCGGCAATATCCGCTCCGGCCTTAACGCCGGTCCGAACGGTATCAGTACCTGCCGTACGTCCGGGCGGTCTCGACCATTGCACGGAGATTCTCGTCGGGAGTGTCCCGCCCGCACTGGTCACCCGTCGAAAGAATGAAACCGCCGCCCGCCCCGGCGTCGTCTATCGCTTTCCCGGCCGCTGCTGCAACGTCCCCGGGAGTCCCGCGCAGCATGACGTTCGTCGTGTGGAGGTTGCCCTTCAGTATGATCCTGTCGCCGTAGAGCCGTTTCAGTTCGGCCAGGTCACAGTCCCCCATGGGAGGTATCTCGAGCGGGTCGATTATGGTAAGCGACGTTTCCTCCGCCATTATCCTGACCAGTTCCTTTTCCGGGCCGCATGAATGCACGTGCGTCGGTATGCCCTCGGCTTCTGCAAGTTCTATCACGCGCTTCACCGCCGGGAAAGTGAGCTGCCGGAAAATATCCACCGACTGGAACACGAGCGTCCCCGATGCCCCCACGCAGATGAAATCAGGCCTCACCTCCAGCGATACAAGGTACGCGAAGCGTCGCTCCGCCTGCCGCAGTCTCTCTTCCGCCCACCTGTCATGCAGTTCGGGGTGGTCGTAGTAATCGAGAATCTCCTGTTCGCTGTGCAGCCCCAGAGTCGATGTCACGAAGATCCCCACGAGCCCATGGTCCCCCATAAGGTCCTTGACGCGCTTCAGCCCCTCCGGTCCCCTGTCCACTTCCTGCTGGCCTTCTACCGGCTGCCACCTGTCTGGCACGGGCGGCATGCCAAGCTTCTCCACCGGGATGCCGCGCGTCGGCGGATCGGCCACGTAATAGACGTTTACTTTCGGTTCCCAGCGCCGTTTCCCGCCATCGATCCATGACAACTGCGTCACTATCCGTTCCGGAGTCCGCCCTACTATCATCTCCTCGCGCTCCGGTCCGTCGGCCTTCTCAAAAGGATATTCGAACGGGAAATAACCGTCCATCAGCGAGTCTATGTCAAAATACTTCGCCGCGCTGATATACGCCTCCCAGTACGGAGGATCCCTGTAGAGATACATGTCCCAGAAAGGCTTCCCGGTCAACCGGCACGGCACCATGTTGGATATGTCCGGCGCGACCGGGACACAGTCGGGAACATCGCCGGCGATCAGCTTCAGCAGTCTTTCCCTGGACGTCATGCTCTCTGCCTAGAAATGGTCCCGTTGCATCATATGCCCGTACTGCATGGGGAACATCTTCGCCGCCAGTGGTACTTTCCCCGACGCTTTCACCGCTCCCGCCCCCATCATCTCCTCCGGGCTCCGATAGCCGAAGAAAAGCTGTGCCAGTCCGCCCGGCGTAGTCCGGATCTTAACTGTCGCCCGGCTCTTGCCGGTCGCCTTTGCAACATTCGATGTCCCGGTTCTTGATACCCATGCAACGGCCTTTTCCTCACCCGTATCGAACAGCGCGGACCATCCTTTGCCCACCCGTTTCTCCAGCAGCGGGAGCGTTCCCTTCAGCAGGCTTTCGAGATGTGTGATGCGCGCCATCGGCCCGCCGTCAGCCTCGCGGAACACCTGCACCCTGCCGCCGTATGGTATCCAGTTCAGCACCAGCGGATCGTCCGGCGGCGCCTTGAAGGCAATCTCCGCCGCCGGGCACTGCATGGCGTCCCGCGCAAGAAAATGCAGCATGGCCACGCTCGCTTCATGGTCCAGCGCCGCGGCTTCCACCAGAATCACAGATTCGCGCCGGAATTCCTTCACCGCGTACGCGACTGTCTTTTTGCCCTTTGCCAGTACCCACGGGTCGGCTATCGTAGACCAGCTTATATTCTTTCCAAATCCTCCGTGCGCCCCGGTGCTCCTGGCCCGCATACCCGTACGCGGGAAACACACCCTGTTGTATATGCGCAGCGCTTCGCCGTAATCCTGTTCGCCCATCCGCCGCCATGAATATCCCGCCGGTTTCGGAATTTCCTTTGCATAATGTACCGGCACAGCCGCTTCGTATCCCGGCAGCACCACCGCGTAGCCGTACTTCGTGTAGAAGTGGCGTATCCCGAAAAGAAAAGCTGCCGGTACTTTCTGCTTTCTCAGAAACCGCGTCGTCCCTTCCATCACTTTGCGGCTGTAGCCCTTGCCCCTGTGCTCATCCGGCGTGGACACACCCGCTATCCCACCCGCCCGGACTCTTTCCCCGCCGATGCTCACGTGTATGTCCAGCAGCCGCAGGTTGGACAACCTGTCGCCGTCTTCGTACAGCGCCACCTCTCCGTCTATGCCCTTGTTCGGATACTTCAGCTCCATGCCACGGGACTCCTTTCCCCATTGCCCCACTGCGTTGAAGATACCCAGCGCCTGCCCGTGGTCAACCACCGCTGCGGCTATTTCACAACGGACCTTGCATCCAGAGCAGGCGTTTTAGAATACGTTCTCCGGCGGCATTGTCCCCGGGATATCTGGAGGAACGCCCGTGACATCACGCGAGAGAATGATGATCGCCCTGGAAAACGGCCGCCCCGACCGCCTCCCCTGCCAGGTCCACGGCTGGATGCAGTACTACCTCGACAACTATCTCGGCGGCATGGATTCCTGGCAGGCCTATGAGAAGTTCGGCATGGATTTCGCCATCTACGTCAGTCCTTCCTACACCTACGACGACGGGGGCATGGCGGCCTGGAAACGCGCGTGGACCGACCTCGGCGTCAACGAACACGGCGACCGCATGTGGGAAGAAACCATTACCACACCCAAGGGCGTCCTGCACCATGCTGGCGCATCCAACGACATTACCGGATGGGAAACCGAAGTCCTCGTAAAGAACGAACGGGACTTCGATCTCTGGAACGAGTTCTGCCCCGTCCCGACGGCCGTAGATCTCTCCCCGGTCCGGAAGACCCGTGACAGGCTCGGCGACAGGGGCATCGTCAGGTCCCATCCTTTCAGCCCGGGACAGGGCAGTCCGTGGCAGAGCTTCTGCATACTTGCAGGCATTGAACCGGCCATCATGTGGACCTTCGACAAGCCCGACTTTCTCCACCACGCCCTGGAATCCATTCTCGCCAAGACCCTCCGCGTTACCGAAATGTGGAAAGGCACCCCTGCCGACATGGTCGAAACCGGCGGCGGCGCGGGCTCCAACACCGTCATCAGCCCCGCCATATTCGAAGAATTCTGCCTCCCCTACGATATCCGCCAGCACGCCGCCCTCCACGACGCGGGCGTCAAAATCGTCTATCATCTCTGCGGCGGACTCATGCACATGCTGGACCTCGTCACGCGCAACGGCGCCGACGGCCTCGAAACCATGACTCCGCCTTCCATGGGAGGCGATTGCGACCTCAGGGAAGCCTCGCGCAGGGTCGGCGACAGGCTCTTCTTCATCGGCGGCTTTGACCAGAACGCCGGCTTCGAAACCGGAACGCCCGAAACCGCCCGGGCTCTTGTCCATGAATGCTTCGAAGCCACACGCGACCATGCCGGTTACATCTGCTGCCCCTCCGACCATTTCTTCCGCGGATCGCCCGAAAACGTTCAGGCCTTTGCCGACGCCGCGGCGGAATGCGTCTATTGATCCCACGTCCTGACCCCCCGGACTGCCTTCGGCCGGTCCCGTTTGGACGCCATTTTCGCTGGGCAGGTGCGCGCACGCAGTTATCATTGCCGCCTGTGCTTCTTCCAGGAGGATCGGCATGAATTCCTACGAGAGATACCACACGGCGATGAAGTTTGAAAAACCCGACCGCGTCCCGCTGGACATCTGGGTCCGCCCAGAACTTTGGGACAGCATGAAAACCGCTGTTTCCATAACCGATAACGAGGAAATGAACGAACACCTCGGCCTCGACCTCCGCTTCGCCGGCGTCGGCGTGGGTTTCCCCGCCGTGTTCAGGGAACGCCTGGAAAAACAGGGTAGGGACGGTGCGCACGTCATCTACCACGACGACGGCACCGAAGAAAGCATGTGGGGCTTCGTAGAACGCCCTTCAGGCATGTACCGCGAGTGGGTCCGGGGACCTTTCAGCGAGACACCCGATATCTCGCTCTTCGAATTCCCGGATTACTCCATCATAGGCTCCGTCGAATCCGCGCGGAACAAAGTCGAAGCATGGCACGCCCGCGGCTATCCCGTCCACGGCGGCGTCTCCCTGCCTTTCAAGATGTGCTGGCACCAGCGCGGCCTCGAGAACTTCATGATGGACATGTACATCGACCAGGACTTCGCCGAACAGCTCCTCGATTGGTGGTACGACTTCGAAGGCGAAAAGGCCGCGAGGCTCTCCGCAGCGGGCGTCGACGCCGTCACCATCACCGGCGACATCGGCATGCAGGACAGGCTCATGCTCGCCCCCGACAAGTGGCGCGAGATCTGCAAACCGCGCATGGCCGCGCTCATCCGCAGGTTCAAAGCCGCCCGCCCCGACAACCCTCCCTACGCTTTCTACCATTCCGACGGCAACGTTTCTGAAATCATCCCCGACCTTATCGAAATCGGCCTCGACATACTCAACCCCATCCAACCTGAATGCATGGACGTCGGCGTCATAGGCGAACTCTACGCTGGCAAGCTCCGCTTCCACGGCGCCATCAGCATCCAGGAAACGCTCCCGAACGGCACCGAAGAGGACGTGCGCGCCGAAGTCCGCCATCGCATCGACAAACTAGGGCCGCACGGCGGCTACATCCTCTGCCCCGCCAACGTCACGCAGGTGGACACGCCCGTCGAAAACATGTTCGCCATGTACGACGAAGCGAAGAAATATTCCGCTGAAGTCTACTCGCGCTGACCGCCTTATGCGGTGGCCTTTGGTTTGCGCGGCGGTATAAGATATTGTGACTGTCCGGGACAGTCGCCTGCCACGCGGCCGCCCGGAAGTTCCTGCCCTTGTGAGGGAGATACGTAATGGCCAGACGCTTCTCTTTCGTTTTCCTGCTCACGCTTGCCGCCGCTTTTCTTCCTTCCGCGGCCGAAGCTGTCTGCGTCAATCCCTGGGTCATGTCCGACACCGTGGTTTCCGACAAGTACCCCGCTCCAAACACGTTTTCGATGGAAGCCTTCCACGACAGTCCCATGTTCAAGGGCCTCACCCCCTCGCAGTTCTGCTACAGGCTCTTCGACATCTACTACGATGGCCGCCGCAAGGACTGGAACGGCTTCCAGGTCGGCATGACCCTCTGGGCGCACACGCCCCAGGAACCCAAGGCCTCGCCGAATGTCATCGAACTCGACCCCGTCATACTTCTCAACGTCCACGGCACCGGTTATTGCGGTATCCAGTCCGGCCTGCTTGAAGGCATCTACCAGTCGCGCCCCGGCGGTTCACCCGGCAGGCCCGCCATCGAAGCCCGCCGCTGGTACCTCGACGGCATCGTCCACTCCGTCTGTGACGCCTTCTTCGACGGCCAGTGGCATTACTTCGACATAGACCTCGGCGGCTGGGCCGGCGATAACACCAACCCCGTCTGGTCCGTCGCCGACGTCCTTCGGAACCCCAAGGGCTATTACACCGCCACCACCCGCAGATCCTCCTACTTCTACGGCGCCGACGGCAACGGAAGCTGGGTCGAAAAGATCAATCCCGCCAAGTCCTACGCCTTCCAGGACTGCCACATGCTCGGCCACGAAATGTCCTTCCCTCTCCGCAAGGGCGAAACCTTCACCCGTTACTTCTCCGAACAGGCCGCCGGATGGAAAGTCGTCCCGCCTGACACGCGCGCCCCCCAGGGGAAACAGAAGGGTTACTGCGAAATCGTCTACGCACCCGCCCCCGCCGACGAAGCCGACGGCGTCCTCTTTAAGGACGGTTCCGCCAATGTCTTTGACATAAGGTGCCCCTACAACATCGTTTCTTCCGTCGTCAAGACTTCAGGCTCCGCCTCTTACTCGACCGACCTCGGCCGCACCTGGAAACCACTCCCCGCCGACGGCTCCGTCCCCGACGCCGTCAACCGCTGGGACTACCTCCTCAAAATACAGGGCGGACACCTCACCGGCGTCACCACCAGGGGGTTCCTTCACCCGGGCGCTCTCCCCAGGCTCGGCCGCCAGCCGGCCACCATGACCGTCCAGTGCATGAAGCCCTACCACACCCTCACCATCATCCCCGACATGACTTCCGCCGAAGCGCTCTCTTCCGTCGCCAGGATCCAGGGGCTCAAGCACGACGCCAACAAGACCAATTCCTTTACCGGCGGCCGCCTCGGCGGCACGGGCTCCGTAACCTTTCCCCTTGCCGCCCCCCAAGGCACAAAGATCGTCAGGGCAGCCGTCTGCGTCATGGGCGGCGCAGGCACCACCCCTCAGAAGAACAACTTCCTTGAAGTCCACATCGGCCCCGCCGGCAAGACAGCGCTCGTCAGCCGCTCCACCGACTGCAGCACGTGGGGCACGCAGCCAGGGTCCAAGGTGGAACACTGGCAGAACAACGTCAACGGCGAAGCCGAATTCCCGCCGGCCTCCGCCGCGGAAGTCACCGTGCGCGCCAATGGCTGGAGTTCCATCACGGGCGTCAGGCTCTACGTCGGCCTCGTCCCGGACAGAAAACCCTCCCCCTCGGGATCCCTGCTTGTCACACACGGCTTTGACGGCCGCTCGTTCACCAAGTCCCTGAGCATTTCCTCGCTCGAAAAGGTGCCCGCACGCTATGCCGTCCCCGCCGCCTCCAGGAACGATTTCATCCGCATGGAAGTCAAATAGTCCCGCGGCCTCTCCGCCCTACGGGCTTACGCTCAGTATCCTCCCCGTGCCGGGCGGTACGTTGTACGTCCCGGAAACGCCTCCGCCCGTCGCCAGGCTCATCGCCGGCTTGCTGCCGTCGGTCGCCACGTACCCGCCGCCGCTGAAACTCACCGGGTAATACGTCCGGTCCAGCTCGATGCCGTACGTCGTTGACGGCGATGAATTCACCAGCACCAGGCCCCCCGTGTACCACCTGGCATACAGCCCCCCGCCCGACGTCCCCGCCACGCGCAGGTCGCCCAGGTCCGCGGGGCAGTCGTCCAGGTACTCCCCTATCGTTATCTCGTACTCCGGGTACCAGCGGGGATTGCCCCCGTATCCGTTCGGCGCGGAACCCAGCCCGCTGGCGTTCAGCGAATAGTAGCTCGTGTCGTTCTTGATGAGCAGGAACGTCGCCACGCAGAACTCCCGCAGGCTCACCGATGAAACATCCGGCGTCGGCACCGCAAGCAGCACTTTTTTCGCCCCCGTTATGTACTGCACCGTCCGCCCTATGCTCGTTTCCCACACTCCCGCCCCGGAACTCACCAGCGTCTGCGTGCCGTTCGTGCACCCGAATGATTCCGCAAACCCCCCGTCGGTGTTCAGCAGGTACTCCGGATCGTACCACCCCGTCGTCATCCGGTTGCAGTTCGGCAGCACCAGGTACCGGTTCCCCGACGAATACGCCGCCCGCACCGCCCCGAAATACGCCCCGGCCCTCGCGTTCCACCAGTCCGCGTATTCCGTGTTTGTCGCTATGGTGCACACGTCGGCATTGTTGTACCAGTTCGCCGCACTCGCCCCGCAGTATGTCGACAGGTTCGGCCCGGGCTCATGTGCCGTGTCGAAAAACGTCCCGTCGAAGTTATACCCCGCGTCGTTCATCTGCATCCGCCGGATCGTCTCGTCGATTATGTACCTGTGCCACAATGGCCCGCCGCCCGGGTCGTAAGCCGGGTATACGTAATAGAATTCCGACGAATTCCTCAGCGCGTGGTCGAACAGCCCGTCCTGTCCGTACACCGTGTCCCAGTCGGGGCTGTCTGCGTTCGACATGTACGTTGACAGGCTCGAATTTATTATCAGCGCCCCGAGCTGCGTGTTTCCGTACCCGTGCGACGACATCCATGCGTCGAACTTTACCTTCTCGTCGTCATACACGTTCTTATCGACCCAGTCCCCCACCCTGGTCAGACCGTACGAAAGGTGGTACTGCAGGACCCGCCAGTTCGTGTTGAACGGCCTCACCACCTCGATCCGGTCCTGCGGCATCTTCTGCGACCCTACCATCTTGCGCGCCGCAAAGCACGCCTGCGCCTCGTCCGTCGCGGGGTTGAAGTCTATCTGGTCGTGCCACACCAGCACGTGCCTCCGGCTCGACGGACACGGCCTCGCCATCCACGAAGCACAGCTTTCCGCCGAAGGTCCCGGCTCGCCGCCTGCCGGGTGGTACCCTATCGACGGGTAGGGTGTCGGCGTCACCGGATCGCTCACCGTTATCACCACGATGTCCGTGTCCATTTTCCCGCCGTCGTCCTGCACCGTGAAATTCACGAAATACGTCCCCGGTTCCGTGTATTCGTGGGTCGTCGACTGGTCGAACGCCGTTCCCCCGTCGTCGAAATCGTACCGCCACGCCGTTATCGTCCCGTCCGGATCCGTCCCGCTCCCCGTGAAGGACACGTTCAGCGGCACGTTCCCAGACGTCGGACTCGCCGCAACCGACGCCGTCGGGCTCTGGTTCGCGTCCGTCGTGTAAGTCACCGTAAGCTTCGGCCGGTACGAAACGGTGCTCGCCGCCGACGTGTACATATGCAGTTCCATCCCGTTGCTGTCCACCGACGGCACTATCGCCATCCCCTGGTTGGACGCCGCATTATCTATCCACCCCTGCACCAGGGTTTCCGACAGCGGCACGATTATCGGCTCCGGAGTCGGCAGCACGTTCGGGTCTCCACCGCTTCCGTCCGGCAGAGCCGGCACCAGGAGCGTTCCTTCCGCAGGGTTCGGCGGGGCGTAATACGCCCTGTCTCCGCTCCCCGTCCAGCTTTCCGTCAGGTGCCTCAGCTCCAGAAAATCGCTCCCCTGCCCGCACCCGTTCTCGCGGTGCACCGTCAGGGTCACCGACGCCGACACCACCATTGCGTCCACCGGCAGCCCCGCAGAAGCAAGGTCGAAACGGATGTACGATCTGTACGTGATCGTTCCACCTCCGACCGACTCGATGTGCAGGTACGTCGCATCCCCGCTGCTCACGTAGTCGTCCGTCCCGAAATATCCCCCCGCCCCGTCCTGGAAATCCACCGTCTCGGTCACGCCCGTGGGCTCTTCCACTCCTCTGCCTATCCTGACCCCCGGGTCCGTCCCGCCCCCATCGTCTCCTCCTCCTCCGCATCCCGCCACCGCCAGGACCCCTGCCAGCATCAGGAAAACCCTCACGCTCGCCCTCTTCATGGACGCTCCTCTCAGTCTGCCCATAACTGTCCCGGACAGTTGTCATTGTACTCGGGACACCCCCCTCAAGCAACATGTTCTCTCATTTCCGGCATCGGCTCCCGGACATTTCCCGCACGACACTTCCCGCCCCCGCCCCCTTCCTTTCTGCTGCTTCCGCAATCCACGTTACCCGACGCTCCTTCCGGTGGAGCACGCCCTCTTCTCTATCGCCGCCGATTGCCTTTACTTCCTCTTTCCTCCCCTTATAATCTCCTACTGTACAAAAGTCGTGCACCCTTCCGTACGATGATATTCTTTGCGATGCTGTGTGTTTGTGTGTATCATGACACTAGCAGGGGGGACATAGCTTTGGGCAAGTACACCGTTGTTGCGGCAGTCATGATGCTCTCGCTGGCGGCCTCTTCGTTTGCGCAGGAAGATCCTTTCCTCCGCAACGAGAAGCGCCTCACTGAACTTGAACGCCAGCTTAACCTTCTCCGCCAGGAAAACGCCTCTCTCAAGCGCCGTATCGAAGTCATGTCTCTTCCCACGTCCGAAGCCGTAGAAGCCTATCTCCAGGAACGCGGCCTCGCCGGCGTCCCCATCGCGGACGAATCCGGCAAGCCGGCTTCCGAAACCGTCGAGCGCATCCGCCTTTCCGGCTCCTTCTCCTCACGCTTCGAATACGACCACAACCGCACTGACCTCTCCGACGCCTCCCAGGACACCGGCGATTTCCTCTACACCCGCCTCAAGCTCGGCATCTCTTACGACCTCAATGACAACGTTACCCTCGCCGCCGTACTTCGCGGCAGTTTTATCGGCGGCGGATTTGCGGGCATCAACGCTCCCGGCGATCCGGCATCCCTCAACGATATCGACACGCTCGACGTCTACGAAGCCTACGTCCTGTTCCGCGACGTCAACATGTTCGGCAGGCTCGGCGGACACCTCCCCGTCAGCATCCAGGTCGGCCGCCAGGAATTCTTCTACGGCGATGGCTTTCTCCTTGGCAACGACTCCTTCCGCGGCGGCATTTCCTACGACGGCGTCCGTTTCATCCAGGAAAGCGGCCGCCATCGCGTCGACCTTTTGTGGGCTAAGCTCCTCGAAAACGATTTTGTCTCCGATTCCGGCGTCATTTCCCCCACCTCCGCCGGCGACGACGACGCCGACCTCGTCGGTCTCCATCTCGACATGGCTCCCGTCAGCGACACTTCCGTTTCCGTCTACGCGCTCCTGCTCCAGAGTTGGGGTTTCTCGGGCGCCGTTCCCTACGGCACTTTCCCCGAAGCCAGCCTTGTCACGTTCGGCTCCAGGTTCCAGAGCAGTTATATGCGCAAGCTCTCCTATTCCATGGAATTCGCCGCCCAGCTCGGCTCCATCGACGATCGCGATATCCAGGATTCCTTCGCACTCGTCGGCAAAGTCCGCTACGACGGACTCGGCAATCCCTTCCGTCCCTATGTCTCCTTCAACGCCGTCTACGCCGCCGGCGACAAGGATCCCTTCGATTCCGAAGAAAACAGCTTCAGCCCGCTTGCCCAGGACCCCCATACACTCCTCGGCGGCCTCGACATGTTCTTCACCTCCAACCTGAAGGCCGCCGGCGGCGAACTCGGGTTTTCCCCGCTCTCCGACCTCACGCTCAAAGCCGCCTATTACCGCTACTACGCCAATGAACTCTCCGACCTCGTCGGCGGATGGCTCGCAGGCGGCGGCTCGGGCAACTACGTCGGCCAGGAATGGTCCCTCGGCCTCGGATGGAAAATCGACCGCTGGTCCACGCTCGACCTGTCTTACGGTGAATTCCTCCCGGGAGACTTCTCCGCCGCTTCCGACAAGGCGCGGCGGCTGACTCTCTCGGTTGACGTTTCTTTTTGATCCGGTATTTGCGGCGGGCCCTTGTCCGCTGCTTATGGGAAGGCGACAGTCATGGGTTCCCTGGAACATCTTTCTCCCAGGTCCAAGGCGCTTATGGTGGTCAACGAGTACCAGCAGCAGAGCATGGATGAGCAGCAGTTGAAATCGCTCTTCCAGGAAATATGCCCCGCCGAACCCGAACGCCATGCCGTCGCCGTCGAAATCGAAGAAGCTCTCCGCCAGGCCAGGTACTCCCCCGCCGACATCTGGAAACTCCTCGACGCCATATACCCCGAACGCACCTCCGCCGCTTCCACTCCCAAGGAAGCCGCTCCCAAGCCCGGGCCGCAGACCCCGCACGCTCCTCCCAGGCCCGTCGGCAAACGTACCCAGCCCGTCAAGACGCCTTTCATCAAGTCCTTCGATGACTTCGGCTTCGACTCTTCCGCCAAGCAGCCCCCCCAGGGCGGCACTACCATTGCCGGCGCACCTCCCGGCCGTGCCTCCGCGCCCAAGGCCGGGCAGGCGTCTCCCGAACCTGCCGCCCCACGCGACAGCAGGCAGATCTCCGCCCTCAAGGATACCGACAAGACCGCTTTTTTCGGCGCCACACTCAAGGGCATCTCTCTCAATGCCGTCAAGCCCACTACCAAGGCCACCGTCCTTGTCGCCGACGACGACCAGCGCATCCGCTTCGTCTACCGCACCAAGCTTGAAGAAGGCGGCTACTCCGTCATCGAAGCCGAAAACGGCATGGAAGCCTGGCGCCTCATACAGACCGGCGAAGTCAACGTCGCCGTTCTCGACATGAAGATGCCCGGTTACCACGGCCTTGACGTCCTCAGCCGCATGGCCGACGCCGGCATGGATATCCCCGTCATCATCTCCACCGCGTATGACCAGCTTGCCGATGAATTCGTAGTCGCCACCTACCCCAAGCTCCAGTACCTAGTCAAGCCCATCGACCCCAACGAACTCCTCGCAAATATCGACGCCTTCGTCGAAGGCTGATCTCTGCCGGCCCACCCCGCCCTGCCGGTTCGCAGCTTTCCCTTGCCGCTACTCCCATTTGCCGCGATCCGGTTTCGTTTCCTGCCCCGTCACGCGGATCCTGGTCCTGGCCGTCGCATACGGATACTTCCCCAGTGAACACATCACGTGCATCAGAGCTTCGGCCGTCATACGTTCGCGGACTTCGGCGTGCTCACCGCTCGCATACAGGTTGTTCAGTTCGAGCGGGTCGTCGGCCAGGTGGTAGAGTTCCCCGGAAAGCTCTTCGCTCCCCAGGCACGCTTCCCACAGGCGCCCCGGCATGTGGAGGATGAGCTTCCAGTCTCCGGTCCGCCACATCACCGCCGGCGCCCGCTGGTATTCCTCGTAGCCCCGCCCGTGCAGCTCCGCAAACGCGCCCCTGCGGCTGAAATCCGACAGCAGGCTGAACCCCGGCAGAAATTCCGGGATTCCGCAGCCGGCGACGTCCAGCAGCGTCGGCATTACGTCCACCAGTTCCACGGGGCGGTCATCAACGGCCCCATGCCGGTCCACGCCCGGTCCCGCCACCAGCATCGGCACCCGTACGCTGCCTTCGTACAGGCAGTACTTGGACACCCGCCCCCTGTCTCCCAGCATGTCCCCGTGATCGGCCGTGAAGATGATGAACGTGTTGTCGAGTTCGCCCATTGCTTCGAGCCTGTCTATCACCTGTCCGAAACAACTGTCCACGTACGTGCAGATAGCCGCGTACCTCAGCCGCGACATCCTCCGCTGCTCGGGCGTCATGCGCGGCCAGCGGTCTTCAAAATAACCCCACTGGTCTCCGCTCTCGCGGTGCCGGTGGCCGCCGGGCATCGGTTCCGGCGGCGGGCTGTCGGGGAAGGCGTTTATGTCGTAGAGACCCTCGAACCCGGGAGGAACGTGCAGCCCGGCATGGGGGTAATCCAGGCTGAGATACAGGAAGAGCGGCCGCGTCGCGTCGCGGCCGTTGTCCAGGAATTCCAGCGCTTGCCGAGTCAGCCAGCCTTCGAAATGGTGCTCCGCCGGAATGCCGCTTGTCTCCCCGATATAGCCTTCGATCGCCTCGCCCCCAGGCCCGGACTTTCCCGACTCTTCCCGCACCCGCTCAAACCACTCCGGCTCGTCGTCCGCCATGTACAGGCTTCCGACCTCGTCGTTATTCGGTTCCCTCTTCGACTGGATTGACCGCACTTCGAACCCGCGCCGCGACCCTTTCACTTCCACTCCTGGCATTATCCCCGACCCGATGTACCAGTGAGTCTTGCCGAACCCGGCTGTCTGGTATCCCGCCTCCAGCAGCCTCTGCGCCAGCACGGGCACCGGCAGGTCTTCGTCACGCGTGTACATCTGCGTATTGTGCCTGACCCCCACCTGGAAACCGTACAGCCCGCACATCATCGAATACCTGCTGGGTACACATATCGGCACGTTGCACACGCACTGCGAAAACCTCACTCCGCGCGCCGCTATCGCGTCCAGCGTGGGCGTCTGTATCACGGGGTTCACGCACCCCATTGCGTCATGCCGCTGCTGGTCCGTCATCAGGAACAGTATGTTCGGGCGTTTCGCCATTGTCAGCCTTTCGTTTCAGCACGGCCCCGCCGGCAACCATGTTCCACCACCGGAAGAATACCGCAAGAAAAGAACCGCCCTTGTTTCCCCCGCCGTTACCTGGAAGGCTCCCACACGTACGCCCCCTCCCTGTTGATGTAGCCGTACTTGCGCGAAGTTATCACCACCACGTCCTCGTCCAGCACGTGCACTTCTTCATCTGCAGGACCGGTTTCGATTTTTCCCGACGCCGGCACCTTCTTTTTCCCCACCGTCACCCCGACCCTTGCCAGCCCCCCGCAAAACTCCTCCGCTTCGTCGAACCGCGGTTCTATCGCGCCACTGCCGGTCTTGTCTATGTAGCCCCACTTGCCGTCCACTTCCACCGC
Source organism: Planctomycetota bacterium (assembly GCA_016930595.1). GTDB lineage: Bacteria > Planctomycetota > SZUA-567 > JAFGGJ01 > JAFGGJ01 > JAFGGJ01. The sequence goes on from JAFGGJ010000010.1 coordinate 47,692, forward strand.
CGCCAGGCCTTCGTGGAAATCGTCGGCGTAATCGAACTTCGCCTTTATCGCCACGTTCCCCTTCGTGTCGATGTAGCCGTATTTTCCCCCCACTGCGAACACGGCGAGGCCTTCGGAAAAGCTGCTCGCGTCTTCGTACTTCGGCCGGATGACGACCGCCCCCGTCCGGTCTATGTAGCCGACGCCTTCTTCGACCGGTATCGGGGCCAGCCCGCATGAAAAGCGCCCGCCCACGACCATCTGTTCCATCCCGCCGAATATGACGTTGCCGGTCCTGTCCGCATACGCGAAGTCGCTTGTGAAGTAGCCTTCCTCGGTCTTTCTATCCACCATCACCACGGCGACGCCTTCCGAAAACTCTTCCGCACAGCTGAACTTAGGCGCTATCGCCATGCTGCCGGTCCTGTCCATGTAACCCCACTTGCCGTCCACTTCCACCGCCGCAAGGCCCCCGGAAAACCTTCCGGCCCACTTGTACCTGTAAGGTATTACCAGCTCGCCAGATTCGTTCATGTAGCCGGCGAGCCCGGCGCTTTTCACGTCCGCAAGCCCTTCGGAGAAATCCCCCGCCCACTTCAGTTCGGGCTTCACCACCCACTTGCCCTTAGCGTCGACGTACCCCCACCTGTCGGCGCTGCGCACGGCGGCGCGCCCGCATGAAAAGATTCTGGCTTCATCGAACTGCGGCTGTATTACGACCTTGCCCTTCGAGTCGATATAGCCATACTTGCCGCCCACGATCACGGGATACAGCTTCAGCTCGCCCGCCTTGCCGCTGCCGTCCCCGGCGAGCTGCGCCACGGGCGTCCGGGCGGCGGTATTCGCCGGTTGTTCCCGCGGCGCCTGCTCTTGCCCGTACAGGCCCGCGGTGCCGTAAGGTGTCGCCGCCAGGAAAATACATACCCGTAAAGTAACACCGCGCATGCGGAAGAACACCGGCACGTCACGCCTCCAGCGATGCCGCGCGCCCGTCAAGGCTTGGTTCCAGAAGAAGACCCCCCAGTCGGGGAGCGTTCATCGTCCCCGATGCCCGCGGCCGTGTTCGCCGGGGCGACGGGATCTTCCGCATCCGCCACGGCATCTGCGCCTTCCGGCAGCTTGATAAGTCCCTTGCCGCCGCAGGTCTGGCATGGAAAAGCGGGGAAGAATCCCCGGCCGTTGCAGCGAGGGCATATTTCGAGGTGGTCGCCGACGTTAACATAACCCGGTGCCGGCGACCTGCCGCACTGTGGACACCTGACCCATTCTTCCACGCCGGTACCGTTGCAGACCGGGCAAAACTCGTAGCCCCTGGGGGGCTTTGGGACTTTCTTTTCGAGTTTTTCGGGGTCCACGCGTCCAGTGCCGTTGCAGAGGTCGCATTTAAGCCCCGGCAGCTTGCCCTTGCCCCAGCAGCGGTTGCACACTTCGTAACGGTTAGTCGTCATGGAAAAGATGTAGCCGGGCCGCTTGGACTGATCGCACTGGAGGCACGGCAGCCAGACCATGACACCCGTACCTTCACATTTGGGACACGGGATGTCCCTTCTTCTGACAATCGGTTTCGGTCGTTCAGCCGCCGTTTTTTCTTTTTCCGCTTCCGCTTCTTCGCGGCTGACCCATTCGTCGCCGACTTTCATCAATCCCTTGGATCTCAACGAAGAGGCGCTCACCCATTCGCCCTTATAGAGCGTAAGGCCCATGGCTTCCCTGGCGCCCTGATGGTCCTTGTCGATGGAAATCGCCTTTTCGTAAGCCTGTGTCGCCTGCTTTTTCAAACGGTATTTTGTGGCGTATTTTCCGAGTTCGTAGTACTCGTCCGCCGTGGCGTCTTTCTTTTTTCCCAAAGCTTTCCAGTCTTTGGTGAAAACGGTGATGGGCGCCGCCGTATACTTGACTTCTTTAACTTCGTACTTGGAAATGCGGATTGTCGCCCCGAAATAGGTCTTGATGACGTATTCCGTGCCTTCCAGCTTCACATCCCCTTCAATTTTCCTGCCGTCGGTGGTAATCACGATGTCAGCCGACAGCCGCAATCCCGCAAACAGGATGAGTGCCGCCGCGACAAACAGCCGTGCGCTGCCGCAAAAGGTTTCGGGATTCGCAAGAAACAAACCGGAACGCGAAGGTCGCATTAAAACGCCTACCTTCCTAGGCACACCCGCCGAAAATATTCTATCACATTCCAGGCACATGTGCAATCCGGAATTCACAGCGCTGTGAAAATAGATTCGTACGCATACCATGTTTTTCCCCGACGCATACAGGAAGCTGGTTGCGGGGAAAAGACGCCCCCAGGAGGAAATATCGAAGAGAACGCCCCCGGGCCCGGGGGAATAATTGACAAAACGAAGCCAATCCATAACAGTATATCGCCATACCTAACATCCCATACGACATAGACTTCCCGAGCCAGTGTCGCAAA
>JAFGGJ010000078.1 GCA_016930595.1 Planctomycetota bacterium
AGGAAGGTTTGCTTTCGCGCAGGACCCCTGGCAGGGGCTGGCAATTTGACGCTGCGCTCCTCCTGCCTTCGGCAAGGAAGGTTTGCTTTCGCGCAAGACCCCTGGCAGGGGCTGGCAATAGCGCCTGCGGCCCCACCCACCCGCTGCCTGCGGCCTGCATGTAAGACACACTGTACCCATACAAGGGTTCATCGTACGGGCTTGCTCCCTTCGGTCGCAACGCCGGGGAAACCGTGAGGATCGCGCAAGATCGTTCACATATGAAGCCTCCCACCCTTAACGCACGCGAAATTGGGGATTCTTAAAAAATCAAATTGAGAAATCTTTGCCTCCGCCTCACAACTCCTCGCAAACACAAAGGTTACAGGCAAAGAAAAATCCGGCATAGCACGTGATAAGACATTCCGGGAAAAAGCAGCGACGTCTTTTCCACGAAACATCCGCCGGGGAGAAAAACGAAGCGGGCGATGCAGCCGAGCGGCGTCAGGAAGACTTTCGGGACAAGGCCTAGTCCGCCCTGGAGAAAACGTAGTCCTTGCCGTTATCCCGGCCGTTCCAGATAACGACGGGCTCATCGCCGGAGACATCGAGGATCTGGAACTTGAGCGCACCTTTTTCATCGTAGCCGTCGAAGCGGAGGTCGAGTTCCTGCGGCAGGAACTGGTTCAGCGCGCTCATCTGCATACTGAAGGACGAGAGGATCTTAGCCTTGTTTTCTTCGGTAGGCTTGGGCTTGTTCGAGCACCCGGCGGCAAGCACCAGGGCCGCGGCAAGAGCGGCAACAAGGACCCGGCAGCGGAAGCGAGGCAGGGTTTTCATGGTTGAGAGCCTTCCATAAAACGGACCATGAGGGAAAGCTCGTCTGCCGCGGGAGCGGTCATTTGCCCATACGGTGGAGATTTTCGAGGCATTTTGCAACGCATTCGAGGGGGGGACAGGCGTAGCTTTCCTGCTCGACAATGTACCACCCGGTGCCGCCGGTGGATTCCGCGAGTTCGAAGATGCGCGCCCAAGGTATATCGCCTTCGCCGATGAGAGCCTTGTCGTTGGACGAGGAGAATTCCTTGAGGTGAAGAGTGACGGCCCTGCCGGGAAACTTTTCAAGAACGGCCACCGAGTCGCCGTTGCCGTGGAGGCAGTTGCCGGTATCGAGCTGCATGACGACTTCGTCGACGGTGTTGGAGAAGAAGGCGTCCCACGGGGTGGTGCCGTTTTCCGGGGTGAATTCGATGTTGTGGTTATGGTAGCCGACGACGGCGCCGAGATCGGCCGCAGCAGCGGCCATGTCGTTGAAGACATGAGCGGTATCGACCCAGGCCTGGAGGTCCGCACGGCGTTCGGCGGGCAGGCTGGGGCAAATGAGAAAGCGGTTGCCGAGGACGGCATTGTATTCCGCGGTCTTTTTCAGCTCGTCGCCAACGAGGGTCGCGAAGCCGGTGTGGGTGCCGCAGCACTTGAGACCGACGTCGTCGAGAAGCCTGCGGAGGTCCGCGGCGGAATAATCGTAATAGCCCGCGAATTCGACGCCGTCATAACCCATGCCGGCGACGGCTTCGAGCGTGGCGGGCAGGTCTGCCTTGCAGTTTTCCCGAACGGAATAGAGCTGAAGGCCGATGGGGATCTTCGCCATAACACACCTCCCTGAACAGGCGCCGAACGTCCACGTGGAAATGATATTGGCGGGGGATGTTCCGGCAACCGTGAATCGGCAAAATAATCCCGTGCAAATGCGTTGCAGGCCGGGCGGAGAGCGATACTATTTGCGGCACGGTGGGGCCAACCGAGGAGGTGACGCATGCCGCTGGTAGATATGCCGCTGGAAGAACTGATGAAATACGAGGGAAAGAACCCGTGTCCCGCGGACATGGACGAGTTCTGGGACCGGAGCATAGGGGAAATGCACGGGCTGGACGACAACGTGGAGCTGAGGAAGGCGGAATTCACGGCGGCCGGGGCGGAATGCAGGGACCTGTTTTTCAGCGGGACGGGCGGGGCAAGGGTGCATGCGAAGTACCTGAGGCCGAAGGGGAAGGGACCGTTTCCTGCGGTAGTGATATTCCACGGGTACAGCGGGAATTCCGGGGGCTGGATGGACAAGCTGGCATGGGTGGGAGAAGGGTTCTGCGTGGCGGCGATGGACTGCCGCGGACAGGGCGGGATATCGGAGGACGTGGGAGGGGTGAAGGGGACGACGTTCCGTGGACACATAATCAGGGGGCTTGACGAAGAGGGCCCGGAGAAGCTGCTGTTCAGGGACATATTCCTGGACACGGCGCAGCTTGCGCGCGTGGTGATGGGCTTCGAAGAGGTGGACGAGAAGCGCGTGGGGGCGACGGGGGGGTCGCAGGGAGGCGCCCTGACACTTGCCTGCGCGGCGCTGGAACCCGGAATAAAGAGGGCGGCGCCGGTGGTGCCGTTCCTGTGCGACTACAAGCGGGTATGGGAAATGGACCTCGCCGCAAACGCCTACGAGGAGCTGAAAACGTATTTCCGGCAGTACGACCCCGAGCACAAAAGGGAGGAAGAGATATTCACGAGGCTGGGATACATAGACGCCCAGCACCTTGCGAAGAGGATAAAGGGGGAGATATTCATGGGTACGGGGCTGATGGACACGATCTGCCCGCCGTCAACGCAGTTCGCCGCGTACAACAGGATAACGTCGAAGAAGAGCGTGGCGATATATCCCGACTACGGTCACGAGACTCCGCCATCGCACGCCGACAAGGTATTCGAATTCATGCGGGGGCTGTGAGGGGCGGAAGAGGCACTTCCCGCGCGGGCAGATTCAAGGTGGGAGCCGCGGGGAAAGCATCCGGCGGAAATCAGAAGCGCAGCATGTCGCCCATGCGGCGGCCGGAAAGCCTGGAACTCAACATCAGGCTGAACAGCAGTAGCGCCATGGCGAACATGCCGAGAGCGCTGGCGACGTTGATGCCGTCGGCCAGCCGGTGAAGCATGTTGTAGATGGCGGCGGTGATGGGGAAATGCTCTTCTTTCTGCGCCAGGACAAGGGAATCGCTGACTTCAAGCATGGCGAAACTGAACGTCAGGACGGCGCCGGCGACAATGTGTCCCCACATGAGAGGGAAGGTGATCCTGCGGAGGGTGCGGCCCGGAGAGGCGCCGAGGTTGAGGGAGGCTTCTTCGACTTCGGGCGGTACGTAGGAGAGACCGGCGGCGACGGCCCTGGTGGTGAAGGGAAGGCGGCGGACGGCATAGGAGAGGACGAGAAGGCCCATGGGGTTGATCCTGGGGTCGATGAGGGAAAGGAGTGAGCGAAGGAAGCCGGCGCCGGTGTTCGAGGCGAGGCCGCCGTAGACGGACATCAGGCCGTAAGCCATGATGAGGCCAGGGACGGCGAGAGGAACCATGGCCATGACGTCGGCGATCCTGCCGAGGCGCGGGATGAGGCGGAGAGCAAGAAGCCCGATGGCGATGCCGAGGAAAACGTCGAGGGAAGTGCTGGCGAGGGAAAGGAGGACGGAGTTCCGGACGCTGCCGGCCGTGACGGGATGGTTGACGACGGTCCGCAGGTGGTCAAAGGTGAGGTGGTCGGGGAAGACGGTCATGAACCAGCGGCCGGAAAAAGTAGTGAGTATGACGGCGACGTGCGGAAGGACGGCAAGGAAGACGAGAAGGCCGAAGGCGACCCAGAAGATGGCGGTGTGCCTGTCGCCGAGTGGACGCCTGAAGGTCGAAGGAGTACCTTTGCCCGCCGAGCGGCTGGAGAAGAAGGAAGCCAGGAGACGGCCGACCACGAAGACGGCAATGGCAAGGAGCAGGGTTTCCATGACGAGGGCGTACCCGACGGGATTGGTGCCGAGTTCCTGAACCATATCGAAGATCTGCTTGGCGACAACCTGCTGGTATTCAAGGACAAGAGGTGTACCGAGGTCGGTGAAGGCCCAGATGAAGGTTATGGCGCCGCCGGCAAAGATACCCGGGACGAGCCGCGGGAAGGTAACGCGCCAGAAGAGACCGAGGCCGGAATCGCCAAGGTTCTCAGCGGCTTCTTCGATGGAAGGGTCCTGTGCGGCCATGGAGGCCTGGAGGTTCAGGAGCATGACCGGGAAGAGGTGGAGGACTTCCAGGACGGCGACGGCCCAGAAACGGCCGCCTCCCAGGAGGTCGAGCGATTCGGTGACGACACCGAGCTTGAGGAGAAGAAGGTTAAGGAGACCGAAGCGGCCGAGCATTCTCTTGACACCCACGGCGCCGACGAAAGGCGGCAGTACCAGAGGCAGGAGGACGAGGAGGTTCACCAGGGACTTGCCTTTGAAGGAAAAGCGGCCGGTCACTACGGCGACAGGAAGGGACACGAGCAGGCAGAGGAAAGTGACGACGAGGCCGAGGAAGAAGCTGTTGAAGAGGACGGAGCGGTAAACCGGGTTGGAAACGGTCATGAGGAATAGAGAGAGAGAGAAGCGGCGGGGCGAGAGGATAATGGAAGAGCCCGGGACGGGGTCGCCGGCGACCTGCGGGTTGACGCGCCTGAGGTGAGCGGCCGAATAAGAGCCGCCGGTGAGTTCTTCGATGACTTCCCATGTCTCGCCGGCAGAAACGGTGTAGGTTTCCGCCGGAAGGATGAAGGCGTTCTTGAGGACGGAGAAGAGTGGAAGGACCAGGCCGAAGAAAAGGACGATGACGACGACGGCGAGAGTGAGCACCGCAAAAGGAGAGACGCGGCGTTCGCCGAAAAGCAGTGTGCCGTGAGAAGGGGTGGAAAAGGGGTTCACAGGCCGCGACCCCAGGATTCGCGGTGGACGAAATCGTCGATGGAGAGGCGTTTCTTGCGGACCTGGGAAGGGTCGGCAGGGTAGCCGAGGGTGAGGAGCTCGACGATCCTGATATTCTGGGGGATACCGAGGAGCTGCCTGACGGGTTCCTGTCTGAAGGCGCCGATCCAGCAGGTGCCGAGGCCGAGTTCGGCGGCGACAAGAGTCATGTGATCGACGGCGATAGCGACATCGATGGGATAACAGGGTTCGCCGCAGGCCATGATGTGGTTATCGGTATCGGCGCAGCATGCGATAACGACGGGAGCCTGGGCAACGAAACGCTGTCCCGAAGCGGCGTCTGCGAGGGCATTACGGACGGACGGATCCGTAACGACGACAAAGCGCCATTCCTGGCGGTTGGAAGCGCTCGGAGCAAGGCGTGCGGCTTCCAGGACCTGGGCGAGCTCATCTTCCTCGACAGGCCTGTCGAGGTAGCTGCGGACACTTTTCCTGAGGCGAATGACGTCAAGGACGGACATGGGAAGAAGTTCCTTTCGGGAAACGCGACTCTACGGTTGATCGGGTGCGGACTGATCGGGTGCGGACTGATCGGGTGCGGGCTGATCGGAGGCGGGCTGGACAAGAACAGGCAGGACAGGGGCCGGCTGGCCGGGGGCGATTTTGACCATGGTGATTTCGAAGTTGAGGTCCATGCCGGCCATGGGGTGGTTGGTATCAAGCTTGACATCGTTTTCGCCGACTTCAAGGATACCGAGGTTATAGACGTGGCCGTCGGGGCCGGTCATGCCGACACGCTGCCCCGGGCTGAGCTGCATTTCAGGAGGGAATGCGGACTTGGGTACCATGACGAAGTTGGCGGGGTCCACGGCGCCGTAGGCCTGGGCCGCGGGTATATGGAGCTTTTTCGTCTCTCCGACGCTCATGCCGATGACGCCGTCGTCGAAGCCCGGTATGACACTGCGTGTACCGACTTCGAACGGATAGGGCTTGTTGCCGTGCCTGGATGAGGCATCGAAGACGGTGCCGTCGTCGAGGGTGCCGGTGTAAAGGACGCTGACGACGTCACCGACCTTGGCGGTGAGGACGGGTTCTGGGACGGCCGGAGGTGCGGCAACCGGATCGGCGGGTTGTTCAGGCAGGGCGACGTCCGGGGGAGGAGCGGGGGCCGGATCGGCCGGGAGCGGCTGCGGGGAGGCGGGTACGGGTTGAGGCGTTTCGACGACAGGGGGGTCCACGGTAGGCGGAGTCGGATTTTTGTGTTCGGAACAGCCGGCGAAAAGTAGGAGGACAGAAACGGCGACAAAGAACGAAAGATATCGCATACGGGGCGCCTTTCCTAGGAATCGCTGAGGGTAAGCATTTTCATGCAATTATAGCGAAGCCTGGCGGCGTCGGAAGCGCGGTTGCTGAGCTGGTCGTTAGCGGGGTCGATATCAACGGCTTCGTTATAGAGGAGCTCGGCTTTTTCGAAGAGTGCGGCGGCGCTGCGGAGTTCCCGGTTGGAGTTGGGGCTGCCGGGACGGCCGGCATCGTAGTGAACGAGGGCTTCTTCGAAGAATTTATTAGCTTCATTCACCTTGGCCTTGACCCTGGGGTCCGAACTGGCGACTTTCTGCGCCTGTATCTTGACGGGCGGTTCCTGCGGGGCGGAGGGGGCGGGACTGGAAGACGTGTTATCCGGCCTGGTAACAGCCGGGGAGACGGGAGTGTTGCGGATGGTGGTCTTGGCGGGAGCGGGCGGAGCTTCGACTTTCATGGTGACGAGGATTTCTTTCTTACGGTTTTCGATATCGGCAAGCGTCTTGCGCGCGGAATCAGCGTGGATGCTGCCGGGATAATCGGCAAGAAGTTCCTTGAGAAAGAGCTTGGCGTGGTAGGAAAGGCCGATGGAGTCGTGCCAGAGGGCCTTGTAGAGGAGTTTGCCGGCATAGTGGTCTGCGACATGCTGTTTGAGGTCGGGGTCCAGCCTGAAGGCTTCGTCAAGGAGAGGAACAACTTCGTCCTTGAGGAGGTTACGGTAGGCGAAGACGGCGGAGAGATAGAGACCGACGGCGCCCCTGTCGCTGTTGGCGGAACGGACGTCCTTGAGTTCTTTGATGAGGGCGGAGCGCTTGTCGGACTCATCGATCTTGCGGACTTCGAGGACATCTTCCTTGGAGATAGGAGCGGTAATGCCGCCGTTGATGACGACATAATAGTTCTGGTAATCTTCGCGTTCGAGGACGCCTTCAAGGTCGATGCTTTCGCCGTAGAAGTGATAGAGTTCGCCGGAGGCTTCCGGGTTAATGGTAAGACCGGTCAGCAGGTCGCCGTAAAGGGAAGAGCGATCGTAAAGGTTCTGGGCGCGCAGCCGTTCGGCGGTGGGGGGATTGGCGGCAAGGGCCTTCTGCGCGAAGTTCCTGGACTTGTCGAACTGGAGAGAGGCGAGGGCTTTTTCGGAGTCATTGATCCAAGTGAGGACGCGTCCGGAAGCGGCCGAGGCGGGGACGGAAACAGGGACATCCGGAGGGGCGTGAGCGACGACGGGCGTGGAACCCGCATCGGGAGGCGGAGCGGGGACGTCGCCGGGAGGTTTGTTTCTGCCGGCACCTGCATCAGGTAGAGGGCCGGTGTCCGCAGGAGCCATCAATTCGCCGACGATGCGCTTGATGTCCCGCCTGTAGTAGTAACCGGCGCCGCCTCCGGCAAGGAGGACCAGGATGAGGAAAACGAGAAAACCCCCTCCGCCTCCCCTGCTCTTAGTGCGCTCCATCCTCCTGCTCGTCGCCATGGAAACCTCCCAATGCGGCCCGCTCAAATGCGTCATGGCAATAGCTGGCAGCCCGTACGGGCGCCCTTATACTTACGTTAACACTATAGCAGATGCGGGGACAAATCCAAATGTAAAAAGGTTGCGGTACGATGAGCAGAACGAAAGGCCAACAGGGTTGTTTGCAAGACCTTACATGCTGGCGATAATTCCGGCTCTGTGGCTGGGGTGGGCAGTGCTGCGCCGTGGCCGCGGCCTGACGCTGCGGACCGCGATAAGGCTGGCGGGCCTGAGCCTTGCAGCAGTCGGGACAGCGGGCCTGATGGCACCATGGGCAGGGCGGGGAACCGTGATCCTGCTGGTAGACGGGCGTGCCGGCACGGGCCCGGCAGGGCAGGCGGCAGAAACCCTGAAACGCCTTACAGGGTTAATTGAACGTGAGAACGAAGCAAGGGGATACGTGTTCACTGGAGAAACGGGGGCGGGAGTAACAGGCAATGAAGGAACCGTCCTGCGGATGGGAATGGCGGGGGCGGCGGCGGCGGCGGCAGGAAGGTCGCCGGAAGCCGCGGCGGTGGTGATTGCGAGCGATTTCAGAAGGGATGGCGGTTGGGAAAGCCCGGCGGAGCTGCCGCCGGCGCCGACGGAACCGGCCGACGGGATGCTTCCGCTGATAAGAGCTGACCGCAGAAAAACTTACTACCTGTTGCCGCAGGGGCCCGGGAAAGACGTCCGCGTGGAAAGACTGGCGGTACCGGCGCATTTCAGGAAGGGCTCGGAAATAAGCGTAACGGCCCACCTTGGGGCCACGAGACCGGCGGAGGCGTGGTGGGAATGCGCCACGGCGTCGGGAAAGAAACGCGGAACGATAATACTGCCGGCGGGCGTGAGCATGCCGGTATCCGTCGTGATGAAGGCGGCGGAAGGGCCGGTGACGTACATTACGTTCAGGGTGACGACGCCGGGGGACGTCCTGCCGGCAAACGACACGGCCCGGACGGTGTCGTTCAGACAGGGCGCCGTGAGCGCGACGGTGACCAGCGGGTCGAAGGGAACAAGGGCGAGGGAGATCCTGGCGAACGCCGGGATCAAGGCGGAGGAAACAGGCGTGGAAGAACTGCACAGGCGGCTGGTTTCCGGGAGGGGGCTGCCGGACGTTATCGTGCTGGAAAACCTGTCGATGAACAGACACGCGATGACCGCGATGGCCGCGGTTCCCGCGGTGAGGGAACTGGGAGTGGGCCTGCTGTGCCTGGGAGGAGAAGAATCGTTCGGAGCAGGAGGCCTGACTGACGGGGACGGCCTGGCCAGGATTCTGCCGGCATTGATGAAACCACCGGGTGGCGGCGGCCTCGATATCACGGTGCTGCTGGACCGGTCCGGAAGCATGGGCCGCCGTGCGGACGGTGCGGCAAAGATCGATACAGTGCGCCAAGCGGTGGCAGCCGGCCTCGCGGGCCTCAAACCTGAAGACCGCATAAGCATCATAGCGTTCAACGACAAGGCCGAGACCGTACTGGAAGACGCTGCCTATGAAGCGGAAAGGTTCCGGAACGCGCTGTGGGCAATAAAGGCCGGCGGCGGAACGGATGTTTCAGCGTCGCTGAGGGCGGCGGCGAAGGCGAAAAGCGACGGGAGGAGACTGGTATTCCTGCTGACGGACGGAGACCCTGACAGGGGAGAAGCCGGAAAACTGCAGGCGATAGAAGCCGCCGGGGAACTGCGTGGAACGGTATTGACCGTCATAGGGACCGGGAGCGCCCAGGACGAGGAATTCCTGCAGAAGACGGCTGAAGCGGCGGGAGGAAATTTCGTCGCGAGGGCGGACGCCGAACAGGTACGCAGAACGATAGAGCGCGCCGTGGAAGAAGCGAGGAATCCGTTCGTGGCAAGATCGGAAGAAGAAACAAGATTCACCGCGGGGCACGAGATAATCGCGGGCCTGCAACCGCCCGTTACAGCGGCAAGGAACCGCCTGGGCATTAAAGCCGGGGCGCAGACGCTGGGCGTGTCGGGACCGGAGGAAACCCCGTCAGCGGACATCGCAGTGATGCGGACCGGACTGGGACGGACAGGCATAATCGCTGCGGACACGGGAGACGGGTGGTGGCCGGAGCTTACATCTGACGGCGACGGCGGCACGCTGCTGGCAAGGACGGTGTTCTGGCTGGCGGGCGGGGAGGAAAGGGACGTTTCGGCAAGAGTGGACACCGGAAGGAACGTCCTGGTAATTGAGACGCCGAAGGAATTCGGGGCGGGGGCGACGACGGCGGCCGTGATCGAAAAGACAGAAGGAGGAACGGGCAAGAACATCGAGATGTACCGGACCGGAGAGGGCAGATACGAGGCGCGCCTGCCGGAAATGAAGCCGGGACTCTACGCAGTGACCGTCGCCGGAGAAAGCGGCTCAGCGACAGCGCCACTGGTCGTAGACGAAGCATGGAGAGTGCGCGATACCGGGGTGGACGAGGACCGAGTGCGGACGCTGGTGAAAGCGGGCGCCAGGAGCACAAGCGAACAGGCGTTGAGCGGACGGCTGGGGGAAGCCCGGAAGGAACCCAGCATGCTGCCGTACTGGGCGGCGATCATGGTACTGGCGGCAGGCTGGCTGATCGAGGCCGCAAAGCGGCGGTAAGGATTTCCGCGGGCAAATACCGGGGAGCATCGGCAGGAACAGGGTATAATCATAGAGAGATGAAAACAGCGGCAAAAAAACCGTCAAGCCGGATGCGGGGGACGTGGGTTGCGGCGTCCCTGGTATGGTGGACCGTCATTGCAGCGGGGACCGCCCGTGCGGAGACCGCGCCGATGCCGGAGAACACCGGCGAAACAACCCTGGAAGAACTGCCCGGCCGCGAGAAGCTCGAGTCCGCGATGCGGCGGATGGAAGAAGCATACATGTCGGGGGACGCCGAGAAGGTCACGGGGATACTGAGCGCCAGCCTTTCGACATACAGCAGGGAGGGCGTACTGAGGAGACTGCGGCGGGAGTTTGCAGCGACGAAGTACGACAATTTCATGCTGGACACCGACCAGATGAGCGTGCTCGAAGGGCCGGTAAGGTCGTCGGGCGAAGGAGACGCGTACCAGATCCTGGTCCCGTGCCGGTACACGTACGTGTCGAAAAACCCCGGGATAGGGAGCATGGCGGGGACGCACGACTGTTCGCACAAGTTCTGGATGGAATGGAAAGACGGCACGTGGGGGATACTGGAATCGGACCTGTTTGCGACAAGCGGGATGTCGAACATAGCAAACCAGCTCGGATGGCTGATGTTTGCGGGATTCATCGCCGTACTGGTGCTGGCGTTCTGGCTGTGGATGAGCTACCACAGGCTGAGGAGCACAAGATCCGCGTGGAAGGGCCTGCAGCTGTTCCTGACGACGCCGGTGGGTGCGGCGGTGTATTTTTTCCGGCGATACCTGCAGGCGCCGCCGGAAGAAGACACGGATGAATAAGGCCGTCAACGCATGAAGAGGAAGACGACGGCCGTCTGAAGGAGGCCGACGAGAAAGCCGAGGACGGCGCCCCAGATTTCGATGGAGCGGAGTTCCCTGCCGGCGATGGTTCGGATCATTGATTCGAGGCGCTGGTGGGGATAGGCGGCGATTTCAGTTCTGATACGGCGCCTGAAATCCACGTTGGCGGCGATGGCAGGGGATATTTCATCCATCAGGACCGGGAGGTGTTTTTCGGCTTCACGGCGAAGCTTCCTGTTGAGCTTGCGCTGGACGGCGTCGGGGACGACGATTCTCACGGGGCGAGGCAGTGCGGCGACGGTATCGGCAACGTATTTCCTGCCGTATTCGACAAGACCATCGACGAGTGCGCTGCGGACCCGTGGGCGGGTGAGTTCCTTCTGGACGGCGTCCCTGTTGACGAGGTGAGTGGAGACAGTTTCGGCAATGGCGGAGGCCATTTCGTCCTGCCTGCGCGGTATGAGGCCCTGTAGCCTGAAGACAATGAAGTTCCTTTCCGTACGGGGACGGAAAAGCATGAGGAGGGCGAGCTTGTTCGTAAGCCAGCCGATGAGGGCGGACATGAGAGGCAGGAGGACGAGAGGGAGGAGGTCCGAGTAGTCCATGGGGCGGTCTCCTAACAGGCTACCTGCGGGCCAGAACGGCGAAATAGCCGCCGTCATGGCGATGCAGAAGCGGCCAGGTGATTTTTTCCGAAAGGATATCGACGCCGTCAACGGAGCGGACGAGATCATCGTTTTCTTCGGGTTCGAGCGAACAGGTGGAATAGATGACGCGGCCGCCGGGGCGGACGGCGCTGAGAGCCGAAGAGAGGATGGAGCGCTGCTGCAGAGCAAGGCGGCGTATTTCGTCCCTGGTGACCCTGAGGCGTACTTCCGGACGGCGTGCGTGCTGGCCGGTATTGGAACAGGGGACATCGGCCAGGACGACGTCGAAAGCGGAAACGAATTCCCGCGGGAGGTCGGCGGCGTCGGCGGTGATGACTTCGACACCCGGGACACCCCAGTTGTCGAGGTTGGAGCGGAGAAGAGCGGCTCTTTCGGGAACGAGTTCAAGCGCAACAAGGCGGGCGCCCGGGCACATGGATTCGGCAAGGAGCTGGGTCTTGCCGCCGGGAGCAGCACAGAGGTCGAGTACGGACATGTCCGGCTGGACGGCGGCGGCTTCGACGGGGAGGACGTTGGCGGCGTCCTGCGCAATGAGGGAACCGTCTTCGAGCCCGGGGAGGATGGCGAGCACGGGGCCCGGAATCGAGTAGAGCCGGGTGGACAGGCCGTCCATTTCGAGCGTAGCGGCGCCGGGAGGAAGGAGGGAGGAAAGCGTGGCCTCGGGCGTAAGCCTGAGGCGGTTGGGACGGACGGTAAGCAGAGGAGCTGAATCAGCCCAGTCAACGAAGCGCCAGAAAGATTCGTCTCCCAGGCGTTTAAGGTACCGCCAGGCGAAAAAAGCGGGGAGCGACGAGGCGTGCTCAAGGTCGCCTTTCGGGTCGCGCCTCACGAGCCGCCTGTCGAAAAGAAGGGAGCCCGGGCCGCCTTCATCGGTAGACAGGAACACGGAGCGACGGAAAACATCGGAGACGGGCGGCTGAGCGTGGAATTCACGCGGAAGCGCATCGACTGCTCTCAGCAGGGAATTGGTGAGACGGCCGTAATGGGGGCTTATCCGCCGGGCAAGATCAACGGCGATGCTGGCGGCAGCGGCGATCGGGACGTTGGTGAACAGCATCTGGTAAACGGCCTGGCGGAAGATTTCTCTGACGGGCTCAGGAACATGTTTTTTGCGGCAGACGGCATTGAAGATATTGTCGAGCGTCAGATGACGCTTGACGGAACCCGTGGCGATGCGGAGGGCGAGCGAGCGCTCCTGCGCGGTAAGAGTCATGGCGGCGATCTCGCTGCGGACGCGGCCGCCGCTCAGCGCTTTCAGCGCTGCGGACAACGCCGCCTTGTGCGCGGCAGGCGGTCTGGTTCCGCGAGGCATTGCTCCACATTTCACGAAAAGAGGGAAGGCGGAAGCATATCATAACACGCAGAAGCGGTTATTCCATGCACCGGGCGTGAACAGCAGGGCGAAAAGAGGTATAATGCATGGACACCAGCAAAGAGCATCGGTCCCTGAGGAGAAAAAACATGGCTATTGAGAAACGGAGGATTACACCGGATGGATTCGAAGCACCCCTGCTGGGGCTGGGCGGCATGCGTATGCCGGATATATCGCAGAAAAAAGCAACAGCGATAATAAACAGGGCCGTGGAACTGGGGGTGAAGTACATAGAGACATCGCCCGGGTACGGTGATTCGGAGGAAAAGATAGGGATTGCGGTGGAGGAACTGGGGTGCAGGAACAGGGTTTACATATCGACAAAGAGCTCGAGGCGCGGAGGGGCCGAGCTGCGGGAGAACTTCGAGAGGTCGCTGGCGAGGCTGAGGACGGACCGGTTCGACTTCTACCACATGTGGTTTGTGAACGACATGGACGCTTTCAACGCGCTCATGTCGAAAGGCGGAGCGCTGGAGGAAGCAAAGCGCCTGCGCGACGAGGGATATTTCAAGAGGCTGGGAATAACGACGCACGCTGGGAACGATGACATACGGCATTTCATAGACACGGGCGAATTCGAGCTGGTGACGCTGTATTACAACGCTTACGACACCGGGGTCGAGGAAGTGGTGCAGTACGCGTGGGGAAAGGGGCTGGGCGTAGTGGCAATGGGCCCGCTGAAAGGCGGTTTCCTGTCGTCAGACAACACGGAAAAGATGGCATTCCTGCGGGACGAGCACGCCGAGACGAACGCCCAGGGGGCGCTGAGATGGCTGGCGGCGGACGAGAGGGTATCGGTGCTGGCGGTGGGGTACACGGAGGTGGAACACGTCGAACAGGCATACAAGGCGGTAACGGGACCTCGAATGACCCCGGGGAAACGGGAGGAAATCGTACGGGGGCTGAAGGCATTCGAGAAACACAAGAAGGAAATATGCTCGTGCTGCGACTACTGCAAGGAGCATTGTCCTCAAGGGTTGCCAATAAGCTCGATACTGACGTACCTGGCACAGTACGAGATATACGGAATAAAGGAGTTCGCCGCCCGCAGGTACAACGGTCTGAAGACCAAGGGGGACGCCTGCACGGCGTGCGGAGCGTGCCTTGAGCACTGCCCGCAGAAACTGAACATCCCGGAACTGATAGAAAAAGCCCACGCAACGCTGGGAGGCGGTTGAAGCCCATGAGAAGGATGATAGTAAGCGGGATAGGGATCGCCCTCGGGCTGTACATGCTGGTACTCTATTCGGTGCCGGTGACGGTCACCGTGGACCAAGTCGTAAGCGGGAAAATACCGATGTCACGGTTGTCGAAGAACCTGGGCGGGAGGCCCGTGAAGATGAAGGGCCGGGTGGTATCGGAAGGCGAAAAGAGCGCTCTGGACGACGGCAGTGAATGGGTGGTGCCAATAGTTTCGGCAGAGAAGCCTGCGGAAGGCACCGCGACCCTGCGGGGCAGACTGGTGCTGATGAAACCGGGAAGGACGTGGGCGGCAATTAACGGAAAACCGGCAACGGGATACGAGATCGACACGGACGCGGGACTGTTCAGCACCAACGCGGTGATAGGCCTGCTGGTAACGGCGTGGGGAACGGTGCTGCTGTGGGCCGGGCTGACGGCCGGCAGGCGGAAGGCCGAGGCTGTGGAAGCGGCCGGGTAGCCGAACCGTCAGGAGATCCGGCCGTCCTCGCGAAGCCTGGCTTCGGCTTCGGCAACGACGGCGTCAACATCACGTATCTGGTCGGGAGAAAGCGGCGGTTCAATTTCGGAGGCCATGAGTTCGGCGGTCCGGTCGTGCGCCATGCGTTCCCAGCGGCGCGATTCGTCGGGGGACGTATTGCCGCCCCAGGGCGCGGCGGTGAAGAACGGCGACAGGTGGACAAGGTCGCGGAAGCGTTCAGCCGTATCGGGTTCGGCAAGGTAATTTCCGCCGATGCCGACACGCTGGATGAGATCGAAACCGACGGTTTCATCGGTAACGTCAAAGCCTTTGACCACACGGCGGACGTATCCCGCGATCTGGTCGTCCATGACAAGCTGCACGGGCGAGAAGGTAACGGCGTTCTCGATGTGGCCGACCGTGCCGAAGCCGACGGCGCCGCAGAGGACCGGAGCGAGCATGGAAATACCTTTTTCGACGCCGCAACGGACATCCTGCAGGCACGAATCGGTCTTGCCGCCGTGGACACCGCTGGGACAGCCATAGAACTCACTGATCATCTGAATGCGTGAGCCGAGAAGAGCGACCCGTTCGGCGCCGGAATACCGGAAAATACCCGTGGCCATATCGGAGAAGCCCGGGGTGACATCGATGGTGACGACGGCATCCGGGGCGGCGGCGTAGGCGAGGGTGAGCCCGCCAAGAGTTTCGGCGACGCCGAGGGCAAGGGTGCCGGCCGGATGGATGGGAGCGGTGGCCCCGGCGTTGGGCATGGTATCCAGCGACTGCGGCATGCCGCGGCGGATGTATTCGAGGAAGATCTCGCACATGTTGTAATCGATTTCAAGGGGCGTTTTGGCTTCGCCGTAGCCGACAAGGATGGGACGGCGGCGGAGTTCTTCCGGACCGCCGCGGACGACTTCGCCGATGCGGCAGATATACTCGATATCGAAGGGTGAAAGCGCTTCGATGCCGCCGAGCTTGCTGGTGCCCTTGACAAGCTCGGCCGCCATTGCGACCTGCCTGATGGGAAGGGGTACGTCCTGGGCTGCGACGGGAAGACCCGAATGGGTGATGTTCGGAAGCTGCTCGACGAGCTTCAGAGCGTCACGGGTGTCCTGGAGCGTGGCGGGGCGGCGGCGGCCTTCGAGGTCGTAGATGTAAACACAGTAGCCGCCGGTGTTCACGGTGAAGTCCTGGTGCACCTGGAAAGGTTCCGAACGGAAACGCACGTGGGAGTAGCGGACGGCCATGTGTTCGGGTTCGGAGCGTTCCGCATAGGCCGCGCGCATGCGGTCGACGGAAGCCTGCACCACTTCCGGAGGAAAGTGAACGAGGCGCGCATTGCGATCAACGGTGCAGCCGGCGGCGGCGAGGTGGTCGAGCGCGACGTCATGGTCGATGCGCATGCCGATTTCGGCCAGGATGCGAAGCGCGTTGCGATGGATGGTTTCCATTTCATCGGGAGAAAGAAAGCGGAAGGGTTCCGTGGGTATCATCTGGACCTCCTATTTGCCTGGGCTGAGCAAAGCCTGGATATCGACGGGAGCGCCGCCGGCGGCGATGCTGCGGTTGGCGGCGGCGCCGATGAGTACGGCCTGGGCACCTTCTTCGAGCGAGGCCATCTGCGGCGTGCGTGGCTCGGAACGGTCACGGCAGAAAAAGTCGTAACGGAGCTTCGGGTCGGCACCTCCATGGCCGCCTTCCGCCGCGTCAACGGGAAGTTCAACGTAGCCGTCCGCGTGGGAGAAGAGGACGAGTGACGCGCCGGTTTTTTCGAGACCGTGGACGGCGAACGAACCATGTCCCCATGCACGGACCCGAGAAAGGAGCTCGAGGCGTCCGCCGGTGCCCTGGATGGTGAGCTCGAAACCTTCCCATGAGGCGTAAGCGCACAGGGAATAACTGACACGGACACCATTGTCATATTCGTAGCCGGCGGCGACGGTGTCTTCGATATCGATATCTGCGGCAAAAACGCAGCCGTCGCGGATGTAACCCGAGTCTTCTTCGGCATCGAAGTAGAGGCGGACGGTGTTTTCGTCCTTGGCCATATCGGCAAAGAACGGGCATTCCGAGGCATGGGGACAGCCCCTGCAGCGCGTGGAGCGGTAAGGGCCGCCGGCACCGTAAAGGTTGAGGCCGCCGCGAGCGGAGATGAAGGCGGGTTTCGCTCCGTCGAGCATATAGTTGAGGACATCGAAGTGGTGGCTGGCCTTGTGGATGAGAAGACCGCCCGAGTTCTTCTTGCGGCCGTGCCAGCGGCGGAAGTAGTCGGCGCCGTGGCGCCTGTCGAGCATTTCGCGGAATTCCATGAACAGGACGTCGCCGACGACGCCTTCGTCGACGGCTTTTTTCATGGCGGCGACGGCCGGACCGTAGCGCATGTTGTGAGTGACGAGGACGCGCCCGTCGGAGGCGGCATCGGCAGCGAGGATGGCGCGGGCCTGCTCGGCGGTGGTACAGAGGGGCTTTTCGGAAACAGCGTCCTTGCCCTTCTGAAGCGCCTTGACGATGTACTCGGCGTGCGTACAGTCGCGGGTGCAGACAATGACTCCGTCAGGATCGGCTTCACCGAGCATACGGTCATAGTCGGTGAAGACGGGAAGGTCCGGCATATTGATGGAGCGCCTGCAGACGTCCATGCGCGTTGGGCTGACGTCGAAGAGAGCAACGATCTCGGCATGTCCCTTGAAAACATCTTCCGTTGCGAGCGGCCGGGCGAACATGCCAATGCCCCGCGACCCGGTACCAGCCAGCGCCCATCTCATCGACATCGAGAACTCCTTTCAGGGGATGAAGCCGCGAGTTCCACAGGCTAAGGATATGGCGATAAAGGGAGACGTCAACGGGAAACGCCGCGCATATCCGGAGCACAGGATGAAGCCGGCAGGCAAACCACCGGAACTTAACGATGGACCCTAAGGGGCTGGAGAGGGTCTGGCGCGTGGACCGTAGTGCGGGAGTTCGTCGTCCAGTTCGTAACAGCCGATGTCGGGCGCAGCCCCCTTGAAGCCGTCATTGACGTTTGGTAAAACAACACCCTTGTCGATAACGGGGGCCTTCGGGGCGAGGCGGAGATCGGTCTTTTCCATGGGGAAAGCCTGTGCCCGGACGTCACGGATGGGAACCTGGACGGCCTGGAAAAGCCCCCGGAAGGTATTCAGGAACAGGCCGTGTCTTTCCTGGCCGGACTTATCCACCAGGTCCCTGTGCGTACCATAGACGGTGTTGCTCCACTTAACAAAAGACTTGAAAGGGCCGCCGACGTAGGCGTTGTAATCGAAATCACAGTTGAGCATCGGGGTGGTGATTTCGACGAAATAATTACCCGAGGCACCGCCAACCATCAGGTTGTTCCTGTAAACGGTGTTGCGCACGGGCGCGGCACCCGAGTAAACGTGCATGGCCATCGCGCCGGTGACGGTGGTGTTATGCATGACGTAACCGCCGGAAGGGGAATTGTGGAGCTTGTAAGGCTCGGCTTCGATACCGTAGACGGCATTGCGGAAAACATAGACGGGACCGCCGTAAACGGGCTGCAGGCTGATGCCCTGGAAGGCGTTGGTAATGCGGTTGTGGAAACAGCGCACGTTCTGCTCGGAATAATCGGTTTCGATACCGTCGTCAGTAAGGATGGAGCAGTCGTTGTTGTGGATATCGACGGCACGGACAGGCTGGGCGTGGAAGGTGTCAATGGCGTCGGCAAAGCAGGAGATACGGTTATAACAGACGACGTTGCCGATGCCTGTAATCTGTACTCCCCTTGCGCCTTCGATACCTTTTTCGCGAGGCCAGACCGAAGGGCCTTTCATGATGCAATCGGTGATGAGGATACGCTGCTGCACGCCGGCATCGGCATGACAGGCTACTCCATAATGGACACCCAGAATATTGATGCGCCGGATAACGAAATCGGCGGCGCGATGCATCACGATGCCGTACTGCGGGTTGCGCACCGTGAAGTCTTCGAGAAATATATGTCTGCGTTCGCTGGCGGAGACGCCGCGCTGATTGCCCGAGGCGTCGATGATCGCTTCACCATCCCCTGCCCCGCGCCAGACAACAGGTGCGCCTGGCTGCCCGTCCTTCGTGATGTCAAGGGTGCCGCGATAAACACCTTTGTGCAGGAGGAGGAGATCGCCAGGGCGGGAGGCGGCATCCGCTGCGGCGGTGCCGCGGAAAGGGTCGCCGGCAGAGCCTGTGCCGCCGCCGCCGCCAGGAACGACATGGAGAATCCTTTTCGGCGCGGGAGCAAGCGGTTCCTTCCAGGTGCGCATGGAGAGGACGCGCTGGGTATTGCCGCCGTCGGGATCGATGAGCCTGAGGCGGATTTCATATTCGGTATCCGGGACAAGGTTCAAGACAGAACCGGCGAACATGGTGGAGCCCTTGGGGGGCTTTTCAATAAGAGCTTCGGTTTCGCACCTGAAGAGAGGGAGGGCCTGTCGCCAGGCGGATTCTCCCTTCTTGCGGAATGCAACCTGGACGGAGGCGTCGGCATCTTCATCGCCACCGACAGGCCAGCGCAGGGAAAGCGAATGAAAGGTCCCGGGATCGGAGAGGATTTCCCCGGGGACAGAACCGCCTGCGCTCGGGGCAGAGGATTTGAAGTCGTCTTTTTCTTCAGGCTGAGAAAGCTTTGCTGCAGGCTCAGCGGGAGCATCCTGCGGAGCAACGGCAGCGGCCAGGCCGTCCAGGTCAGCAGCGCGGTCGGGGAAATCGCTGCGAGCGGCCGCCAGCAGTCTTGCGGCGTCATCCGACAAGCCGGACGCCCCTGCAAACCTGATGATAGCGATACGTTCATCACAGGTACGGGCGGCTTCTTCCGCGATGCGGACGAGCCGCCTGGCATCGATATCCTGCCAGGGCAGGGCGAAGGGAACCTTCATGGCTTCCACATGCAGAGCAGAGTCGTCAGCCCTCCGGAAGACGGCCCTCGCAGGCCGGCCCATGATATCCAGGAAGAACCTGTGATCCGCAAGATCCGATTCATGCCTCAGGATGATGTTCTTGACAGGCGCCCGGTCGGCTGTGTCGGCGAGGCAACCGCAGGCGGAAAACAACAGCAACAGAGCGACCGCGGCACGCATGAGGCTCGGCCCCTTTCCACGTGAGACTCACATCGTTATACAGTTGCAGGACGGTCAGGTCAGCCCCAATTCGGAAAGCCGCCGGGCCAGCGTATTGCGGCTCACACCGAGAAGGGCAGCGGCATCGGTCCTGTTGCCATGGGCGATATCCAGCGCCTTCGCGAAGAGCACGCGCTCGACGCTGCGGAGGTACGCTTCGCGGGCGGAACCACGCTGCTGAAGAGCCCGTACGGCCGTATCTTCCACGGTATCCAGCGGGGCCGCCTGGGCCGGCGTGGCGGCGGCGTGGGCTTTCAGCGCAATGGGCAGGTGCTCGACGGAAATAAGGGGCCCGTCGGCAAGAACGACGGCGTGTTCGACGGCGTTTTCGAGTTCCCTGACATTGCCCGGCCACGGGTAGGACGTGCAGACTTCAAGCGCATCGGCGGTAACGCCCTGGACAGCCTTGAAATTCTTGCGGCTGGCCCGATGCATGAAGAACTCAACGAGAGCCGGGATATCCGAAGGTCTCTTGCGCAAGGGCGGCACGACAATGGGAACGACATTCAGGCGGTAAAAAAGATCCTTGCGGAAGCGCCCTTCTTCTGTTTCCTTTTCGAGATCGAGATTAGTGGCGGCGATGATACGCAGGTTGACGGAGACGGTGAGAGATGAACCGACGGGCTCGAATTCGCGTTCCTGGAGGGCCCTGAGCAGCTTGGGCTGGAGTTCCAGGGGGATCTGGGTGATTTCGTCAAGGAACAGGCACCCGCCGTCCGCAGCGGCGAAACGGCCTTTCCTGTCGGAGACGGCCCCCGTAAAAGCGCCCCTGACATGGCCGAACAGCTCGCTTTCCAGAAGTGCCGGCGGCAAAGCGGCGCAGTTGACCCGGACCAGGGGCTTGCCGCCACGGGCGGAGTGATAATGAACCAGACCGGCCAGGAGTTCCTTGCCCGTACCGGTTTCGCCCATGATAAGCACGTCGGCATCGGAACGGGCGACGACAATCGCCCTGTCGACGACTTCCTGCATGGCGCCGGAAACGAAGACGATGTTCTCTACCCTGTGCCCGCGGTTCGCTTCTTCAAGCAGCGAGTAGTTCTCGGCGACGAGTTCTTCTTTGTCGAGCTGCGCGTTGCGATGGATGGCAAGCGCCTGGCCGAAGAAGTGCGCCACGACGGACAGGACTTCCCTGCTCTCTTCAAGCACGTCGGGCCTGTTGGATAAAGGAGCGGCGACGATGATACCCGAGACGCGTCGTCCCAGGAACAAAGGTACGGCGACAACGGTCCCCATACGGCCGACATACCCCGTAAACCCGCCGCTCGAACGGAATGCCCCGTAAAGGGGATGATCGCTGTCTATCTTCGTTATCACGGCCGGACGGCTGGAAGCGGCGAGCGCAAGCGTGTTATCATCCTGATCGAGCATATAGAGATGAAGATGTCTGAATCCGGATTCTCTTTCAAGAACCCTGAACGCTTCGGCAAGGATATCATCCAGGTTGCCGGCGGACGTGAATACCCCGGTCAGTGCCAGGAGGGCTTCAAGAGGTTTTCCATTCCGCTTCACAGACAGATACTCCCGAACGCCATTATATTGAATGCCCGTACTTGCGCCGCCCAAAGACCCGGATGACGCTTCATGAACGGGATCCGTGTCGGCAGGAGCACGGTTACTTGAACACGGAATACCTGTATAATGCGTAGAGCGAGATCACCATGCCGAGACTTCCATCAGAGGAGAAACAGAAGTGCCCAGCCGCCTGATACCGTGCCTGTCGAGGTGTGTCCTCATACTGATCATCGTGTCGAGCCACATGGGACGTTCGGCGGCGGAAAGCATTGTCTATGCAAACGAACCTCTGCCCGATAAACCGCTTGTGATCAGGGCATCGGTAAGCGGCAAGGGGCGAATCTGGTTCACGTTGTCGCAGCAGGAAAAGACGGGGCTCTTTTTCCCGGCGGACGGCCCGGGAGAACTCGTGGTAATAAGGCCGCGTGGAGGCGGGCATACGCGGGGGTATCTTGACGGCAGACCGGTAATACCATCGGCAGGCCCCGGCGGGAACTGGATGGGAGTATCGGGCATATCCCTGAACAACCTTGTGCTGCAGGATAACGCAACCCCGCATTTCGGCGATGATTTCATGCGGGACGCCGAAGAGTCCGGGCTCGGCGACAAATGGTCGGTGGAATCTGGCCGTATCACCGTGGCGCACGAGGCACAGGCCCGCCTGGCAGCCAGTCCTTTTCATGCGGTTGCACAAGGCAAAGACAAGCTTGCGGCGGCACATGCGGGAAGATGGTACTGGAACGACTATCTTGTCGCGGGTGCGTTCGAATACGCCGGCGGAGACGTCGGTCTGGACGCGTACCGGTACCTGAAGGGACGCATCCGTTTCGTGGCCGGCAAGTCCGGGATGTCCATAGTGCACTTCGACCCGGTAAGCGGACAGGCGAAGGTCAAGGCGCACGTAAAGCGGAACCTCTCCCCGGGATGGCACCAGATCGGACTCGCGGTACAAGGACGGAAAGTCAGCGCCATAGTGGACCTGGCCACGGTACTGGAAGCCGACGTGGACATGCCGTGCGGCGAAGCCGGTTTCTTTGCAGGCGGGGCGAACACCCGTGTCGACGACATCGTGGTATTGCCTCTCGCCGACGGTGATCCGGTGGACAAATTAAGGGAATGGTGGGGAGAAAGCCCCACGGTGCGGACCGCTTTCCAGGACGACCGGGAGATGCAGCTCTGGAGCCGGAGGCTTGGGATCCTGTCATACGACCCGCGAAGAAACATGCTGGTCAGCGCCATCGTCGTTCCACCGCCGTGGAAAGTGGGCTTCCTGCTTCCGAAAAGCCAGGGTAAGCTCACGATCGCGGCGGCAGGCAAGACGATAGACCTCGAATGCTCCGGCCAGAACCTGCTCGTGGACGGCAGGCCGGTGCCGCCCGGAAACTGGGAATGCCGGCTGAGCGCCGAAGCCAGGGGACTGGGGCTGGTCATCGACGGCAACCGCGTCGCGGATTACACGGTCACCGGATCGGCGGACGGGGCGCATGCGGAGATCACCATGAGCGGCAGCCTGGCACGGGCCGTGGCCAGCAGCGTAACGATAAGCGGCCCGAACGTCCGGCAGTTCACTTTTTACAGGGCGCCGGTGCTGTTTACCAAGTTGGCCGGGACGTGGGAAGACAGTTCGCTATGGGCGTGCAGCCCACAGTATTCATGGTTCCAGGGAAAAGCCGGCACAAAGACAGCCGAAAGAACCGCCTTGGCTGGTTACAGGGAACACTTGTCAGGCAATTTCTACGTGCGCATGGTAATAGCCGTACCCATGGCCGGAGACCAGACGCCGTACTACGAATACCCGGTGAATTTCGGAGTAGCGCTGGTTCCCGAAAAAGGTGCCCCGGTCCACTGCCTGTACGGGTTGTGCGACGTGCCATCGGCGATATCGAGCGGAAACGGGCCGATGGAAATCAACCGGATGTATGTGGCGGGATATGTGGGGGGATACGTCCGGTCGAGTTTTTCGTTCATCAAGCAGTTTCTGCATACGACATGGTTCGATCTCGAGCTGATCCGGACGGGCGACAAGCTGACCATGATGCGCGACGGGGCGAAAATTGTCAGCGGGGAAATACCCGGCCTGCCGGAAAAACTCTCGCTGGCATGGCTGGTCGGAGACAACCTGGCAGTGATATCGCGGGCGGAGATCGCGGGGAGGCTGGAAGGCGGCGCTTTTGAAGGCACGGAGCCAGCGTCGGCAGCCGCCATAGGCACGCAATACCTGGACGTTCTGTATTCAAGCGACCCGGAACGGAAAGCAGCTGCCGCGCTGCTGGCGGGGAATGCGGATGCCGGCAAACAGGCCGCGCCGCAGGACACGCACCTGCCCTATGACAGGAAGATAAACGAAGCCTTTCTCAAGCTGACCGGCAGGCGGTACTTCGCGTGGGAGAATATCGCCGGCAAGAAATGGTTCGGATTCAGCGGTTATGACGGGGTAGAGGTATTCGGAAACGGTACTGGCGGCGACCAGACCTCGTCAATAAGAGTCATCAACCGGCACGTTGGCGGCGAGATGCTGCTGCCGCTGGCCAGGGAGAATTTCGAGCTGAACGACTACCCGGTGCTTGAGTTTGAATATCAGATCCCGCGGGATTCCCGCCCGGGACTTTTCATGGTAGTGAACGGGAACAGGGTCGAAGTGCCGCTTGTACACGGCTTCCGGGAGTTCGGACTGGGGCTCATGAACGACGGGGCCGTGCATAAGGCAAAGGTGAACCTTGTGGACGTCGTTCAACGGTTCGGGTTCCGGGGCAAACCGCCGTATATTTGCGAAATACTGGGATTCAACGATGCCGGCTGGCAGGAACACACGCGCGGCGACTGGTACGTGTTGAAAAACATCAGGCTTGTGCCGTTCCTGTCCAAGGCAGAAGCGCATAAACTGGGCGTGGATGCCGAGGGCGAAGCGGAATGCACGCTTGATGGGCGCAAACTCCCGATACTCGCCGGGAACGCCAAGTCCGCCGGCAAGGCTGACCAGGAGATTTCCCTGGAATTCGAAAGCAGGGACGGGAAGTCCTATCCCGAAAGCATCGACGTCGGATGCGACCTGTCGGAATTATCTCCGGAAAGCATGGTGCTGGAGATCGCCGGAAGCGCCGGAGCGCCCGCCCGTTTCGGATTCGGGGATGAAGCGATCCGGTGGACACGCAAGGGCCTGCAGTGGCTCGCACCGGGCGCGTCCAGGCTGCCGGAAGGTCCCGCAAAGATCACCGTGACGGCCCTGGACCGCGCAGGCAACCGCGTTGCCGTATCGAAGGACACGGTTTTCGCTCCGGAACTCGATAAGACGGGCCCGCCGCTGGGCGAAGAACACGTACACCTTTCGTTTTCCGGGGCGGAAGCGGAAGCATCTTTTGACACGGGCGACGACTGGGGAGAGGTTAGCAACCGGGGCGGAATGATCATGTATCCAAGGCTGGCAGGGGACGTCAGGTGCCTGGCGGTCGAGTGTGCCCAATTCAACCAGTGGGAACGCTTCGTATTCCTCAGGCGAACCCCGTTCGACGTCGATGAGCTGCCCATGCTGCGTTTCAGATACAGGCTGAAGAAAAACGTCAAGGGATGGCTCGGCGCCCGTGTCGGCAGGGAAGTGCTGGCCATTTTCGATTCTCACAATCATCGCGGGGAAGACGTGAGGAAAAAATCGTATCTGAAAGACGACCAGGAGTGGCAGACCATGGTGGTGGACCTGCGGAAACTGCTGGCGGAATACCTGTATCGGGACGACATGGACAAACGCCCGGTCGAACAGCTCTTTACCGTCACGCCGAACTGGTATTCACGCGGGTTCGACAGGACGATATACCTGGACGACGTGGCGCTCTACCCGGAAAACCCGTTGAAACTGAGTGTGAAAGTGGACGTCCCGCATGATCCGGCCGGTTTCGGCGGCATAAGCTGGAGTGTGGATTCCGACGCCGACGCCGAAGCGCCCGTGGAGCGACTGACGGGAGACCGGTCGTTTGTGATCGACCTCCCGCGACAAAAGGGGACGTTCCTCCACGTGCGTGCGTTCGATCTGAACGGGAATGCAGGGAAGTCTGTGGCCGTCAGGTTGTTCCCCGAGTGAATTACAGGGGAAGGGCGGCGCTTGTATTCGTTTTGACGCACCCGGCAGGAACGATATAATCACCGTCCGGTGTTCCCAGAACGACTGAATCCGACCCTGATACCAAATGCATCTGTAAGGAGAATCGTGTAATGGACTTCGAAATAAAGGACGCAGGCACCTGGAAGAAAGAAGTAACGGTAAAAGTCCCCAAAGACGAGATAGCCGGCAAGCAGAAAGAAATACTCGGGGAACTGCGGAACACAGTACCCGTACCCGGGTTCCGCATCGGGCATACGCCCGATGAGATCCTCAGGATACGCTTCAGGGAAGACATTGGGAACAGGCTGAAGGGTACGATAATATCGGAATCGGCGGGCGAAGCGGTTGAGAAGGCCGATATCAAGGTCGTCTCAATGCCGGAAATAGATCATGAAAAGATCGAGGTATCGCCTGAAAACGACCTGGAGTATTCGTTCACCGTGGAAATAAGGCCGGAATTCGACCTCCCGGAATACAAGGGTCTCAAGGCGGAAGCGCCTTCCGCCGAAGTCAGCGAAGAAGACGTGGACAAAGCCCTGGACACCATGCGGCACCGCGTGGCGGAGTACAAGACGGTGGAAGCCCCCGCGGGACCGGGCGACGTACTGGTGGGCGATTACACGATAGAGGCGGACGGAAAAACCGTAAAAGAGGAAAAGGAAACCGCTCTGGCTCTGCCGCGCAAAGAAGACAAGGACGACAGCCTTGTCGGCCTGGGGGACCTGTCGATACCGGCCAAACCGTTCGTCAAGGCGAAGGCCGAGGAAGAAAAATCCGTTGAATTCACCTATCCCGAAGACTTCAAAGACGAAACGCTGAAAGGTAAACAGGCTAGGTTCACCCTGAAAATACATGAAGTGCGCAGACATGAACTGCCGGAACTGAACGAGGATTTTGCGAAGAAGGTCGGCGCCGAAAACCTAGCCGCCCTCAGGGATGCTCTCAAGGGACGCCTTCAGATGGAGAAAAAGGAATCGTCTGAAAGAGCCGCCCGCGAGATGCTGATTGACAAGCTGGTCGAGTCGGTCGGCTTTGAACTGCCGCAGGAACTCCTGGACAGCGAAAAGCAGCGCCGGGAAACCCGCACGATACTGGAGCTTTCCCGCATGGGCGTTTCTTCAGAAACCATGAAGGACCAGTCGGAAGCCATAAAGGAGGAAAGCGCCAAGACCGCCGAACGCGAGCTCCGCAAGACATTCATTTTCTCGGCCATTGCCGAAAAGGAAAAAATCGAAGTCGGCGACGACGAGGTGGAGGAGCGCATAGAAACGGTCGCAAGGTACTGGCGGACTACACCGGTTGCGGCACGCAGCAGGCTGTCGGAAACCGGCGGGCTCTCCGCACTGTACCAGGACATCCTGGAAGAAAAGGTTCTGGACCTCGTAAAGGAGAACGCCGAGATATCCGAAGCAGCGGCGACACCCGAGACCAAGCCGGAAAAATCCCCGAAGTCATCCAAGAAGAAAAGCGGCAAGAAAGCCAGGAAAAAACAAGACAAGTAACCAATGGATGAAAACGCGGGCAGTCTGAAAGGACATGCTATGAGTCTTGTGCCGATGGTCATTGAGAAGGACGGGCGCGGAGAACGCGCTTACGATATTTTCAGCAGGCTGCTGAAGGACCGGATTATCTTCATAGGCGAGCCGATCGACGATCACCTCGCAAGTCTCGTAATAGCCCAGATGCTGTTCCTGCAGCTCGAAGACAAGGAACAGGACATCCAGATGTACATAAACTCGCCCGGCGGCATAATCACGGCCGGGATGGCCATATATGACACGATGCAATTCGTATCCAACAACGTGGCCACCTACTGTATAGGGCAGGCGTCTTCCATGGCTGCGGTACTGCTTGCCGGGGGGACGAAAGGCAAACGCTACAGCCTGCCCAACAGCCGCATAATGATCCACCAGCCCATGGGCGGGGTTCAGGGACAGGCGATAGACATATCAATACACGCCCAGGAAATAATCAAGGTCAAGCAGCGCCTGAACGAAATACTGGTGCACCACACGGGCCAGCCGATAGAAAAGGTCGAAAAAGATACTGACCGGGACTTTTTCATGGAACCGGAGGCCGCCCTGGGGTATGGTATAATAGACGAGATATTGAAACCCGAGTAGGAAAAAGTCACGCCTCGGGACTGCCGATAACACTGGTTGCACGGCAAGCAAGCCGGACAGCCGGGAGCAGACCCAGGGAGAAGAAATGGCAGGATCCGGGAAAAACAAGGGCATTTACTGCAGCTTCTGCGGCCGCGGCCTGGACCAGGTGGAGCGGCTGATTCCAGGGCCGGACGTATACATATGCGATGAATGCGTGGAGCTGTGTTACGACCTTGTGCACCAGGAAGACGCTCACAAGAAAACCGCGTTCGCCCTGAAGAAAATACCTCCCCCTTCCGAAATCAAGGCGCATCTCGATCAGTACGTCATCGGGCAGGAACACGCCAAGAAGGTTCTTGCCGTATCAGTGTACAATCATTACAAACGGATCAAGGCCCTGGACGAAGGCTCCAGCGACGACGTCGAAATGGAAAAGAGCAACATTCTTCTGCTGGGCCCGACCGGCTGCGGAAAAACGCTCCTCGCACGCACCCTCGCCACGATCCTCGACGTGCCGTTCGCCATAGGCGACGCCACCACGCTCACTGAAGCCGGCTACGTCGGCGAAGACGTGGAAAACCTGCTTTTGCGCCTGATACAGGCTGCGGATTTCAACGTCGAAGCGGCCGAGCGGGGCATAATCTACGTGGACGAAGTGGACAAGATCGGCCGGCGCAGCGAAAGCCCCTCTATAACAAGGGACGTCTCGGGCGAAGGCGTCCAGCAGGCGCTGCTGAAGATAATCGAAGGCACGGTGTCCAACGTACCCCCGCAGGGCGGCCGCAAACACCCCGAACAGCGGTTCATCCAGATAGACACCAGCCAGATACTCTTCATATGCGGAGGGACTTTCGACAAGATAGAAGAAATTGTCGCCCAGCGCATAGGCAAGAAACGCATAGGGTTCGTAACCGACGAGGAAAACGGATCGCCCGAACGCGACCTCAACCGCCTCCTTGAACAGGTAACATCTGACGACCTGGTGCGCTTCGGCCTGATACCTGAATTCATAGGCCGGCTTCCCGTCGTAACCTCCCTGGGCGCTCTTGATGAAGAAACAATGATTCGTATTGTAACCGAACCCAGGAACGCCATAGTCAAGCAGTACCAGAAGTCTTTTGAAATAGAAAACGTCGAACTCGTTTTCACGAAGGACGCCCTCAGGGAAATTGTCCGCAGGGCGATGCGGAAAGACACGGGCGCCCGCGCTCTCCGGGGTGTGTTTGAGGAAGTAATGCTCGACATCATGTATCACCTCCCCGATAACAGGGACATTGACAGGATAGTAGTAAACGGAAAGGTGGTCGAGAAGGGCTTGAACTGGAAGCATCTCCGCCGGAAAAAGAAATCGCAGAAACCCGCTGCCCAGTCCGGCGAAACCGAGCCCGGAGAAGACGACACGCTTTCACCGCAGAAAGAAATCGCCTGACCGGGCGGCGCGTCCCGCCGTATGCCCGGCGCTCGCTGTTCATTCACCGACGGAGCGCTATAATCCGTTATGTGTGAATGTCGCTGTAACCCGGAATATCACACCTGGAGACCCGCATTGCAGGCATGGCTGAAACGGCAATGGTTCCTGTGCGTACTGATAGGCGTGCTCGGACTGGGCTACCTGTGGCACGTTCCGGGAGTATTCGTAAACGAGCACTTCCACATCAAGTACATGGTGGGGATTCTGCTCTTCTTCAGCGCCTACAGCCTGCCGACCGGCGACATCCTGAAAGCATTCGCCAGTGTAAAGTCCCTGCTGATGATTGTCGTCATGGGATACGCGCTCGCTCCGCTCCTTGCGTTCGCCGCAATGCACGGCATGTTCCCCGAAGGAAGCCGGCTGGGGCAGGGAGTACTGCTGGCCGCCAGCGCTCCAAGTACGCTGGCGAGCGCCGTCATCTGGACCCGGCTGGGACGCGGAAACGACGCAATGGCGCTGGCGGGCACGATACTGATGAACTCCATAGCATTCATCGCGATCCCGCCGGTCCTGTGGCTGCTCATGGGACAGGCCGTGTCCATCAACATGATGGCAATCGCAAAAACGCTGCTGTTCTCTTTGCTCATACCGGTGATCCTCGGACAGGCGGCGCGCATGCTGAAGCCGGCGCTCTCAAACAGGTTGAAACCATACGTCTCGGTGCTGAACCGCGCCATAATACTTCTCATAGTGCTGGCAAAAGTAAGCAGCGCCAGGGCCCAGGCCGGGAAGACCGACCTGACGATACGCGCCATATTGACCGTCCTTGTCGCCGTAGCGGCAGTGCATTCCGTTACGCTGGCAATCGCATGGTTCTCCTCCCGCATGATCCGGATCAAACGGCCGGATCGCATAGCAGTATCGCTGACCGGAAGCCAGAAGACTCTGCCGGTCGGAACGTTGCTGGCCGAAAGCTGCTTCCCGGGAGTTTCGCTGGTGGCCCTTCCCATAATCCTCTACCACGCGACGCAGCTGGTAATAGACAGTTTCCTGGTGGATATCTGGAAGCGGCAGGACGAGGTCAGTAACGCGGACGCCAGTCGTCGCCCGGAGGACGGGTGTTCCAGCGGCGATGCCCCCAGAGATACTGTGTCGGATCTCTCCTGATAACGTTTTCGATTTCAAGGTTGACCGCCCCCATCATGGCGGCAGCGGCGTCTTCCCTGTTCCTGTAGCCGTCGGGTTCGAGAACGGGCGTGAAGCGAACAAGGTACTTGTCGCCTTCCTTCTTCCTCTCGATAAACGTTATGACAATCGGAGCGCCGTAGCGCAGGGAAATACGCGCCGGGGCCGGAGTAGTAGCCGCCGGTTTGCCGAAGAAATCCACAAATATGCCTTCGTCCCGTGTGGTGTTGATGTCGCACGGAATTCCTACCCCCTCGCCGTGCATTACGCTCCTGACTATCTCCTTGCCGGCATGGCCCCGGAAAAGAATCCGCAGGTTATCCTGCGTGCGTGTGCGCGTAAGCATGTCGGTAATGAGCGGGTTCTTTATGTGCCGGGCAACGGCGCTGGCTCTCGGCAGTTCAAGATGGTGATAGGCTGGAGGCAGAAGCTCCCAGTTGCCGTAATGGAAGTAAACAAAAACGACGCCGTTGCCGCGTTTGAAGATATCCCTCAACCGGGTTATATCCGATTCTTCGAATTCGAAGAATCGTTCCGGCGCCGCAGCAAGATCGCCGATACGAAAATTCTCGATGACGCCAACAGCAAACGCGATTGAACAGGCCATCGCAGTACGCTTTCTGTCGCGGTCAGCCATGTCAGGGAAAGCGATACGGAGGTTTTCCAGCATGACGCGGCGCCGGCCGCGGACCAGGTAGTACCCGGTCCGGCCGAGCAAGCGCGCCAGGGCAAGAGCAACTCTCCTGGGCACGAAACGGACCGCCCATCCAATTATCGCCAGGGCCAGGTATTGAATCCTGAAATGCAGCGGGACTCCCGGGGACGGTTGCTTTTCCGCCGGCGGCTTCACTGGTTGTCGCCCTTGTCCAACAGCTTCCTGAGACGGGCCAGGGCGCCGTGAAGCCGGCTCTTCACGGTGCCTTCGGGTATGCCCAGCACACGGGCGGCTTCCTTGTAGGAAAGACTCTCCGCAAGGATGAGGACGACAACCTGCTTTTCGCCTTCGCCGAGTTCTTCAAGCCTGCGATTCACCAGCTCCAGTTGCTCGCTGACTTCCAGCACCTTGAGCGGTTCGGGTAGACCCGCATCGGCTGTTTCGGCAATGATGTTGCCGTCCTCGTCGTCGGCCGACACGGTGTCGATGCGGCTTTTCTTCCTCCGCATGTAATCGATAAGCGTATTGTGGGCAACACTGTAAAGATAAGTGGAAAAACGCGCCTTGACGGTGTAGCGGCCGGCGTGTTTCCACAGTTTTATGAAGACTTCCTGCGCAAGATCCTGGGAAAGCTCCGCATCTCTGAGGCGCCTTACGAAATAACCTATCAGAAGATCCATGTAGCGTTCGACCAGGGACCTGAAAGCCTCCTTGTCTCCCTCCGCACACAGAAGATAGAGAGACTCATCCGAACCAGGTTCCGGAACAGCCATTCAGATGCCCCCGCGCCAGCCACGAGAGCGTATCCTGCAAGCCATGGCCAATTTGTCTATGACGTCGCCCGCGATAACCGAATACGGGCTCAATACCGCAGCAGCCAGTTCGCCGGCCAGGCCATGCAGGTACACCCCAAGGACGGAAGCTTCAAAAGGCGGCATGCCCTGGGCAAGCAGCCCGGCTATTACGCCCGTCAGCACATCGCCGGAGCCGCCCTTGGCCAATTCGGGCCCGCCGCTCATGTTTGTGTAGCGGCGATCGGAATCCACGACGAGCGTCCCCCGACCTTTCAGCACCACGACGGCGCCGGTTTCCGCCGCGAGCCCGGCGGCGGTGCCGTCCCTATCGGACTGAACCGCTCCGACGGAAACACCAAGCAGCCTGGCGGCTTCGCCGGGGTGCGGCGTGATGACCCTCGGCCCGGGGTTTGAGGCGAGAGAAGCAGCGTTTCCCGAATAGGGGAAAAGAGCATCGGCATCGACAACGGCCGGCAGCCGGCATGCCGCCAGTATATCGGTAACCATGGTGGAAGCAGCCTGTGCTCTGCCGAGCCCTGGCCCTATCGCCAACACGTTTGCCCTCTCATCCGTGAACCGCACGACCTCCGATGTGCCCGTATCGCCCAGCGGCAGGCACATCAACTCCGGGAAAGGAGCCACGGCGTTCTGGACTATCCCGTCGGGGCCGGCAACCGTGACAAGCCCCGCTCCCGTCCTGAGCGCGGCCATTCCGGCAAGGACCGGCGCCCCGGAAAGCCCCCTGGAACCTCCCACCGCCAGAACGTGGCCGAAACAACCCTTGTGGGCATCCTCCGGGCGGGCAGGCAATCCGGGAATGTCGGCACCCGCGGTACCCATCAAGGTCTTCTCCTAGCGGTCTCTGAATTCACGGACCTTTTCGACGTATGCACGTGCCCTGGATTCCAGCCCCGCCCAATCGCCGCCTGCAACCATTTTCTTGTCGAAAAGGTTGGAACCTGCACCCAGGGCGAACGCACCCGCACCCAGCCAGTCGGGGATATTGTCAAGGCTGACTCCTCCGGTGGGCATCAGCCTGACGTCGGGGAAGGGTCCGTGGAGGGCTTTCAGGTAAGACGGTCCCACGGCGCTGCCCGGGAATATCTTCACCACGTCCGCCCCGGCGTTCCAGGCCGTGATTACTTCCGTCGGACTCAGTGCGCCGGGCATGGCAGCGGCACCCATCGCCTTGGCGATTTTGATGACTTCCGTATCCGTGTTGGGACTGACAACAAAGCCGGCTCCGGCGGAAATGGCCGCAGCGGCGTTCGTGGGATTGAGAACGGTTCCGGCGCCAAGCACAATTTCATCCTTGAAATGCGCGGCCAGGTCCGCTATCACATCGACCGCGTTGGCGACGGTAAAGGTGACTTCGATAGCCTTTACACCCCCCTTTACCATGGCTTCGACACCCGGCTTGACCTTGGCGGGATCATCGGCCCTGACAACAAGCACTATGCCGAGATCGTGTATCCTCTCCAGGACAGGCGTCAACTTGTGCATATATTCCTCCGTTCGATTCGGATGCTTGCCGGTCGACTGCTGATTTATTATATTATTGTGTCGAGATTGTTACCCGTCAAAAGCTTTTGGAGGATAGGAGTTGGCAAAAGAAGTCCGTGTGGGGTTTCTTCAGAACAATCCGGAGATATTGAACACGAAATCCAACACGCGGCGGATTGTCGAACTGCTGGACGAAGTGCAAGACGCTCTGATCGTGCTGCCCGAACTGGCAACCACCGGATATGCATTCGAAAACAAATACGAAGTCGCCGAAGCCGCGGAACCGGCGGACGTCGCACGCTCGCCCGTTCTGGAAGCGATCGCAGACAAGGCGGCCCGCAATTCGCTTCATGTCGTGATCGGCTTTCCCGAATTGTCCGGGGAACTCATCTATAATTCCGCCGTACTCATTGGACCGTCCGGCCTGCAAGCCCTGTACAGGAAGATACACCTGTTTGACAGGGAAAAGCTCTTCTTCACGCCCGGCGATGCCCCGCCCCCGGTTATCGATGTCACCGGCTATGGCAGGATCGGGATAATGATATGCTACGACTGGTATTTCCCCGAGACTGCGCGTTCCCTGGCCTTTCGGGGCGCGGACATGATCGCCCATCCGGCCAACCTGGTTCTTCCCTGGTGCCTGGACGCAATGAAGACCCGCAGCCTCGAAAACCGCGTCTTTTCGATAACGGCCAACAGGTGCGGCACCGAGTCGCACGGCGGGCGGACGATCAGGTTTTACGGGCGCAGCCAGGTGCTTTCGCCGGACGGAAACGTACTCGCGGTGGCGGATGACGCTCAAGAAGAAATACGGGTCGTGACGATAGACCCGGCCACGGCCCGGGATAAAGCCATTTCGCAGCGGAATCCCGGCATGTGCGAAGTCAGACGACGCCTGCTGCCGCTCGAATGACCCCCCTACTCGTCCGGGTCGTCGCCTGCCACCCCGTTAGGAATAACGGGCGTAATCCCAAGAAAATACGCCGCCAGCTTCAAAGCGCGCCCTGCCCTGCCGTAAGCAAAACCGGTATGATGCGGAAAATCCCTCAACAATGCCTTGTAGAGCTTCCTCAAATCCGCCACGCGAACCCAGCCGTGAGATCCGCGGGTCTTCCCCGGGCACGCAACGACTTCCCCTTCTTCGATAAGCATCTTCCAGCAGCCGTCCGGGCTTTCAGTCACACGTGCAAGCGTAACCGGGCCCAGTTCCATCTCGAACTCGAAGGTCCCTTCGGCGTTCTCCATGCCCACCGAAGCACCCACAATCGACTGATTGTATATGGTCCCCCTGGTGCCCTTCCGTACGTAAGACGGCGGGAATACTCCGCAATGCCAGCAGCTGAACACGTTGTCGTCGGAAAAGTGCTGGTTATTCCAGTCGGCGAGCGCCGGCGCCCCGCCGCAAGCCAGCATCAGGGCGTGCATGCTCATTACCCCGTGCATGTCGACTTCACAGGCGCACGGATACCCGGCATCGTTCATCCTGGCCATCGCCACGCACGGAGAAATATGGAACACCTCCTGTATCGAAGTCCAGCACTGGATTCCGAAGCCGTCGAGATCGAACCGCTGGGCGGTCGACCTCAGATACGCTTCCAGCTTGGCCAGCTTCAGCAGGGAGGTCTTGCCGGCTTTCAGCTCCACGCCGGCCGTCATTTCCTTCAGGATCACTCCGACTTCCGGAGCATCGTCGGCCAGGGCATCGGTGCCGGCGAACACTTCGCTCAATGGCAGCGGCACCACCGCCTGCCCGAAATCCCTCAGCATGGCAAGCTCGTCGAATGCGCACGTTTCGA
This sequence comes from Planctomycetota bacterium, assembly GCA_016930595.1. Lineage (GTDB taxonomy): Bacteria > Planctomycetota > SZUA-567 > JAFGGJ01 > JAFGGJ01 > JAFGGJ01. Next base: position 34,861 of record JAFGGJ010000078.1, read on the forward strand.
ACTCACGCGGACGCGGCCCCAGCATGCCGTATCTCGCACCCTTCAGGCCGTCCACGACAAGGCATGCGCGGCCGAAATTCCGCATGTCGTCAACGAATTCAGTCCCCTCGGGGAAACACACCGGCGTGCGCGGAAACGTGAACTTGACCATCCGCCTGCGCAGCGCCGTGGCTATGGACAGCGTCCCGCAGAAGGCGTCCCTCCGTTCGGCGCCCATCTCCAGCTTGCCCTCTTCCCTGCATGCGAAAATGAAAACCGGCAATCCGGGAGTGCGGGCGATCGCCGCGTCCACGGCGGGAATTTCGTTCCCAAAATTCATGGCCCCTATAACGATCCCCTGAACCTGCCGCTCAGCAAACAGCTCGGCCGCTTTCAGGGCGTCTTCGCGCTCTTCGACCAGGCCGTTGGGCGTCATATCCTCGCTTACCGTCACCACTTCCATCCCGGCCGCCTCCATGGAAGCGACCGTCTTGGCCTTCATGCTCCTGGCCAGTTCCTTGCTGAAAAAACTCCGGCTGGCCGGCACCAGGCCTATCCGCATCTTCCGGGCTTTCATTACACACCTCCCATACGGCTCTGAAGAACGCAGCAATAATACAACGATACCATCAAAGCGCTACTGCATGTGCACGGCGGGGAAGAACTCCCCGGCAGGCTACTCTCCCCTGAGCTGTTTCAGGCGGCGCTCGATGATGGTCTTCTGATTGCGGTCATTCGTATCTTCCAGCGCCGCTTCGTATTGTTTTATCGCTTCGTCCTTGCGCCCCATTCGCGCAAGAAGCATCGCCAGCTTTTCCCGCCACTGGTACCTGACAAGCGGCAGTTCCTGGATATCTATGGCCTTGTGATAGTCCGCTATGGCTTCATCGTCCTTGCCCAGGTATTCCCTGGTCATGGCCCTGCGATAGAGCAATTCCGCTCCGCGGTTGCCGGCAAGGTCCTGTTTGTCCAGCAGCGGGTCGAGTACCTCCGCCATCAGGAAGTTGAGAAACCTGTTCCTGTCCTCCTCGACCGGAAACATCCTGTAGTAACTGTGCACGGTCTGCACGAGACGCTTCAGGATCTCCGCGTCCCCGTCCGCAAATTCCACGGCCTTGCGACAGCCTTCCAGCGCCTCGTTGACCTTGCGGGTCTGCATGGCCAGCCTGGCGTACTCCGTCCAGATAACCGGGTTCTTGGGGGCGGCCCGGGCTCCCCGGGCCCAGATCGCAAATGCTTCTTCCAGGTTCCTTCGCTTCTCGAGTTCGGTGCTCTTCGCACGCAAAGCCTTTATGCTGCCCGGAAACTGCTTCGCCGCCTCCTCCGTCGCTTTCGCAATGGCTTCATTGAACGATCTCAGGTCCTTGCCGTGCCACCTGGCATGCTTCTTTATCTCCTTCTCCAGCCGCTGGGCGTCCTGCTCATCAGCCCCGGGCTTGTACGACGCGATCAACGCCTGCTTGTAGGCTTCGGCAGCGTCGTCAAGCCTGTCATTTATGAAATAGTAGTGCCCAAGGTCCATGTAGTGCGCTATCGAATCCGGATCCGACTTCGTGGCCGCCAGGAGGAATTCAAGCACCCTGTCCTGAAGAACATATGAAACCGTGGCCGTTTCCTGCGCCGCCACGGTGATCCATTCCTGTACAGGGTTGTGGTTGGCCTTTTCGATTTCCACAAGGTGCCGCCCGGCCTGTGCTTCTGTCTCCAGGGGAGTGAATCCCATGAATACGCCGTCCAGGTACGCGCGGCCCGCCGCAGGCTGGCTCGATATCATGATGTGCCCCAGCCCTGCCGGAATCAGCTCCAGGAACAGCTCCCTGCTCTTGACTCCCCCGCCCGCCACAAGCTCCGCGGCGTCCCTGAAACCCACCATGCGCGCTTCAATCAGGTGTTCGCCCGGACTGAGCGTCAGTTCGGCCGGCGATACCCCCGCGAATTCATAATCCAGGTAAACCGACGCTCCCGCCGGCGCGCTCGAAACGGTACATCTCGTCGCCTGTTGCCCGTGCAGCCTTTGGGCGGCGCTGGACCCGCGGCCCCGAACGGCTAACGCGATCGGCGACACGGCCAGCAGGGCCATGCCCAGAAACAGGATGCCGATCCAGACGTTGCCCCGGTTGTCCGCGTGTCCCACGCCGCCGCTCAATTCCTGCCCTCCTGAACGCTGCCGTCCGTTTCCAGGTCGTATATCGTCCGGACCGGTCCGTCGGGCACGTACCCGGGCGCTTCGTCCATCGCCCCCCCGCCCCCGCTTATACGGACCCTGCTGATCATCACGCTGCAATCATACGACCATATCGCCACCCGCCCGACGTCCAGCGGCTCCGGATCCTTGAATGTCAGGTGCACCGTCCCGTTGTCGACGTCAAAAGTGATCTCGTCGCCTTCCTTCTCGACAACCACGTGAAACCAGTGGCGGTGAATCCGCATCGACCTGTTGATAAGGCCGTTGTTCGTCGCCGCCACGATATTGCCGTTGCGGATTATGGCGTTCTTCGTGTTGTTGTAGCCGCCGTAGATAAACGAATACCCCTTAGTGAAATCAGCTCCGTCCATGCACAGCGCCACGTTGATATCGCGGACGTATTCGTACCTGTTGCCCAGTTCGCGCCGCATCTTGGGCGCCGCGTAGAATTCTATCCTTACCGGATCGCCGAAACGCCGCTTGTTCCAGATGACGACTCTCTTGTCCCCTTCCTTCACCTGCCCCGAAAAAAACGACCAGCGCGGATCGCACTGCCAGCGGTTCGTCACGTCCCATTCGCCCGCTGCCACCCGCCAGTCCGTGGGCGCCGTGTTGAAACTGTAGTCGTGCATCCCGCGTGAACTGACCAGAACGTTATCCGGTTTGACAACGGCGTTCACCAGCTTGAACGCCACCTTGTAGCCCTTGATCTCCGAAGCCCGCGGGTCCATGTATGATATGAGCGGCAGCCCGTTCACGTGGCAGGAGACGGTGTCCCCCACGGTCGCCAGCCCCACGGTATATAGATTCTCTTCGTTCAGCGTCTTCGCCTCCAGTTCCTCCCCTTCCCGGTACAGCCGGACGTCGAAATACCTGCCCGTATGTTCTTCCGTGCCGGCGGCGTCATGCGCCGGGTCCGCCGCCTTCAGCGTCGCCACGTACCCGTTCATCGGCTGGGTGCTGTCGCCGGACTTGTGGACGCCCAGAGCGATGGTCCCGCTCGCAGAAAGGTCGCGCTCGCCCAATTCGGCCGTCACCTCCACGTCCCCCGCCAGAAAGCCCCTGTACCAGTAGGCGCCTTCCTTGCCGAGGTACCAGTCCCTCATCTCGCCCGCCCACGTGGACATGGAACCCTCGCTGGAAAACGTCGCGTTCCCCGTCAGAACAGCCTCCTGCCGCTTCGGTATCGAAGCCCTCAGCACCGGGGAAAACTCGGCGCTGCCCGACACGGTCACAAGCCCGGCCCCGCCCCGCAATTCGGTTCCGACCGGCGCAGAGAGTTCTACGACCCTGCCGTCCGGCGTGACCGCACGGCCCTTGGCTATGCTCCTCGCCGTGGTCAAAGTCATTTCGACCCGCCCCGCGGTGCCGCCAAGCGGCCTTGACGCAAGCACCGTCTCGCGGCCTGAACGCCGCTCCAGCAGCACGGCATCGCCCCCGCGCCTGATGAAACCGATGAAATTCAGGGGGTCCGCCACCGCCGCTGCCACACCGCAGTCCTGCCCCGAAAGAATTTCGGCCTTCACGTTCCATTCACGCCAGACCGTGTCGCTGCTGTAGACGGCGGGGAATCCCCCCGCGCCCGCGACTCTCGCCCGAATGCCGCCCATGTCCTCATGCCAGTCGCCCGACAACGGCCTGAAATAACGGAATGCCCCCTGCCCGTTGTGCAATGCCTCCAGATACGGCCCGATGACAACGTCGTCGAAGTACGTCCTGTTGACGCCGTCCGAATACAGGCCGAAGCCTCCTCCAGTTATGCCGGGCCTGAACACTTCGAACATCAATTGCTCGTCCACGTAGACCCTGGCCCACCCCATGCCCGTAGTCAGCTCCACCTTGTACCACACGCCGGGAGCGTACCCGCCTTCTTTTTCGGCAACAGTCGTCCGGCCGCCGTTCCTGTACGATATCAACTCCGCCTTGCCGCCATCCCGGCTGCTTCCCGCCGTCCACCGGAACAGGCAGTAGTCTTCACCGCCCCTGTATGCGAAAATGACGCCCATCTTCTGCCCCGCCGCCCCACGCATCGACACGCCTGCCTGATATGAATCCCAGTACGGTCTCCCGACAACCGTGGCAGCCTCGGCGCCCACCGAAGACAGCCGGAAGGGATTCGCGCTCAACGATGGGTGCTTCAGGCCTATGTTCTCCCATTTCCCCGATATCCGCTCCCATGGCGAGCTTTCGGCCGCCTCGCGCATGAAATCGTCCCCGAAAACAACTGGATCCCTAACCGGCCGGAAAGACAAATCCTCCACCCTCGCGGCTTTGCCGATCAACTTGAACTCGCTGTCCCCCCCCGACCTGAAGGAAATTCCCCCCACCATAACGTTGTCCACCGCCACGTCGTAGAACTCCCCACGGCGTCTCAATAGAACGGCATACGTGTCCGCGGAACGAAGATTGGCGCTTGTCCGTTCCAGAAACGTCCCCCCGGCCACAAACCCTACTCTTGCACGGCCCCGGACTATCTCCAGGAACACTCCCGCCGGGAACCCCGTCGTAAGCAACAGGCTCTCCCTCCCAGCCAGCCTTACCGTAAAAGACAGGTCGTAGTAGTCTGCCGCCGCATCCTTGACGGGCAGCGGTTCGGTCTTCTGTATTTCCTCCGCTATACGGGGAACGTTGTCCATGTGCTGGAATGGTGCCGAGCCCCCGCCCTTCTCGACCGGCCATAGAACGGATAGCATCAGGACAACGGCCCCAAGCAGAAATACAAGTACGGAGACCGCCCTGTTCATCATGCCCTCTCCGCTTCAGGCCACAGTTTCTCGGCGTTCCGGTGGAAAACATTTCTGCGGGTATCCTCGTCCGCCCCGATGCCTTCCAAGATGCCTCCGTAAACGTCTGCCGCCCATTCCAGCCGCCCAGGCACCACGTCGCTCGAAAAAACAATTTTCTCCCACGCGTTTTTCCACCACATCGCCTTCTTGAAATACTCCCCGTCCATGCCTTTAACGGCCCACCCGCTCCCGCTCGAAAGGTCCATGTATACGTTCGGATTGAGCCTGAGCGTCATGAGCGCCTCTTCGTGCCACGGCGTCCCTATGTGCGCCATCACAATCATTGTCCCGGGACACCGCCGCGCAACGTCGTCTATGTATACCGGCCGGTGGTTCACGTTTGCAGATGGGACGCCGTCGTACAGCCTCGCCTTCAATCCGGAATGGAACAGGACCGGCAGCCCGAGTTCCCCAGCCCTCCGGTACACCGGCAGATAGTTCGGGTGATTGTACGGCAACAGCGGGTCTATGACCTTCAGCCCCCGGGCGCCCCGTTCGGCATACCCGTCCACTTCCCCGGCACTGGACGCATCCAGGTCGAACCACGCAAAAGGCAGGATCAGCTCCGGGTACGCCGCCGCCGCTTCAAAAACAGCGTCATTCCCCACCTGCCCGTGGCCCGCACCGGTCCCTGACAGGCACATCTTCCTGTAATTCAGTTTCCGGGCGGCGGTTACAAGGTCGTGGAGCTGGTTTTCCCCACGCCAGAGGTGGGCGTGCAGGTCTATCTTGGCAATGCTGTCCATGGTGCGTCCCCTGCCGGTCACGGATAACGGCGCACAACTGTCTTCTCCATTATACCGTGCCGACGCCGCCCAGTCACGCACGCCGGCGGCTGCCGTTCACTCGCCGTATCCTTGAAACTCCCCCTCCTATCGCTACAATGGTCCCTGCATTACTCGTGTTGCCTGAAACCCTTACCCAGCATGTGGAGATGCGCAATGGGCGTTCCTGCCGACAATGAAGACAAGATCGTGGTCCGCGGCCTTGAAGGCGTCGTCGCCGCCGAAACCCGCATCAGCTACGTGGACGGCGCCAACGGCCAGCTTTACTATCAGGGCTACAGCATCCACGACCTTGCCGAAAAAACCTCTTTCGAAGAAATCGTCTTCCTCCTGTGGAACGCCAGGCTTCCCGACCGCCGCGAACTGGCGGCTCTCCGCTCCGACCTCGTCAGCGACATGCGTCTCCCGAGCCAGGTCATCAAGATGATAGAGCTTACTCCGCCGAACGCACATCCCATGAGTGTCCTCAGGACCGCCATCAGCATGCTTTCCATGTACGATCCCGATGCCAACCTCGTTTCCGAAGACGCCAACTCCCGCAAAGCCAGGAACCTTGTCGCCCAGGTCCCCACCATCATCGCAGACCTCAACCGCATACGCGCCGGCAAGCCCGTCCTTTCTCCGGACCCCGAACTCGGCATCGCAGGCAATTTCCTCTACATGATGCGCGGCACCCCTCCCGACGACCAGGAACAGCTGGTCATGGACCTTCTTTTCATGCTCCACGCCGACCACGGCCTAAACGCCAGCACCTTCACCGCCAGGGTGATTGCCAGCACCCTCAGCGACATGCATTCCGCCCTCGCCGGCGCTATCGGCTCACTCAAGGGTCCTCTCCACGGCGGCGCCAACCAGCGCGTCATGGAAATGCTCGACGACATCGAACACCCGGAGCGCGTTCAGGAGTACATCCAGGGTATGCTCGAAAACCGCCAGCGCATCATGGGCTTCGGCCACCGCGTCTACCGCACCGAAGACCCGCGCGCACGCCACCTCCGCAAGTATTCCGAGCAGCTCTGCAACCGCACCGACAAGAAACACCTCTACGATATCTCCCATCGCATCGAAAAAATCGTCACCGAAGCCAAGGGCATCTATCCCAACGTCGACTTCTACTCCGCCACCGTCCAGCACGCACTCGGCATCCCAACGCAGTTCTTCACCGCCGTGTTCGCCGCTTCCAGGGCCGCCGGCTGGATAGCACACGTCATCGAACAGTACTCCGACAACCGCCTCATCCGCCCGACTTCCAAGTACGTCGGCGAACTGGGCCGCTCCTTCGTGCCGCTGGACCGGCGCTGACACCCCTCCTCCCCGGGCTTCCACGTGTCCACCAGTTTTCACATAACGACTTTCGGCTGCCAGATGAACCGTCATGATTCCGATGTCCTGGCGGGCGACCTCGTCCGCAGAGGTTTTGTACCCGCGGCGGACCAGCGGGACGCCGATCTCATCGTCTTCAATACCTGCGCCGTCAGGGCCCACGCCGAAGACCGCCTTTACTCCCGCCTCGGCGCCCTTCGCAGGCTCTGCGACCATAATCCCTCCTTGCGCATCGGCGTCATCGGCTGCGTGGCTCAGAAGGACGGCCTCGGACTCCTCAAGCGCTTCCCCCACGTCGCCTTCGTCCTGGGCACCCAGCACCTGGCCCGTCTCGGCGATATCGCCGAACAAATACTGCGCCGGCCGCACCCCGCGCCCCCTACCTCATGTGTCGATATGCCCCCGGAAACCCTCCCGCTCCCCATCCCTTCCCGCCGGGCCGTGCTGCGCAATCCCTGGAGCGCACAGGTCGCCGTCATGCGCGGCTGCAACAACTTCTGC
>JAFGGJ010000011.1 GCA_016930595.1 Planctomycetota bacterium
GAGTTCGAGCTTTTCACCAGGCAAACCGGCAACTCGCTTCATCATGTAGCTGCCGGCATTGTCCGGGTCCCTGATGACAACTACATCAAAGCGGGCCGGAGCAATCCGCAGCCACAGACTCAAGCTCTCAACGAGCACCACATCCCCGGGAGAAAAACTCCCGGACATCGAGGTACCTTCAACCTCGTACAACCCCGCCCCCGCCACGACGAACACCAGCAGCAGGAGCACAACGCTCAAAACAGCACAAATCAAGGCCGTCCGCAGAGGCCCGGCCTTCGCAACATGGTCAGTAGAGTTCGATGTTATTTCCTTCGGCAAGGAACACAACCGCCTTCTTCCAGTCCTTGGTCCGGCCGAGGACTCTGCGCACCCTGCGTTCTTTACCGCGGGCAGCGGAGGTGTTTACGCGTGCGACCCGGACGTTGAAGATCTTTTCGACGGCTTCCTTGATCATGGGCTTTGTGGCGTCGGGATGGACTTCGAACGTGTAGCCGTTTATGGGGTTACGGGTCTTGCCGCGCGGGTCGTTGCGAAGACGGAGGGACTTTTCGGTGATAACGGAGCGTCTTATGACGTTGTATGGATCCATGGGTCAGACCTTCACACGATCAAGCAGGGCGTCTATGGAAGACTTAACAAAAACGAGGTCCCCGTTTCGGAGGACCTCGTAGGCGTTCAACTGGCTGACCGGAAGTACGCCAGTGGCCGGGATATTGCGGAAGGATCTGTAGAAGTTGCCGTCAACGGCCGGGGTAACAAAAAGGGAACGCTTCTTGTCCACCTGGAGAGCCTTGAGAATAGCGGCAGCGCGCTTGGTATGGGGCTTATCAAAGGAGACGTCTTCAAGGACGTGGATTTCGCCGTCGCGGATCTTGGCCAGGAGGGCGGACCTGAAGGCTTCGAGAAGGGCCTTTCTGGGAAGACTGTAGGAGAAGTCCTGTTGCTTGGGGGCCAGTGCCACGGCGCCGCCGCGCCACTGCACGGCGCGGGTGCTGCCCTGACGGGCGCGGCCGGTGCCTTTCTGGCGCCAGGGTTTTCTTCTGCCGCCGCTGACTTCGCCCCGGGCTTTGGTACACCGGGTGCCGACCCGCTGCCGGGCCTCGTACATGCGGATGACTTCGGAGAGGAGCTTTCTCTTGACAATGGTACCGAGGACGGCGTCATCGAATTCGACAGTGCCGTTCTTGGTACCATCTTCTTTGTACACATCGAGTATCATCAGTGTTCCTTCTAGTAATGACAAAGACCCCCTGTCCGGTGGCCTCCGTCAGGCTGGGCCGAAAATCAACCTAGAACGACCCGACCACCAAATGCGGGGATTGCCTAACACATTCAGGTATTGAGTCCTACGTGTGTTCGGCGAATTATAAGAAGAGAGAAATTCACGTCAAGGAACTTTCAAAAAATCTGGTTTTTTCTGTTTTTTCTTTCAAAAGACGGCCCGGGGACATAAATCATGGGATACAATGGGCATTCGAAACAGCCGCATTGGAGGCGACATGGCAAAAACACGACCCAACATCCTCATACTGATGCCGGATCAGCAGAGGGCGGACAGTATGTCCACGGCGGGGCATCCGCAGATAAAGACACCCAACATGGACAGGCTGGCGGAAGAGGGAGTCCGCTTTGCCGAGGCCGTAACCACGTGCCCGCTGTGCATGCCGGCCCGTCTGTCGTTCATCAACAGTCTCTATAACCACAATCACACCATGTGGGAGAACTGCGGAAGGGCGCCGGCGGACGACGAGACGATATTCCACCTTCTGAAACGGGTCGGCTACTACACTGCACACGTGGGAAAATCGCATTATTACGGGCATGCTGATTTCCACCTGAAGGAAACGGAGCCTTACATGCGCGCCCGCGGGCTGGACTACGTGCATGAGACGACGGGCCCCTACGCGACGATGAAATGCCGTTCGTACATGACGGACGAATGGGAAAAGCACGGGCTCTACGAGGCTTTCAAGAATGACTACCGGCGGCGCAAGGAAGTCGGGGCGTATGCGGCCTGGGCGAGTCCGCTGCCGGTGGAGCTTTTCATGGACAGTTACCAGGGGCGCAAGGCGGTGGAATTCCTGGAGGGATACGACCGGGAGGAACCGTTCTGCCTGTTTGTGGGGTTCGGAGGACCGCACGACCCGTTCGATGCGCCCGGGGAATACGCCGAGATGTACAGTCCGGACGAAACGCCCGCGGCGATACCGGCGGAAGAACCGCCGGCGTGGCTGCCGGACCTGGCGCGTGAAAGGATGCTGCAGCACAGGGTGCCGGGATTGAACCCGGAAAACATAAAGGGGATGCGGGCGAACTACTACGGCAAGATATCCCTGATAGACCACTGGGTAGGGCGCATACTGGAAACATGCGAGAACAAAGGGATGCTGGACGATACGCTGGTCGTATTCTGGTCGGACCACGGCGAAATGCTGGGCGACCACGGACGCGTTCACAAGAACAACTTCTATGAAGCCAGCGTACGCGTTCCGCTGATGCTGCGGTGGCCCGGGCGGATACCGGCGGGTAAGGTGTACGACTCGCTCGTACAGCAGATAGACGTCTTCCCTACTCTTGTCGAGGCCGCCGGTGCGCCTGCGAGCGAAAGGGCGCTGGGGCGGTCGCTGTGGCCCATAATCCGGGGAGAGGTCAAGGAAACCAGGGACGCCGTCCTTTCCGAACATGCCAACCGCGACAGAAACGGCCGGAATTACATGATACGCACCCACACGCACAAGTACGCCATGGACAGGAACAGCGAAGGCTACATGCTCTACGACCTGAAGAAAGACCCCGGCGAACAGGTGAACCTGATCGGCAGGGAGGGGGCCGAAGGCCTTGCGGCGGAAATGCACCGGCGGCTGACGGCCATGGTCGCCTACGAACAGCCCAACATGATCAGCGAGCCGGCCTGGTAGAATTCACCCGGAGCGGGAGCGCAGTTGTCCGCAGGCTGCTTCGATGTCGGCGCCGAACCCGACGCGGATAGTGGCTTTGACGCCGCGCGCCGCCAGGGCGTCCCTGAAAGCACGCACCCTGTCAGCCGGCGGGGATCGGAAAGGACTCCCGGAGACCGGGTTATACGGAATGAGGTTCACCCTGGTATCCGCGTGCTCGAGCATGGAAGCAAGGGCCTGCGCGTGGAAACGGTCGTCATTGAGGGAATCCATAAGAACGCATTCAAAGGTGACCCTCAGCCGGGAAGTACGGCCATAGGCCATAGCGGCGGAAACGATTTCCGAAGGCGCCGCCGCCACGCCGGGGACAAGCCTTTTCCTGGTTTCAGCGACGGCCGAATGGAGGGAAACGGCCAGCCTGAGGGCTTCCCCGGACAATCTCAGCTTTTCGAGGCCGGCAGGTATGCCCACCGTGGAAAGCGTGACACGCCTGCGGCCGATACCGGCACATGCGCCGTCGTGGATAACCCGGAACGCGTCCAGGACGGCGTCCAGGTTCAGGAGCGGCTCGCCCATCCCCATGAAGACGATATTCGTTAGGGGACCGCCGGCGGCAAGTAGTTCGAACACCTGGCCGGCGATTTCCGCCGGGGAAAGATTCCTGCCGGGGCCGGACAGGCCGGTGGCACAGAAGACGCACCCCAGGGGACAGCCCGTCTGCGAAGAAACGCAGCCTGTCACGCGCCCGTCAGCGGAAGGAATGCGGACGGACTCAATGGTTTCCCCGTCGGGGCAGGCGAACAGGTACTTGGCCGTGCCGTCCACAGAAAGTCTTTCCTGCCGGAGGAAAAGCGGTGAGACGGCCAGCACGCCGGAAAGCGCCTGGCGCATGGACTTGGGGAAAGTGGTGACCCCGGCGAGATCGCGCACGTGGTTTTTCCAGACTGCGGTAACGGCCTGGGACCCCCGGAAAGCCCTGTGGCCGGCAAGTTCCATGTAGCGGCGTGCGGCATCTCCGGTCATTCCCGTAATATATTCCATAGCCGGGAGCTACTCTCCACCGTCCGGACCGTCGCTCAGATCCAGAACCAGCAACCCGCGTTCGGCAAGCATTCTTATGTAGAGCACCGAAGATTTTTCCGCTTCGTCCCTGGAAATGGCATACTTGTCCCGCATAAAACTGATTATGTCGTCGACGGCGTGCCGGCCGTCGCAGAGATCCCAGACTTCAGCGCCCGCGTTGTCCAATTCGAACCTCCTGGCAAGCTGCCCGCGTGACGAGGAAAACTTCTGCAGGAACTTCGTGATGCCCGATGCCTCGACCGGGTAAGTCAGGACAACGCTTTCGGACGAAGTGCGGGACATGGTGACGTCGGGGTTGGGGGTGGGGCGCGCCGCAAGGATCTGCTCCCTGGACAGGCTCACGGTATCGGCGCCGCCCCGCGTGAAAATTCTTTCAAGAAGACTCACAGCCAGTCCTCGCTTATCCCGGAATCCTGCCGGAGCAGGAGTTCCTTCAGCCGTTTGCGTTTCAGTATTCCTCCCACGACCAGCAGCAGTGCAAGATACGCGAAAGGAGGGATTTTCGCCAGTGAGTTCAGTATTCTCCCGACGCCGCGCGGATTTCTCTTAAGATTAATCGCCCTGTAGATTTCGTCTACGTCGACGTGCGCGTTCTTCCTGAGAATCGTTTCGAATTCCGCGTCGGGGGCCGCCCTGCGGGCCGCCAGCAGGCGGCGCATGCCGTCATCTCCGATCCTGTCGATAACGGCAGCCGTAACGGCAAAAGAATCCATGTAGGCGGTCCGGACAACGGCAGGGTCGTCGGAAACGAACAGGTAGTCCAGCGTCGACACGGGAGGGGTTACGTCCGGGGGATTCAGCGGACCCGCTCCGAAGCCTCCTGGGTCGGCGGGAAACAGGTTGCCGGAAAAACACATCGCGAGACCTTCGTCGAGCCAGCGGGGCAGGTTGAGCGGCGACGCGGCGACGTGGAAGAGTTCATGGCGCAGAACCGTCAACAGGTCCACGATCGAACCGGACTCTATGTCCACAAGAACTTCGTTCCTGTGCGCGAGCGCCACGCCATCGTAACGCACCCGTCCGCCGCCGGAGACAATGCGGGTGATTTCATCGCCGCCCGTCAGGCGCACGGTGACGCTGCCGGGCAGTGAAAGGCCGAAACGGTCTTCCAGGTCCCGGGCGGCGTTCCGCACTATGAAGCACACGACTTCTTTCCTGTCGCGGGCCCTGGGCGGAGCGATGAACGTTATTTCAAGGGAGTCTGCAAGCCGGCACGGCAAGACAAGAACGCATGCGGCGGCCCAGAACGCTAGGCGCGGCAACGCGACTCCACACCTGTTGTCAGTTTCCGGAAACATGTTACTATAATACACGCTCGGAGGCGAACGTGGAAGAAAGCGGCGTAGTGCAGGTTGCGGATGGACGTCAGGGCAGGCCGTCGGTATTGCTGGTCGGCGGTTTCGACAAGGCTTTCACGGATTACCTGGAAAGCCGCGGCGACCGGCTGCTGCAATCCATCGCACCCGACCCGCTGCTGCAGACTCCGGGCGCATGGGGCGAAGAAGTCGTGTTTTCCAGCCTGCGGATGGCGGGGGAGCTTTCGGGCATGGACGTTCTGGACGCCTACGCCGCGGCCCACCCGGAAATCCCCGTGATTATTTCCACCCACGAACGAAGCACCACCGTGGTGGTCGAAGCCATGCGGCGCGGGGCTTTCGACTACGTCAACGAACCTTTCGCGGACGTGGAAGCAGTCGGCCGCACGATAGACCGGGCGCGTGAAGCACTTCTGGCGTACCGCCGCAGGAGCGAAATGGAACAGGCGGTGGCCGGCCACACCCTGGAAGGCACGATCGTCACCCGTTCCAGGGCGATGGCGGATGTGATCCGCTCGCTGCCTGCCGTAGCCGCCGGCAGCGCTCCCGTGCTCATAACCGGCGAGTCGGGCGTGGGGAAGGGGCTCGTCGCCCGGATAGTGCACAGGCTGAGCCCCCGGGCGTCGGGCCCCTTTGTACGGCTGAACTGCGCCGCCGTGCCTGAAAACCTGCTGGAAAGCGAGCTGTTCGGCCACAGGAAAGGAGCGTTCACCGGTGCGGAAAACGAGCGCGCGGGGCTTATCCGCTCGGCGGCGGGAGGCAGCCTCTTCCTGGACGAAATAACGCTGATGCCGCTGCACCTCCAGGCCAGGCTCCTGCACGCCATCGAAGAACACCTCGTACGCCCCGTCGGCAGCGACAGCGAAGAAAAAGTGTCCTTCCGCCTGATAGCAGCCGGGAATGAAAACGCCGCCAGCCTGGTGGAACAGGGGGAGTTCCGCCGGGACCTCTACTACCGCATAAACACGCTGACCATCGACATCCCTCCCCTGCGGGAGCGGCGCGAAGACATCGTGCTGCTGGCACACCATTTCCTGTCGGTATTGTCGAGGGAAACGCAAAAAGAGATACGGGGGCTTTCCGGGCGGGCCCTGGCGCTTTTCGTCGCCCACGGGTGGCCGGGGAACGTACGCGAACTCAGGAACATGGTGGAACGCGCGGTCGTCGTGGACCGCGACGGACTGCTGGACGAAGACGACCTGCCGGAAAACATGCGGGCGCCAACGGGCGCCGTCCGGCAGCACGCGGACACGGGCTATCCGCTGAACATGCTGGAACACCTTGCGGAAGAGGAGAAACGTCTCATAACCAAGGCCCTGGAACACGAAAACGGCAATATCAGTGCAGCGGCAAAAGGCCTGGGACTGCCCAGGACCACGTTGATCAACCACATGCGCAGACTCGGCCTGGACGCCTGAAGAAACCTCGCCCGCCGTGACGCGTATCGCCCCGGAGAAGTATAACCCTGTACGCTGGAGAATGCCCGGGACCCGGCGGCCCGGCACGAAAGGACGTCTCTGTCATGAGAGCATTCCGGGGGACGGCCGTATGTGTGGTCGCGCTGGCGACGGCCATGGCGATGCGCCCCGGGCCGGGCGGCGCCGAAGAGGCTTCGACGCTGAGTCGTGAGCGCACCGTTTTCCAGTACATGTCGCCGGGACGTTACAGGCCGCTGAGGTTCACGAGTTTCCCCGGGGACCCGGTGCCTCCTCTCGGCCACGGAGACGTCGACCTGATAGCCGGCGGCCTGAAACCATCGGAACTGGAAGACCTGCTGGCCGGCTACGCGACGAGGATGGCGAACACCTACGCCCGCCTCATGCCCGCCGATCTCGCGGTGTTTCTCGCCGCGCACAAGGAAGTGCGTGAAGTGTTCCTGCCCGCCCTGGACCCCAGGTACGACGACCTGGGGGCCGCCTTCATCATATTCAACGAACTGCGGAAACCGGACGAAACAACGCTGTTGAAATACGTGCACCTGGCGACGGCCATATCCGTCGTTCACGATACGCCGGACGCCCTGTCGGGTAGCCGCTACTGCTGCATCAACGGGATCGCAGCGGGACAATTCCCGGAAAGCATCCGCTACACGGCCGTCTGGAACTATTACACGTCTCCCGGCATTCGCTTCACATTCAACATAGACCGGCTGCCGTGGCCCATACTCGTCCACCTGGTGGACCTGGACTTGAGCGCCGACGAACTGAAGTGGGCGACGGCGAGATACAGGCCGGGCACCGATATCGCCAGTCTCTACAAGAGCGTACCGTACGATACTGGCAAGCTGAACACGATGGGGCCGGGACGGCTGGCGGGCAAGCCCTACACGCTGGAAAACATACTGGCGTGGGGGGGCATCTGCGGCGACCAGGCTCACTACACGACAAGGGTGGCAAAGGCGTTGGGCGTGCCGGCGATGAAAGTGGCGGGGCAAAGCAGATTCGGCGGCGTAGGCCATGCGTGGGCCGGTTTCCTCGCCGTGAAAGGGGACCGCCCCGCGCTGGACTTCACGGGCAGGTACTTTGCCGATTACTTCTACACCGGTGACGTTTTCGATCCCCAGACACGCACTGTAACGCTCGACCGGTACGTCGCCATGATGTACGACGGGGCATCGCTCTCTTACGCCAGATACCACCAGTCCCAGGTGCTCGCTCGCATGGCGGAAGCCCTGAAAGACAGCCATCCCGGGGAATCGCTGCTCCTTGTCCAGGACGCTCTGAGGCTCAACTATTACAACATGTGGGGCTGGGCGCTGCTGATGGAACACATCCGCTCCGGCACGATGGAGAAACAGGAAGGGGCCAGGTGGTTCGGCGAAATGCTGCTGGTCCTGAAGGAACATCCCGACATCACGTTCGAATGTCTCCAGACCTTTACCGGCTGCCTTCCCATAACCGATCAGAAGGGCCGCCAGGCCATATACAACCAGGTATTCGGCCTGTACGGCAAAAGACCGGACCTGCAATTGAAATTGCGGATGGTCCAGGCGGACGAACTGGCGCGCACCGGGCGGACGACACTGGCGGTCGACGTTCTCGCGGCAACCGTGGTCCAGAACGCCGAAGAAGGGGCTTTGGTGCTGCCGGCCATGCGCATGGCCGTTGAAACGGCCAACCTGTCGGGCCTCCAGGAACGCGCCTTCAACACGCTGCGGAAAGCCGACGCCGATTTCCCTAAAACACGTTTCGATAAACCGTCGGAAGCATACATGGAATACCTGCGGCTGCTGGCCACCTTGAGACCCGCGGGCAACCGCTAACGAGGCGCCGCAAGGCTCCGGCCGACCGATGCGCCCGCAGGCTCCTGCCGCAACCCGTTCCCGCGGCCGGCATATGCCGGCAGGCGGTCAGTGCTCCGGACTTGCGGCATCGGCGCCGTCCGGCGCCGCCACCCGGCGCAGGAGCCGCTCCAGGATGGCGTTGGATTCTTCGAGTTTCCGCACGCGGGCTTCCAGTTTTGCGATGCGGTCTTCCGTCATGAGCGAAGCGTCCGAAACCTCGTCCACAACTTTCTTGACGCCCATGTACTGCTGGGAAACCGCTTTCAGGGCGTCCTGCACTTTTGCCTTTATCGCCACTTCCGACGGCATCACCTGCTCCAGACTCCGGAGCCTGGTTTCATTGGCGGCGACGCGGACTTCCGTATCCGCTCGCGCCGCGCCTATCTCGGATTCGATCTGCCTGGTAACGTCGGCGGGTATCGCATCCACTTTTGTTGCGACCTGTTGCAGCCCGCCCTCGACCTCAAGGATGGCCGTACCGCCCTCTCTGACACCCTTCAACAAATACACGGACAACGCAAGCCCCGCAGCCCCCATCAGGAACCCGGCAACAGCCATAAAGCGCATTTTCCCCCCTTCCGGCGGAATCAGGTGCTATTCTAGTCAACGTGCAGGCAAGGTCAAGGAAGGCGGGCCGGCCCGATTGCCGGGTTTGAAAGTAACCTGGACCCCTGTTCATGGTATCATACACTGGGCGCGTGAAAGCTCATGCGGCACGCCCAGGCGAAAGGAGCTGGAATGAAGCGCACAGGTATCCCCGTTGCGGGACTGATTCTTTCCCTTGCCTTCACATGCGGAGCTGAAAACCTCGTGTGGCAGCCCAACTATGCAACGGCGCTGAAATCCATTGCCGAAAGCGACAAGCTCATAATGGTGATATTCAGCAGTGAGGACTGCCCCTACTGCACCAGGTTCAAGGAGGAAACACTCAAGAATCCCGCCGTCATAGCGGCGCTCAGCGGCTTTCTGTCTGTCGAGCTTACGGCGATGACTGCGGAAGGGAGAGCACTGGGGGCCCGTTTCGGGATCAATACTACGCCGACGGTTTTCTTCCTGGACAGAGAAGAAGGCGTGGTGGGCCAGATTCCCGGTTTTGTCGAAGCGGCGGCTTTCATCGAGGAAACAAAGAAGGCCCGCGGCAAAACCGATGAATTCAGGAAGCTCCTCGCCGCCCACGGCAAGAACCCCGATGCCGCGAATTCCGTCGCTCTCGTGGAAGCCTACCTCGAAAGGCAGCAGTCTTCCAGGATCGGCGACCTCATGACGACGGCCCGTTCGATGCTGGCAAATGACACGAAACTGACGTTCAACCAGAAGAAAGGTCTCAGCGGCCGCCTGTATATTGTCGAAGCCTTCCTGGCGCTGAACGCCGGCAAGTCCCCCGCCGCCGGCATGGAGCTCCTGACGTTGGCCCAGCAGGAAACCGACAAGTCGGACATTGAAGTCGCGGCGAGAGCGTGTTTTCTGAAGGGCATGCTCAGCCTCGAAACGCAATCGGCGCGCAGCGGCATCGCCTTCCTGGAAGAAACGGTGCGCAAGTATCCTTCCTCCCAGTGGGCCGAACTGGCCGGCAGGTACCTGGCACTCATACGCGCTCAACTGCAGCAACAGCAGCAGACGCTGCTGCAGCAACCGGGGCCCCGCCCCCGGGACGACGTTCCTGCCCGGCCCCTGAGATAATCCGGCGACATCGCCGGGCGGTAAAATCAGAAGGCGGTCCTTTGTCTGTTGCATATTACGCGTTCCCTGCTAAGTTTCCTGTCGTAAAAATCCAGAGAACGGGAGATCGAAGCCATGTCAGACCTGCCGCGCCCGGAGCACCCGCGTCCCGATCGCTTCCGCGACCGGTGGATAAATCTCAACGGTCCGTGGGATTTCGAGTTCGATGCGGGGCTTTCCGGCGAAGCTCGCGGCCTGTCCACCGGCGACAAGCCGTTCGACACCTCCATCATCGTGCCGTTCGCGCCCGAAAGCCCCCTGTCCGGTATCGGCGACACCGATTTTCACCCGGCGTGCTGGTACAGGCGCTCTTTCGAATTGCCCGACGACTGGAACGACGGCAGAATACTTCTGCATTTCGGCGCGGTGGACTATGCCGCAAGGGTGTGGGTGAACGGCATCGAAGTGGGCGGTATCGTCACGCTGAAGGAAAAAAAGGAAGGCGGCGGCAGCAGCATCAATTCGCCCCGACCGGCGCATTGCGGCGGTTACACGCCTTTTTCGGTGGACATAACCCGGTGCGCCGTACCGGGCACAAACACCGTCGTCGTTGAAGCACGCGATAACACGAGGAACCCGCTGCAGCCCTCCGGCAAACAGTCCCAGCGCTATCATTCGCACGGTTGCTCCTACACGCGCAGCACGGGAATCTGGCAGACCGTCTACGTGGAACTCGCCGGACGGAGTTACATCTCCGACTTCCGCGTCATGGCCGAACCGCGGTCCGGGGCCGTGGTAGTCGTCCCTCGGATCATGCACAATGCCGGCGGCCTTTCACTGAAGGTTTCCATAAACCGGCTGGGGAAAACCGTGACCGCATCCACGGTTCCCATCGAGGGTTTTTCCAACGCCGCCGTCCTGAGCGTGCCGGAACCCGAACCATGGGAACCGGCCAACCCCGCTCTATACGACGTCCGCCTCGAGCTTGCTTCAGGCGGCGCCGTGATCGACGCCGTCAACGGCTACTTCGGCTTCCGCACCGCCGGAGCAGCCGGACCGGCGCTCACGCTGAACGGTAAGCCGCTCTTCCAACGGCTGGTGCTGGACCAGGGATACTATCCCGATGGCATATACACGGCGCCGTCGGACGAAGCGCTTAAGAAGGATATCGAGATCTCCATGGCGATGGGATTCAACGGCGCCAGGCTCCACCAGAAGGTCTTCGAGCCCAGGTTCCTCTACTGGTGCGACAGGCTGGGCTATATCGTCTGGGACGAATACCCGAGCTGGGGCCTCGACCTTACCGACCGCCGCGCCATGTTGTCTCTGCTGCCGGAATGGCTGGAAGTCGTCACCCGGGACGTCAACCATCCCGCCGTCGTCGGCTGGTGCCCGCTCAATGAAACCACGCCCGCCCAGGATCCCGAAATACTCCGTTCCATCCATCGGCTTACAAAGATGCTTGACCCCACCCGCCCGTGTATCGACACTTCCGGTTACGTACACGTCGAAACCGACGTGTACGACAGCCACGACTACACTCAGGATGCCGGCGTCCTCAGCGAGCACTTCGCGGAATTCGCCGCCGGCGGCGAACCGTGGCACAACCGCGAACAGGACGTGCCGTACGACGGGCAGCCTTACATCGTGAGCGAATACGGCGGCGCATGGTGGGCCCCCGGCCGCGAAGACGGCTGGGGCTACGGCGAAACGCCCAAGTCTCCGGAAGAAGTCGTCCAGCGCTACCGCGAGCTCACCACGACGCTTCTGCGGCATCCGCGAATGGCCGGTTTCTGCTATACCCAGCTCTACGATATCGAACAGGAGCAGAACGGCTTGTACGACTATGAGCGCAATCCCAAGTTCGACCCCGGCGCAATAGCCCGGATCAACTCCCGGAAAGCAGCCGTCGAAGAATAACTCCCGCTCTCCCCACAACCGCTCCCGGCTCCTTGTGCTCCGCGGCGGCCACCCCGGTTAGAACACCGTGTCCGCTTCGCGGTGGCCTTCCTTCCACTGTTGCAGCTGTTGCCGTTCTTCCCTGAGCCTGGCCGAAAAACTGAATATGTAGAGCCGGGGATTGTCCGCCTTTTCTCCGGGGGACGGTCCGGCCACTTCGACCGTCGGCAGGCCGTCTTCCAGCCTGTATGTCATGGTACTGCCCGTAAAAGGGTCCTTCGGCAGGCCCTGCGGAAAACGTGCCGTCAATGCATCGATCTTGTCCGGATACCTGTCGCCCTGTTTGGCCGCAGCGGCCGCGGCAAGTATCCTCAAGGCTCTCAGTTGCGCCTCGGCCCGCGCCTGTACGCTCCTGCTCCTGGTAATCGTCGGAAAGAACAATGCCGCTATCCTGTCGCCACGGGCGATCTTCTCGTCCAGCACGCCCAGGTTCCTGCTCGCCTCCACGAAAGGGGCGTCCATGGCTATGGCCGCCTCTTCCATCCTGGCGTTGTACTCCGTCATCATTTCATTCACGATACCCTTGCGCCCCCCTGCAGTAAGCGACTTGATGTTGTCGGCAAGGTCCGGGTCCCAGCCTATGCCGGTCAGGGCTTCAATGAACTGTTTCCGGGAGCCTTCCGCTCCCTCGACAAGCGCTCTTCCGAGCCACCCTCCGAATATCACCTTCTCCGCTGCGGCAGCCTGCGCCATGTCGAGCGGTTTTTCGGGTACCGCGTTCAACCGCTCGAGCGTCCGGGTGGCGGTCTCGGCGTCCAGCCCTCCGGCCAGCAGGCCCATAAGAGCGTCTCCCCCGATAGCCTGGATCGCAATCCCGACAAGTTTCTGTATCAGCAGAGGCTCGGTGCACATGTTGACGCCCATGGCTATCACGTCGCAGTAGACTTCGGCCGCTTCGCTCTTCCTGTTGTTTGCCTCCATGAACTTGCCGTACGCAACGGCAAACCTCGCCAGCATCCTGCACTTGGCGAGATACGGCACTTCCATGCCGGCACCCTTGGACCAGTCCGGATCGAACGCGCACCTCTCCATCCGCGCCCCTCGTCTCATGTGCGCGGTGACGGGTTTCTCCAATTCCGCCAGGAACGGCACGTGTTCGGGCATCTCGAGCACGACCGCCGCCGGACCGCCCGTTATCTTCGTCTCTATCTCGCTCTGCTGCTCGGAGTCGATGGGCGGCAGCAGGGCTATCGCCATCAGGTAATGCAGCGCGGCGTTCCGTTCGGGCAGTATTTCCAGGGCTTCCTCGTATGACAACCCGAGAAAATCCCTGCACGTCATCTCGTGCACGGCCTTGGGTTTCTCTTCCGCTCCCGCTGAACGTACCGGGCAACAGGCGAACGTAAGCCCCGCGAGCATGTGTGCAAACAATGTGAACCGGCGCATTTTCTCCCCTTTCCTCCCGGAGAAGACAAAGGCTTCTACCGCCGTACGGGCACTCGAGTTACGCCTTGTCCGTACCTTCCCTCCCAGTAATCATTTCATCACTCACCACTCGAAACGGAGAAACCGGCCCGCATACGGCTTCCGCCCTGCGGATCTCGCCGTCAGCTTCATACCTGAACGTATACACCTGGCGGTCCACCAGGCTCATCCATCCCCTGGAAGCCGGCCGCCGCTTGACACCTTTCAGCTCCCCGCCCTTCCGCTTTACGTATTTCCTTACGCCCCTGCCGCCGCGCACAAACGTGGAAGCTACCCAGGCAGACGCCGCTCCGCAGGCACATGCAATCGCTGCATCCATGTAGATGTTCACTGGCACTGTTCCATTTCAATCCGGCGGGGCCTGATCGTACCACAGGTAGAAATCGTGGTACCCGGTCACCGGCCACAGCACAAGGAAATGATGCACGAGGTCCGAGAGAAAAAGCGCCCCGCCCGAAATAACAAGCAGGTTGCGGATACCGGGCTTGCCGCGCAATACGGCCGCCACCACCAGCAGAGCCAGCCCCACGAACCCGTGGTGCACCCTGAACCCGAACGTCAGGGAAGCCTCCCACGTCTGCTTCTGCGCTTCCAGCCCCAGGCCGAACCGCAGCAGGCACGTCAGCGCCTCCACGATAACCGTCAGTATCCCCGTCCACAGGGCGACTTTTCTCCACCCCAGTCCCGCGAGATATTCAAACATGGTCACCTTCCGGTTCCGGCCCCGCGGTATCTCTCCAGTTCACCGCTCAGCCAGTCTCCCAGTTCGACCTTCGAACCGTCGCTCTTCACCACGTAGTACGTGTTGCCGGCAATGGTTTTTGATGCGGCCTTCGCTATGAAATCCTCCGCCGACACCAGGCTTTTCCCATAGAACTTGTACTTGGCACACAGCTTGACGTACATGCCGGACGCCGTCTTATGCTTGCCGGAATATTCGAAAACATGGCCGCACCCGGCAACGAACGCAAGAAGATGGGCGATCTCCTTCTGTGCCGCAGGGTTCGAACGCACGTTCCCCTTGGCGGTATCCCCGGTCATGACCGACACTTCGTCGAGTATGTTTTCCACCTCGTCCAGCCTGAACGCTTCTTCCGCCTTCCCTTCCAGGCCGTCAAGCCGCTCCAGTATCCCGTCAACCTGCCTCGACACGTCCGCAGCCGTCGACGTCACCTGCGTTACGTCCGATGCAAGCAATTCCAGCGCCGCGTCTATTTTCCCCATCAGGACGGTCGCCCGCCACATGAACACGATCGAAACCGCCAGCAGCACTGCCAGCAGCAGCATCGCCGCCCGGTAAAAACACCTGTCTGTGGCGCCGCCCGTCACGGATTCCCGTTCTTGGTCCGGGCTCCCGCCGGACTCACCCACCGTACACCACCCGGCCGCGCACGACCGTCGCCTTCACCACGCCCTTCACCCGCATGCCCGCATAAGGACAGTTGGACGAACGCGACGCGTATCCCCCCTCCCCGACCACCCATGTCCCCGCCGGGTCGATGACCGTCACGTCGCCGCGCTTGCCTGCGGCCAGGCTGCCGCGGTCTTCCAGCCCCAGAACGCCCGCCGGGCCGGATGTCAGCGCCGCCAGCAGCTCACCGATGCCGAGCCTGCCCTCTTCCACCAGTCCCGTATACAGCACGCTGAACGCGCATTCGATGGACGCCATTCCGTTCGGCGCTTCCAGCAGGTCCAGTTCCTTTTCCTCGTCGCGGTGCGGCGCATGGTCCGTCGCTATCGCGGATATCACGCCTTCCTTCAAGGCTTCCAGCAACAAAGCTCTTACCGCCGCCGGCCGCAGCGGGGGGTTCACCTTGTACACGGGGTCGAAAGTCTCCAGCTTTCTCTCGTCCAGAAGCAGGTGATGCGGAGTGACCTCGGCCGTAACGTTCCAGCCCTTCCCCCTTGCGCGCCTTACGGCGTCAACCGACGCCCCGGTTGAAATATGCTGCACGTGCAGCCTGCCGCCGGTGAGACCGGCGAGAGCCGCGTCCCTTTCGACCATCACGCTCTCGGCTTCCTGCGGAACGCCCGGTATCCCCGTAATGTCCGACACCTCGCCTTCGTTCATTATGCCGTCGCCGGCGAGTTCCGGGTCTTCGGCGTGGTCCAGCACGGGCAGCCCCGCATCCGCGGCGTACGAAAGTATGGTCCGCATCAGCGCCGCGTTACGCACCGGCGCACCGTCGTCGCTCACGGCGACCGCCCCGTGTTTCCTGAGACGGTGCATTTCGGTGATCTGCTCCCCTCCCCGTCCCAGCGTCGCGGCGGCAACGGGCAGCACGTCGCACAGCCCGGCTGCATCCGCCATCTTCCTGACGAACTCCACGCCCGCTTCGTTGTCGATAGCCGGGTCGGTGTTGGCCATCACGCAGACCGTCGTGTATCCGCCCTTTACGGCGGCGGCGGCCCCGGACGCTATCGTCTCCTCGTCCTCATGCCCCGGCTGGCGGAAATGCGCATGCAGGTCTATGAATCCTGGCGCGACGATGCACCCCGCCGCGTCGATCACGTCCGCACCGCCGGCGGCAAGTCTCTCCCCCATTTCCACCACCCGGCCTTTGCCCAGGCGCAGGTCCATTACCTTGTCCAGCCCCTGCACCGGGTCAATGACCCGACCGCCTTTTATAAGGAGATCAGCCAATGGAAACCTCCCTGCCTTTTGCCGCCGACAGCAACAGGTACAGCACGGCCATCCGCACGTAGACGCCGTTGGCGACCTGCTCCAGAATCCGGGCGGCCCCGCAGTCCGCTGAACGCGCCGCCAGTTCCACTCCCCGGTTCACCGGCCCGGGGTGCATGATCAGCTGTTCCCTTTTCAGACTACCCATGCGTTCCGCCGTCAATCCGTACGTCTCGTGATATTCGCGCAGCGACGCTATCAGCGGCCGCCCCTGCCTCTCGAGCTGGATGCGCAGAAAGTAAAGAACCTTCGCCCATCCCATCGCTTCTTCTATTCCACCCAGCCGCATCACGCCGTCCGGCAGTGTTCCGGGCATCATCGTGGACGGTCCCGCCACCGCGACTTCCGCACCGAGTTTACCGAGACCGGCCATCAGCGACCGGGCCACCCTCGAATGCAGTATGTCGCCGATTATCGCCACCTTCAGGCCCTTGAATCCCCCGTTATTCCCGCGCATCGTCATCAGGTCTAGCAGACACTGTGTCGGATGGGCGTGTCTTCCGTCGCCACCGTTCGCCACCGCTCCCTCGACGATCGCCGAAATCAGCTTCGCCGCCCCCGGAGCGGAATGCCTTATCACGAACCCGTCCACGCCCATGGCTTCGATCACGCGCGCCGTATCCCCCAGTGTCTCGCCCTTGCTGACCGAACTCGACCCCTTCGAAAAGTTGAGCGTGGCGCACCCGATGTTCCTGGCCGCCTGGGCGAACGAATTCGCCGTCCGCGTGCTCGCCTCGTAGAACATGTTCGCCACGGTCATGCCCTTCAGCGGCTCCCGCCCGAACCCCTTCTCCTTGAACTCGGCCGCCAGGTCCAGTACTCCGGACAGCTCGTCCTCA
Organism: Planctomycetota bacterium; assembly: GCA_016930595.1. Classification (GTDB taxonomy): domain Bacteria; phylum Planctomycetota; class SZUA-567; order JAFGGJ01; family JAFGGJ01; genus JAFGGJ01. Next base: position 17,148 of record JAFGGJ010000011.1, read on the forward strand.
GACAGGTCCGTTACGTCTATAAGGTGCTTCTTCTTCCACTTTCCCATGGCATCTCCTCGCCGGGTATTATCTCCGTTCCCGCCCGCTGTTCAAGTTGGACCTTGCGAAACCCGCGAATACCGTATCGAATATCCCGTCCGGCCGCCCATGCTGCGACTGCGCCTCCTGTTTCTGCCCCATGCCTTTTCGCTGCCTCCAGTCTGACGTCAAGAAAGAAGCCTTGATGTCCGATAATATTGTGGGTATGATTGGGCGAATTAGGGAAATTTCTGGTTCCTCCGCATTGTAGAAAGGACAACCGTTCATGGGAGCAGCCAAAGGGCGCACGCAGGCGGACTTGTTTGCCGAAAGACAGCGGGAGATATCGGTCAGCGAGTTCTTTTCAAAAAACCGGCACCTGTTGGGCTTCGACAACCCCAAAAAAGCCCTTATGACCGCCGTCAAGGAAGCCGTGGACAACTCTCTGGACGCTTGCGAAGAAGCCGGCATCCTGCCGGAGGTATGGGTGGACCTGAGCGCGGTGGACGGCAGGGAGGACCGCTTCCTGGTCTCGGTTACGGACAACGGGCCGGGAATCGCCAAGTCCCAGGTCGCTAAAATCTTCGGCAAGTTGTTGTATGGCAGTAAGTTCCATCGCCTGAAGCAAAGCCGCGGGCAGCAGGGGATCGGCATATCGGCGGCAGGCATGTACGGCCTCCTTACCACCGGCAAGTCCACCAGGATCCTCAGCCGCACCAGCCCCACCATGCCCGCCAAGTACTACGAAGTCCAGATGGATACCAGGAAGAACGAACCCCTCATACTGGCCGAGCAGGAAATCGAATGGCGGGACCATACCGGCACACAGGTGCAGATAGTGCTCGAAGGCGTATTCCAGCGGGGCAGGCAGTCCGTCGACGAATACCTCTACCAGACCGCCATGGCCAACCCGCATGTCACCATCCATTACAGGGCGCCGGACAGGAAAAAGAAAGAATGGATCCGGGCAACGGAAGAAATGCCCCCGGAGCCTCGGGAAATAAAACCCCATCCCTACGGCGTCGAACTCGGCGTGCTCATTAGAATGCTCAAAGACACCAAGTCCAGGACGCTCGCCGGGTTCCTCAAGGAGGAATTCAGCCGGGTTTCACCCAAAGTCGCCAGGGAAATCTGTGACGGAGCCAGGCTGTACGTCAACGCCCGCCCGAAAAGGATCGCCCACAGGGAAGTCGAAGCCCTCTATAAGTCCGTGAACGATACCAGGATTATGCGGCCGCCCACCGACTGCCTCTCTCCCATAGGCGCCGAAGCAATAGAAGAATCCCTGAAACGCCTTGATCCGGAATTCGTCGCGGCCGTCACCAGGCCCCCCGAAGTATACAGGGGCAACCCTTTTCAGATTGAAGTCGGCGTCGCCTACGGCATTAAAAATGCCGACCTGGACACCCCCGTACAGCTGATGCGCTTCGCCAACAAGGTGCCCCTCCTCTACCAGCGCGGCGGCTGCGCCACCACCCAGGCGGTGACGGAAACGGCCTGGAGAAGCTACGGACTCTCGCAGTCCAGGGGATCGCTGCCTTACGGGCCGGCTGTCATAACGGTTCACATGGCGTCGGTCTGGGTCCCCTTCACGTCGGAATCCAAGGAAGCGGTCGCACACTACCCTGAAATCATCAAGGAAATACGCCTGGGGCTCCAGGAATGCGGCAGAAAGCTGTCTATACACTTGTCGCGCAAAAAGAAAGCACGCGAAGTCCTCAGAAAACGCACCTACATCGAACGATACCTCCCTCACGTGGTGATAGGCCTGCGCGAGGTCCTTGGCTTCGGTGAAGCCGAAAGCGCCAGGCTCATGAACAACCTCCAGGAAATACTCGGCTCCCCCCCGCCGGGCATCGGCGATGACGAGGAAGAAACCGCCGGAACCGGTTCCCTGGAGGACGACACGGAGAACGCCGGTGACGACGAACCCAGGGCCACCAACAAGCGGGAGATTGCATAATGGCCAGGCAAACCAGAAAAAACTCCGCATCGGCAGTCGCTGAAATCGACAGGGAAACACTCGGCCTGATAACCGGCTCGGCGGATAATATCAAGACCGATATCGACAATCTCAACAAGCCCCGCATGTCCTTCCCCATAAGGTCCCTGTCCAACGTGGTCTACGACGAAGACAAGGGCATCTTCCGGCTGGCCGGCGGGGAATCCGTGCGCGACCTCTCCTATACCACGGTCAAGACCTTCGCACAGAGTCTCCGCATGATGGCACTCTCCAAAATGCTTATCGAAACCGACGATATCGCCACCAAGCGGGACGTCTATTACCAGTCCAAGAACTGGGCCGAAGCCAAGTTCAACGAACAACCCGAGTCCGACACCATTATGGACGACATCGAAGCCATGCTCGGAGTCATCCGGGAACAGCTGGGCTTCATCCCGGACGAACACGGCGGCGCCATCGCCGGCGAACTGGTGGTCGTGGACAAGGACCCCGCCACCGGCAAGGATTTGAAAATAGACTGCACCAAGTTCGGCAGCGGCGCCTACACCGTCCCCTCCAACGTCGAACACCTCCGCTTCGAAACCAAGGCCAAGTTCATCCTGGTCATCGAAACCACCGGTATGTTCCAGCGCCTGGTTAAACACGCCTACTGGAAAACCACCGACTGCATACTGATTGCTATGGGCGGCGTGCCCAGCAGGGCATGCAGAAGGTTCATAAGAAAACTTGCCGACGACCACAAGCTCCCGGTGTACGTTTTCACCGACGGCGACCCCTACGGCTATACAAACATCTACAGGACGCTCAAAGTAGGCAGCGGCAACGCCGCCCACCTCAACGAGTTCTTCTGCGTCCCGCAGGCTAGGTATCTTGGAGTAACCCCTGACGACATAAAGGATTACAGCCTGCCCACACACCCCCTCAAAGATGTGGATGTCAAGCGGGCCAAGGACGCCCTGAAAAACGACCCCTTCGTGAAACATCACAGAAAGTGGATCTCCGCCCTCAAGAAAATCGTCAAGATGGGCGTGCGCGCCGAACAGCAGGCCCTGGCCGCGCACGGCCTCAATTACGTCATTGACACCTACCTGCCCGAAAAACTCAAGAACAGGAAGTCGTTCCTGCCTTAACCGGCGCACCGCCTCTGCCGTCGCCGGACAGACCCCCTCAAAAGGGAGGACATCCGTGTATCACGAAGCACGCGGCAGCGAAGCCTTGGGCTTCCTGGCTACAAAACCCCTGGTCTTCATCACCACCCTGCACGCAACCGGCGTGGTCAACGCCGGCGTCTTCGGCGCTTATACGAACCTCTCCGCCGAACATGTCGGCGCCGCCGTTTGCGTCGAAAGCCACACGTATGCCAATATTCTGCGGCAAAAGGAGTTCGTAATCAACGTGCCCGGCGCAGACCTCGTGAAATCCATCGCCGTCATCGCCGACGACGTTCCCCCGGACAAGAGCGAAGTGGAAGAAGCGGGACTCACCCTTAAACCGGGCGTCTCTCTCGATACGCCCTCCATCGCCGAATGCGCCGCCTCCGTCGAATTCGCTTTCGACAGGGAAGTCCACATCGGTTACCACGGTTTTCTTATAGGAAAAGCCCTCGGCGGATGGATAAAAGAGGAATTCCGGGACGTCGACGGGAAAATAGACATCTTCAAGGCCGCCGTGATGAAGGATTTCAAGTACCCCCGACCTCTCTACGTGCTGCCGGGCAGGATTGTGGAAGGCTGACCGAAAGAGCAGGCAATGGACGAACAGGCGGATATCCCGGTAACGGCAGTCCCGGAGCAGGAACCGCCCGCCGGTCTCGATACCCCGCCCCCCCCGGCCGGCACAACCGTCGTCGAACTGCTTGTCGCAGTGGGAATTATCTGGGGCATCGAACTGTTTTGCGGCATCATCTCCAGCGCCGTGCTGCTGCTTTCCGGACCCCGGAACATGCTCTGGAGCATAATGGCTTCCACGATCCTTTCCTGGGGGGCGACTCTTGGGCTCAGCTGGTACTTCGTCTGCCGCAGACACGGCAAAACCGTTGTCGAAGGCTTCGCGCTGAAAAACCCCGGGGCGAGGCCCATCGTCTGGGGCGTCGCCGTGTCCGTGGCGATTGCCATGGGCGGCCTGGTGCTCATGAGTCATTTCTCCACGGGCAAGGGCCTGCTGGCGGAACTCGCCGCCACCCCGGCCGGCCTGGCCTTCGTCGTGTGCCTGTCCCTGCTGGCTCCGCTCGTGGAAGAGCCCTACTACCGGGGACTGATCTTCCCCGTCGCCAGGAAGACCCTCGGCGGAGCCGCTGCCGTGCCGATAGTGGCCCTGTGGTTCACCGCCGCTCACTTCATGCAGTTGTTCGAGGACCCGGTGGGACTGGCGGTGATACTGGTCATAGCCGTCCAATACACCCTGCAGAAACACCTCCACGGCTCGCTGGTGCCCTCGCTCGTGTCGCACCTGGTCTATAACGCGGTCGTGATAGCGGCGTATCTCTTCCTGTGAGTCGAAGCCTGATGGAACGGGCCGCCCTTTCGGACGGCCCTATGACGACTCCCGGCGAGGCTGGCGGTTCACTGATTCCCGTGCCTTGTGAATGAAAGTCGTGCATTCCCGTCGCGCGCAAGCGTAGCCTTGAGCTTCATGCCCCTTACGTCCCTGCGGCGCAGAATCGCTTCGGCGATGGGAGCCTCGAGCCGGCGGCGTACCACTCTTTTCAGCGGCCTGGCGCCGTACCTGCGGTTGACGCCCTCCTCAAGCAGGCTCCGCCTGAGAGGATTGGATATTTCGAAGACGAGCCCCCGCTTCTGCAGGCGCCCGGAAAGATCCTGGAAGACCAGGTCGAATATCCTTTCCGCAACGTCGTTCTCTATGGGATTGAAAATCATCACGTCGTCTATCCGGTTCACGAATTCCGGGTTGAAATAGTCCCGGACGGCCTGCAGGCTGGCCCTCCTCCGCTCCTCTACGGTCTCGTCTCCCTCTTCGCGCGTTCGCCTGAACCCGGCTTTTCTCAGGATGGCACGGACTTCCTTCACGCCCAGGTTGCTCGTCATAATCACTATGCACCCGGTGAAGTCGATACGTACCCCCTTGCCGTCAGTTACAAATCCTTCGTCCATCAGTTGCAGCAGCAGGTTGTGCACCTTTTCATGCGCCTTTTCGACCTCGTCGAACAGCACAATCCCTTCCTTCATCTTCAGCATGCTTTCTGTAAGATATCCCCCGTTTTCATGGCCCACGTACCCCGGGGGAGCACCGATGAGCTTGGCGTATTCATGGCCCATCGAATATTCGGAACAGTCCACCCGCAACAGGTGCTGGCTGCCGCCGTAGACGGTGTCCGCAAGCACCTTGGCCAGTTCGGTCTTGCCGACTCCCGTCGGGCCTACGAAAAGGAACGTCCCTATGGGCCTTGACTCGTCCCGTATACCCGCCTGGGAGCGGAGAATGGCCTGCGCCACGGCGTGAACGGCCTCATCCTGGCCTATTATCCGACACCGCAGCGTCTTCTCCAGGCTGAGCGCCGTGTCGGTATCCAGCCCGCGACGCTCTCCCGCCGTCTTTTCTATCAGCGTCAGTCCAGGCGCATCTTCGGCGGCCACCGGAACCGAAACCCGGGTTATCTCGAGCTCCGGGTTCACTTCCACGGCCAGGAGATACATCTCTTCCCGCAAGTCCTCGTACGACCTCCCCAGGCTCTCCGCCCTTGCCGACAGTACGGAATCGAGATTCACCACGCACGCATTCACTATCAGGTCCACATACGAACGCCGGTCATTCACGCTGGCGCCCGAAAGCAGCGAATCCACGTCCTGAAGACTGAAACGCCTCACCCGCACGAACCGGTCAATCCCCTGACAGTACTTCAGGACCAGGCTTGTCTGGGGGCGTATCATTTCCAATTCCTCCTGCACATTGTGATAGCAATCGGCAGACCAAAACCCGTCTATAGTTTTCAATCGAACGGCAACTCCTTACAGTATCTGGTTTAAAAAAATAATCGTAAAAGATTAGGCGCTCCACAACCCCGCCTGATAGTGTTACCTGATGGAAACACTTCTCTATATCTTTTGCCCAAAATTGCCACATCCCGTACACCGGGCCTCTATGTGCTGCTATTCGGTACAACCTGTGCCGAATGGGGCATTTTAAAATGAGTTATGCTTAACGGTGGCACGCAGTTTGTTATATTTATCACACGTGATGTTGTGTGCGCCCATCAGGCGGGAGAAAAATATGACACGGAAGAACGCTCTGCTGACGGCAGTGGTCGCAGCCGCAGTCCTGCTGACGGCTCTCCCGGCAAGGTCCGAAGAAGACATCTGTGAAGACTTGAAGAAATTCCAGGCTCAGCGGGGGAAACCTCAGCGCTGGAGCGGCGGGGAGTCTTTCCCGCCGCTTCCGCTTCCCGTCACTCCCCTCCGGCGCTCGGAGAAAAAACGCCAGCCCGCTCCCCCGGTGCTCGTGGGCAAAGTCGCCTACGGCGAGATCATCGAAACCAGGCTGCCCAACGGCAGCGTGAAAAGAGAACGCGACTGGATAACCGATCCAAACGACATACATAACCTCATGAAAGAAGTCAACAACCGGCTGGGCATTCGCTACAAGGCCCAGGAAATGTCCCTGGACAGCTTCTCCTTCGACCCGGCGGAAGTCCCCATCCTGTACCTTACCGGCTGCAAGGCCGTAAGCCTTGACGACGATACCCGCACGAAACTGCGCTGGTACCTCCAGTCCGGCGGCGTCCTCATGTGCGACGCCGTCTGCGGCTCCGAAGCCTACCTTAAAGGCTGGATGAATGAAATGAACCATATCTTCCCCAAAAGGAAGATACGGGAGCTGCCCGCCGACCATCCCATCTTCAACTGCTTCTACAAGGTGGACAGGGTCAGCTATGAAGTCGACGGAAAGAAAATGAGCGGTCCCCCGAAGCTCCTCGGCATCGACATCGGCACCAGGACCGCCGTCGTCCTCACCCCTTTCGACCTGTCTCTGGCGTGGGGCGGACACTATTACCCCCGGGGCAGGCACGTCTGGCCCGCCCAGGACGCCTACAAGATCGGCGTGAACATGATCTCCTACTTCCTGGCCACGTACAGGCAGGGCCGCCACAACGCCGTGAAAGTGGTCTATCATGAAGAAGATGAACCCGACGCCGACGCCCTCGCCATCGGCCAGATAGTCCATGCCGGCAACTGGGATCCTCATCCCAACGCCATCGCCAACCTCCTGAAATTCTCCGCCGCCAATTCCACTTTGAACGTGCGCTTCAAGCGGGAAGCCGTAAACCTTGCTTCCTCCGACCTTGCCAGATACCCCGTGCTCTACGTCACCGGCGACTACGACCCGGAACTCGACGAACAGGAACTCGGCAGGCTGAAAAACTACCTGGCGAACGGCGGCCTGCTGATCGCCGACGGCGCCACCGGCGGCGTTCATTTCGATGCTTCTTTCAGAGCGGCCCTCGCGAAAATGTACCCCGGCCGGGAACTGTCCGTCATCCCGAAAACATCGCCCGTCTTCTCGGCCTCGGGCGTGAACGTGGGCGAATTCCGCCTGCGCCCCATACTGGCGCAGAATACTTCCCCCGACAGCGTGAACCTCTACGGCCTTGAAGCCAACGGAGCGTACTCGGTCATCTATTCCCCCTGCTCCATCGGATGCGGCTGGGAAGGCGTGGATGCCCCTTTCACCAAGGGATTCCAGCCGGAAACCTCCCTACTCCTCGGAATGAACCTGCTGGTCTACGCCCTTACGCACTGAACCCGCGGGCACCCCGTATCAGCGGTTCTTAAGCAGGTTGTTGCGGTAACGCGCCATCAGGCCGTACCATGAAACGCCCTTCGCCTCGTTCTCAAGGGCCTGGAAAGCGTCCCGCGCCGCGGCGTACCTCGTCTCCGATTCCATCCGCAGCGCACGCAGGTATTTCTGGTGAAACACTTCCAGCCCCTGGGGCGGCGTGTCGCTTTCAACCAGTATGTAGGCCGCCGCCGCCGTCTCCGGGGCGTCCGGAGCTATGGAGCGCAGGCTCCTCAGCAGCCGGCGGGCCGCATCCAACGATTCGGTCTCAACTAGCGCCTCTATTTCCGATGACATCGATTCCACGGTAACCTTCGCGGACTTGCTCCCGCTCCGGGCCTTCCGGTAGAACGCCAGGGCCTGGTCGCTGCGGCCCTGCGCGCGCCAGCAGTGTCCCAGGCAGATGGACGCCTGCTCGCGGAGCGCACCGGGCGTATTCACGTCATTCTCGATGTTCTTCAGGTCGCCCGCAGCGGCACGGATGTCGCCGGCGTTAAGACGCAGACGCGCCGCCAGCATGAGAGCCCACAGGCCGGCAGGATCGTTCTTCAGACCCAGTTCGAGGTACCGGTTGAGCACTTCCCCCTTGTCGGCGCCGCCTTCCATCTCACGCGTCTTAAGCAGGATAAGCATCCGGCGCGTGCTTTCCGGAAGGCCTGTACGGCTTTCAAGAGAACGCCATGCTTCCGAGGCTTCTTCGTTCCTGCCGCGGAGCATCAGCTGCTGGCCCAGCGTCGTAAGTACCTCGGCCGCCGGCGCGAATAATGCAGCGTCCTCGGCGGTCAGCTTGAGCCTTTCATCAAGGAAAAGACGCGAAAAATCTTCCGCCGCCGCCTTCGCGATACCAGCGTCAACCGCACCCCCGGCCGTCAGAATCCCGCGGTATATCCCCGCCGCCTCCGCCGGTTCGTCCGTAAGCCGCGCGGAATAAAGGTTCACCAGTAGAATCACGTCCGGGGCAGTGACCTGCGGCAGAAGGTTCTTTTCCAGAAGAGACTTCAGTTGCTCCCTCTTTTCCGGATCGTCCGACGCCAGGCCGCTCACCTGCCCGAGAAAGCTCTCGACTTCCACGCGCTGTACATGCTTGTCGAAAACAGCTTTTTCTATGCTCGCAAGGTTCGACGCCGCCTCCCCGACCCGGCCCAGCGAAACCAGCGCCTTCACCCGCAGCCACCTGGCCTGCGCCACGAGATCGGCGCTCAGCCCCGTTTCCAGCATCTGCGTGGTGATATCCACCACCTTGTCCATGTGCCTCAGGTTGTAGAGGGCCGTGGCTTCCAGCATCAGCGCCTCGCCATTGTACGCGGTACCGGCCAGCGTCGGCGCAAGCTCCGTCACCTTCGCATTGTCTCCCCTGAGCAGAGCGGCGCGCGCTTCCAGCAGTATGCCGCGCTGCTTCTCCGCCTGGTGCTTGCTCCAGAAAGTATACCCACCCCATCCCAGCGCCCCGATAAGCCCCGTCACCAGAACCGTATAGAACAGCGTCCGTATCGCCGACAATATCGGGCTCTTCTTTTCCTTGTACGAAAGCGGCTTCTGCCCCTTGTACACCCTGTGCAGGTCCACCACCAGCGAATGCGCACTGGCATAACGCTGTATCGGCTCGACGCACAGGCTCTGCTTTATGAGATGCTCCACAAGCTTGGACGTCTTGGGGTTCAGTTGCCGCGGGGCCGTGTAATCGCCCGACAGAATGTTCTGCCGTACCTGCGCAATCGTGTTCGCCACGAACGGAGGCTTGTTCGCCGCTATGTCATACAACACCGCAGCGGCGGAATATACGTCCACCGTGGGCTGCGGAGGCTCGTCCCCGCTCAGCAGTTCGGGCGCCATGTACGGCAGCGATGCCACGAAATGGTCTGCCGTGTCCGGCGCATCCCGTGGAGGATACAGCCCCGGGTCGGCTATCATCGCCCGGCCGCGCGTGTCGATAATTATGTTGCTCGGCTTGATGTTGCCGTGCACCACGCGCCTGCTGTGGGCGTCTTCAATCGCTTCGAGCACCTGGCCCAGGTAGAACAGGCCCTGGCGCAGATCCAGGGCGCCTTCGTACATCATCTCGGCCAGCGTCTTCCCCTCGACGTACTCCCTGACCACGCAGGGAACGCCTTCCATTATGCCCACGCCCAGCACCTTGGCGAATCTCGGGTGCTTCAGATCCTCCGCCAGCCGGCTCACGCGCGTCCATCGCCCCGTTACTTCTTCCGATACCGAATACTCCGGTATGAACGCCTTTACCGTGACGTAGTCTTCCACTTCCGGATGCCGGGCAAGATAGCTTATCCCGGCGCCCCTCCTGGATATCTCCTGGACAACCTCGCACTCCGCCGGTGTAATCCTGTGGTCGGGAAACTTCTTGTGGTAACTCTGTGTCAGCGCTATGTGCGACCGGGCCCTCTTTACGCCGGACCCCTTGCTTTCTTCCTTCGCGCGCGCCTTGATGCTCGCACCGCAATTGGGACACTGGTGCGCAGGCTCTTTCTCACGGTGCGGGGGCACAACAAAAGCCCTGCCGCAGTATGGGCAAGACAGGTCCATACGCCGGCGATACCCCTTTCCCCGCTAAGTTTACTGCAACTCAAGGGCCGGGGCAACTCCAATGTCCCGCTCGGGAGCTATATGCACCCGAGCAGGACCACCGCTATGCCGGCCAGAAAGACGAATAACATCAGGTCGCCAACCGCGCCAAGGCCGCGAACTCGAAAGTAATTGCCGGCAAAACGCCCTATCACCGTCAACGGAATCTCCTGACAAGGGCCGTGACGACGCCGGATACGTGCACCTTCTTGTCCACCGCAACCGAACCACCCTCGGCCCCATCGGCCGAATTGCGCTTCAATACCACGCGCCCGTCCCCCGAATGCACAACCACCAGGCTTCCTTCCGGCGCCTCGGACGACCGCTCCACCACGAGGATATCTCCGTCCTTCAGCCCCTCGGACGCCATGAAATCCCCCACCACTTCCAGCAGCGTCGCCGCTTCCCCCACCCCGAACAGCGACGGCAGGGACACTTTCTGCGGACGCTCCGTCACGTATACCCACCCTCCCGACAATACCCGCCCGGATATCTCTATCTGCGATGCCTTCTCCCCGTGCTCGGTCGGCAGAAATCGTTCGTCAAGCACTTCCAGGCTGCGCGCCTCGTAGCGCCGGCGCCTCAGCGCACCCTTCTTCTCCAGCGCACAGATGTGCTCGTACACCGTCGGAGTGCTTACGTTCAGCATTTCCGCTATCTCCCCCAGGGTGGGCGAATACCCCTTGTCCTGGTTCGTCTTGGAAATGTATTGCATTATCTTCAACTGCTTTGGAGTGTAATTCACCTTCGCACTCCTACCTGTTAGAGCCCGGATACACGGATTGTTATCGGCATGCCGTCCCTGAAAACTGAAAAATTTCCCTCATTAGTCTTGACACGCTCGCGGCCGGTGATAACTACGTCCTCGCCGAAGGTCTGTTGCCGACCGAACGCCGGGCGAAACGGTTCGCTCCGCCGACAGCCGTGCACGGACTTCTTCAGGAAAGGATCTTGCCATGCCCGACACCGTTCGTGTGGCAATTATCGGTTGCGGCGGAATCGCACGGGGACACGTCGATAGACTCCTGGCCGTTCCGGGAGTGGAAATCGCCGCCCTTGTCGAACCAGCCGCAGGAAACCTCGATAAAATCAAAGCCCACAACCCCGCCGTGGCGAACGCTCCCTCCTTCGCCGACTACAGGGACGCTCTCGACAAGGTCGAACTCGACGCCGTCCAGATAAACTCCCCGCACAACGTCCACCATGAACAGATCATGGCTTCCCTCGAACGCGGCCTCCACGTCCTCACCGAAAAACCCATGGTCTGCACAACCGAACACGCCGTCGACGTCCTTAAAAAACAGAAGAAGTCCGGCAAGGTCGTTTCCATCTCCTACCAGCGCCATACCCAGGGCGTTTTCCAGTACGTCAAGTCGGCCATACAGGCCGGCCGCCTCGGCGAAGTCCAGTACGTCTGCGCCTTCCAGGGGCAGGACTGGCTTCGCGGGACGCGCGGCGCCTGGCGTCAGGTCAAGGAGATCTCCTGCGGCGGCCAGCTAAACGATTCCGGCTCGCACCTCATCGACATCATCCTCTATGCCACCGGCCTCAAGGCCGCTGAAGTCTTCGGCTTCATCGAAAATTTCGACGCCGAAGTGGACATCAACTCCGCCACCTCCATCAAGTTCCGCAACGGCGCCCTCGGCACCATCAGCATCGTCGGCAACTGCCCCAGGTTCTACGAAGACATCACCGTCGCCGGCGACGAAGGCGTCTTCATGATCCGTAACGGCGAACTCCGCTGGGATAACCGCCGGGAAATCAGCCGCATCGACGACTTCCGCTACGGATCCACCTCCGCCGATCAGAATTTCATCGCCGCCATCCGTGGAACCGAAGAACCTCTCGCTCCCCCGCTGTGCGGCCTCCGCACCATCGAGCTCACCGAAGCCATCTGGAAATCGGCCGAATCCGGAAAACCCGTGGCCGTCAAGGAGCAGGCCGTCTGAACCCCGAATTTGATGCCGCCTCATCGTTTAGGCCTTGACATGGGCCCGCGTTCAAACTATAAAAAAGCAAATTACAAGCGGCATGGTCCGTGGTGCCCGATTTTTTCGGGAGAATAGGGAAGGCGGTGCGAATCCGCCGCTGTGGCCGCAGCTGTAACCGGCGGGGTCTCCGGACCCCGTACCGATACGCCCACCGGGTTCAGCCCGGGAAGGGCCGGTGACGGAAGACTTTTCCGGCCGGAAGCCAGAAGACCTGCCCCGGACCCGTCCTTACCGCCTCGGCAAGAAGGCGGAAGAGGCAGGGCGTTGCCCGGCTTGCAGTGTCCGCATCCGGCGGACTGCATGCCATACGGCTTACGCGGACCGCGCCGCATTTGTATGAAAGGACGGTCCGCCGTGAGAAAGTTCCTCATTACCGCATCCCTTGTGTTCCTTGCCGCCTTTTCCTGCCTCCCCGCCTCCCCGCAGGAAGCCTCTCCACCGGATATCCGGGTCCCCGACCTCCCGACGGCCGACGACGACGAACCCGAAACAATCGTCGTGACCGCCACCCGGCTCGAAACCCCCGTCTGGGAAACCGCCTCTTCCGTCGACGTGATCCTCCCACAGGACGCGGACCGCGCCATGACGCCGGAATCGGCCAGAATCATGGAAAAAGTGCCCGGCATGCGCTTTGCTCCACAGGGCACCCCGGGCCAGCAGACCTCTCTCTTCACGCGCGGCGGCGAATCCGATCATACCCTCCTCCTCCAGGACGGCATTCGCGTCAACGACCAGGACAGCTACCTCGACTTCGGCCGTATAACCTCGGCGGGAAACGGCGTTGTTGAAATCGTAAGAGGCACCGGCTCAATGCTTTACGGCTCGGATGCAATGACCGGCACCGTCAGCGCTCAGACAATGCGGGGTGAAGGCCCATGGCACCTCACCGGCACCATGCACACCGGTTCCTGGGGCTCCTGCCGTAACGCCGTCACCTATTCCGGCAGCGAAGGCCCCGCCGCCCTGGCACTGGGGGTCGATACCTATTGCTTCGGCGGCACGGTGCCAAACAGCGACTACAGGCAGGAAACTGTGTTCGGGAGGGGGGATTTTACTCCCGGGGGGTCGACCGAACTTACCGTGGTCTACCGTTCGAACTCCGTCGAGTCCGGTTGGTACACGAACAACTCGACGGCCATGGGCCCCGGAGTGCCAGGTACGTTCCTCGACCCCAATGACCGCATTCTCGGTGAAGATGCTCTCGGCAGCGCAACCCTCGGCAGGTTCTTCGGCGAAAGATACACCCTTAAACTCACCGCCGGCGCCTTCCGCTTCAACAGGTTCTACGAAAGCGTCGCACCGAATGACACTTCGGGCTTCACCCCTGCGGGAACAACCGATATGCGCCTCAACAGGAGCCAGGTGAACGTCTCGAACGAATTCCTGCTCGACCGCCGGCGCCAGGGCCGCCTCCTCGTGGGATTCGAATACCTCGACGACTCCTTCAAGGAAGTCGACACGCGGTGGGGCTCCGATATCGACGCCGGCAGGTTCAATTCCGCCGTCTTTGCGGAATACCATTTCGTCCCCGCCCGGGGCACGTCCGCAGTCACCGCAGGCGCACGCCTGGAAGACAACTCCCAGTTCGGCGAATTCACTTCCTGCAGGCTCAGCGCGGTCCAGCGCTTCGGCCCCGAAAACAACCTCGCACTGCGCGGCAGCATCGGCAAAGCCTTCCGCTGCCCCTCCTACAGCGAACTCTACTACCCCTTCAGCGGCAATCCCAGCCTCCAAGTCGAAGAAAACCTCGGTTTTGATGCGGGCTTCGACTTCGCCTTCCCGGCGTCCGGCGTCTCCGGCAGCATCGTCTATTACAGCAACAGTTTCGATAACATGGTCAAGTTCGACATGATGTCCTTCACCTTCCAGAACATCGGCGAAGCCGAATCTTCCGGCGTCGAAGCAAGCTGTTCCTTCCGGTCTGAAAACCTGCCGTTTTCCCTCAAGGCCGCCCTTACCACCTCCTCCGCCCAAGATTCCACCGGCACGGAACTCCTCCGCCGTCCGGCCCTGACCGCCTCCCTTTCCGCCGAATACTCGCCCTCTGACAAGCTCGCCGTCGGCCTTTCCGCCGTCAAAGTCGGCGAATGGCAGGACCTGGACGAAACTTACGCCACCATAACCATGGACGGTTACACCCGTTTCGACGCCTTCGTCGAATGGAAGGCCGCCGAAAACATGACCGTCTTCGCACGCTGCGAAAACATCGCCGATGACTACTACGAACCGGTGTATTCCTTCCCGGCGCTGGGCCGCACTTTCATGATCGGTATACGCGCTGAAGTAGGTTTCTGAACCCGCCGCCCATGCACTTCACGCTCTCCCGAACATACACCAGAACTCTTTCCGGTCCTGTTCAAATCTTCGCGGGCAGAAGATTACCCGAAGCTTTCTGAACACTCCGGAACCACCGTTCTGTTTTCGGTTTACACATTACGCCGATACGCGATAATACCTGCTGCTCCCTAACAGTTCCCGCCGGCATCCCACGGGAAACCGGCCTTTCAAGAAAGGAGCTCCCATGCCCGCCGATATCCGCTGGCTCGGACACGCCGCTTTTCTGCTCTCCGACGGCTCCAGGAACGTCTACATCGACCCCTACGACCTCCATGAAACTTCCCTGCCCGTCGCCGACCTCGTTCTTGTCACCCACGGACACTACGACCACTGCTCACCCGGCGACGTGGCCCGCATCACCGGCGACGACTCCGTCATCCTGGCGACCGCCGACTGCGCGGGCAAGATATCCCCCGGCTCAGACGTCCGCATCGTCTCCCCCGGCAACGAATACGACGCTGCCGGCATTAAAGTCCGCACTGTCCCCGCGTACAATCCCTCCAAGCGCTTCCATCCCAGGTCCAGCAACTGGGTGGGTTATATCGTCTACATCGGCGGCGAATCCGTCTACCATACCGGCGACAGCGACCTCGTCCCCGAAATGGAAGGCCTCGGCGTCGACGTCGCACTCCTCCCCGTCGGCGGCACCTACACCATGGACGCCGAAGAAGCCGCAGAAGCCTTCCGCCTCATCGGCGCACGAAAAGCCGTCCCCATGCACTACGGCAGCGTCGTCGGCGGCGACGACGACGCGCGGCGCTTCCTGAGCCTCATCGGGCAGGATTGACCGGCGGGAAAGGGGAATCCGTCCATGCCCACCGCCGCCAGGGGAACCGGCGATTTCTTCAACGATTACGCCCGGGGCTTCGACTCCATATACGGCAAACGCCGCCCCGTCCGCAGGTTCCTGGACGCCTGCCTGCGCAGGAGCATGCGGCTGCGGTTCAACGCGGTCCTCGCCGGCTGCCGGCCCCTGGAAAACATGTCCGTCCTCGATATCGGCTGCGGTCCGGGCCGCTATTCCACCGCACTCGCCCTCGCCGGCGCCTCGCACGTCGTCGGCATCGATATAGCCGAAGAAATGCTCGTCCTGGCCAGAAAACACGCTGAAGCCGCCGGAATCGCCGGCCGCTGCGATTTCATCCGCTGCGGCCTCGATTCCTTCAATCCACCCTCCGCCTTCGACTACGTGGTCGTCATGGGCGTCATGGACTACGTCAGGGACGCCGCTCCTTTCTGCCGCAAAGCTTTGTCTCTTGCTCGCCGCGCCGCCTTCTTCAGTTTCCCCGCGGCCGACGGCCTCTTCCCTCTCCTCAGAAAGTTCCTCTACCGCCGCCGCACCTACCTCCACCAGTACCGCAGGGCCCACCTGGCCCGCGTCTTTGCTGAACTCGCCCCGGGGGCGTGTGCCGTCCGATGCTTGGCGCAGGACTACTTTGTGTCCTGCTGGAAATGAGGTCGATATGCAGCCCGGCTGCAGCGTCGTCGTAATCGGCGGCTACGGTCACATCGGCGGTTTCCTTGTCCCGCGGCTGGTCCGGACCGGCTGTGACGTAACGGTGGTCTCCAGGGGGCGCCGCCCGGTTCCCGACCACGAATCGTGGGCCGCCCTTCCTCACCGCCACGTCGCCGCCGACTATAACGACCTCTGCAGCAATGACGCCCGGCGCTCCTTCCTCGACGATGTCCGGCCCCGTGTCGTCATCGATATCCTCTCGAAAAACGCCCCCGCCGTCCTCCGGTCCTGCCCCTCTTCGGTCGACCACGTCATCCTCACCGGCTCGCTGTGGATGTACGGCGTCCCTTCCGTCGTCCCCACGCCCGAACTGTTCGACGCCCCGGCCCCCTGGCCCGGCTACCGCGACCGCTACGCGGACCTCGTCAGCCTCGTTCGGGACGCTTCCGGCCCTCCTGTCAGCGCGGTCATGCCCCCGAACATCGCCGGCCCCGGCAAGATCCCCCTGGAACCCTACGGCGGACGCGATATTGAAGTCCACCGCAGAATGGCCGCGGGCGGCGAAATCGTCCTCCCGGCCGGCGGAACCGCCCTTGTCGGACCGTCGGACGCCGAAGACGTCGCCGAAGTCTTCGCCCTCGCTGCCGAAAATCCCCAAGCCTCGGCCGGCCGCATCTTCAACGCCGGCTCCGCTTTCGCCGTCTCCTACAATGAACTCCTGAAAATTTACGGCCGCTGCTACGGCGTGGACATCCCCGTCAGGCACGGTTCGTGGGATGATTTTGAGACGGCCGCGGGCAGCGACCCTTCCCTGCGTTTCCACCACGAAGCCCACATGTGCCCGGATATCTCCGCCGCCCGCTCCGCACTCGGCTACGAACCGAAGTTCACCCCGGAAACCTCCGTCGCACGCGCCGTCGACTGGATGCGCTCCCGCAATCTCCTCTGATCACGGCCCCCCGTCTCCGCCTTCCGTTCCGGGCTACACCGCCTTCTTCAGCGCCTCCACCGCACGGTCGATGTCGTCGTCGTCCACGTCCTTGTGGCACACCATCCTGATCTGCCTGTTGTCCCCCTCGGCGAAGCACAGCACCTTCTCAGCCGCCAGCCTTTCCACCAGTTCCGACGCCGGTCCTTTCTCCACGCTGAAATACACCATGTTCGTCCGGACGCTCTCCAGGTCCACCGACAGCCCCGGCATCCCGGCGACGGCCTCCCCCAGGACCCGCGCACGCCGGTGGTCCTCCGCCAGCCTTTCCACCATCTCCTCCAGCGCCACTATCCCGGCCGCCGCTATGAAACCCACCTGCCGCATCCCTCCCCCCAGCACCTTGCGCATCCTGCGCGCCTTCGCTACGAACTCCGCCGGCCCTGCGAGTATCGATCCGATGGGGCAGCAGAGCCCCTTCGACAGGCAGAACATCACGCTGTCCGCCTCCGCAGCGTACTCCTTCACCGCGATCCCCGTCGCCACCGACGCGTTGAATATCCTCGCCCCGTCCATGTGGACCTTCGCCCCGCACTCGTCCGCTATCCGCCGCAGGCCCTTCAGGTATTCCATCTCCAGCGGCACCCCGCCGGCCCGGTTGTGCGTGTTCTCGCACTCGATCACGCTCGTCCTCGGGTGATGGATGTCCTCCGCTCTGACCTTCTCCCTCACCCTGTCCAGGTCCATCATCCCGCGCTTCATGGGCAGTGTCACCGGCTGGCACAACGCTATCCGCGCCACTCCGCCCTGCTCGTGCACGAACGTGTGGCTCTGCTCGTCCATTATGATCTCGCTGCCGGGCTCCGAATGCACGCTCAGCGCCAGCAGGTTCCCCTGTGTCCCGGAAGTCACGAACAGGGCGTCCTCTTTCCCCGTTATCTCCGCCGCCGTCTTTTCCAGCAGGATCGTCGTCTTGTCGTCGCGCATCACGTCGTCGCCGAGTTCCGCGGTCATCCCCGCCCGTTTCATCTTCTCCGTCGGCTTCGTCACGGTATCGCTTCTCAGGTCGCTCGTCTCGTGCATCTGCTGCCTCCTGCCGTCCAGTTGTGCCCCCGGCCGGCGTCCGCACTCACGCGTGTTTCGCTATCGCGTTCAGCATCGCGTCCACGTTCTCCGGCGGCGTCTCCGATATCACTATGTTCGAACACCCCGTCACCACCTTGTTCGTCAGACGCGCCTCGTCGATGCACTCCTTCACCTCGCGCTCGACGTCCCCCGGCTTCCCCGTGTGCAGCGTGTAGCTTGAAATGTTCCCTATCATCACGAGCTCCGGGTATTTCCCGTGCACTTCCACCGGGTTCATCCCCGCGCGCCTGTCGAACTCGTAGTGCGCCGCTATCCCCGACGCCCCGTACATGTCCTCCGCCACCGCCCACACGTTGCCGTCCGTCCCGAAGAGATGGTACCCCCCCGCCTCCCTGCACGCACGCGATATCTCCTGCAGCCGCGGCAGCATCAGCTCGTGGAACACCCCCGGAGAATACATCGGCCCGTGGTTCGATGCAAAATCGCCCCCGCCGAAGAAATACTTCATCCCCATCCCCGCCAGCACCCGGACGTTCTTCACCGATTCCTTCGCCTGGGCGTCCAGCAGCCGCCCCACCAGTTCCGGGGCCAGCAGGGCGGCTTCCAGCCACGCCGCCTCGTCCACCGGTATCGATGTCCACGGCCCCGGCGACCGTATCGCCATGTCCCCTGCGTTCTCCAGCATAAAACTTATGTCCCCGAAATCCCCCTCCGCCGGCCTGTACGCCTCGGCGGCCGCTTCCGCCTTCTCCACCTCCCGCTCCAGGGTTTCCAGCGTTTTCTGCTCTCTCGGCGATGATTCCACCGTGTTGTACAATTCGGTCGCGGGATCCAGCCGCTTCACCTCCCACGCCCCGTCCTCCTCTTCGTACCGGAACGTATGTTCGTCTATCCGCTCCGCCGGACGCCTCCTGTCGCGCCAGTACGACGGCCTCACCATGTCGTGCCCGCACGCAAGCGCTATGTCCAGGGCGTCGCGCCGCGTCTTCTCCAGGAATTCCGCGTGCGCGTCGGCACCGCACCACAGCGCCGCCGCTTCGCGCCACTGCTGTATCCCGCCCCCGACATACGCCTCCCTGCCCAGTATCCTCGACGCCACCCTGCTCGAAAAACTTATGTGCATCACCGGAGGCCGGTCTGGCTCCCGACCTTCGAACACCGCCGCGATCCGCTCCCGGCCGGTCATTGTTCTCCTCCGTCTCCGTGGAATTCCTCTTCAAGTCCATTGCATTGTGTTTTGCGTCCGGGCGGAAAAGGCCGGCGGTCAATGCCCGGCCGGCGCGGCTACTGAGCCGTCTTCTGCACGTACTCCAGCACCGCCCGGTAATACTTTACCGCTTCGTCCACTATGGACCTGCCCGAAACGTACGCCGCCACTGTCAGCACCAGCGCCAGGCACAGCGGTATCCAGAGGTGCACCCAGATCAGCAACGTCAGGCACCCTTTCCCCTTCACGTCCCCGCCGTAGTCCCTCTGCTCCCGCCTCGCCGCAGACAGCCATACCATGTTCGCTATCAGCCCGGGCAGGTATCCCACCCAGTACAGCAGCAGCGTGAAAAACGCCCTCGCCGTGTAGCTTTCCCCGCTGGAAACCGTCTCGTAGACCCCCGCTCCTTGCCCCGCCCCGGCCATCGGCTGCGCGTAGTCTATATCGTACTCGCCCGCCGCCGCCTCCTCCGCTCCGCCCTCGGACACCCCTTCCTCGACGAACGGCAGCCGCTCCAGCATCCCCGTGTCCAGCAGCGCCGACCTCTCCCGTCCCCTTCCGCGCTCCTGCTCGGGCCGCGCCGCGGCGTCCCCTTCCGCCTCCTCTTCGGGCTCCAACCCGGGCTCTTCGTCGTCTCCCAGCAGGAAACTCTCCGCCAAGATTCCTCCTTTGTCCCCGGGATGCGGCGGCTTTCCGCTTCTCCGCACCTTTCATTCCCTGCCCCGCCGGTATTGTACCGCCGCTCCACCCGGCGGCAACAACCCACCTCGCCGGCAGGCGCGCTGGCGCTGGGGGGCTTGCGCGCGAAAAACGCTCTATTGCCGAAGGCAGAGGGCCGCAGGCGCTGGGGTGGGTGGGGGCTGCTAGAAGTATTTCTGTATACTGTCCATATATGACACCCCCGTCACCGCTCCGACCACTGCTATTATGGCCAGTCCTATCAGCGCCAGCCCCAGCAGTATCAGCGGTATCCACAGGTGCACCCAGATCAGGAACGTCAGGCACCCCTTCCCCGACATCGGCACTCCCGCTATCCGCTCGTCGCGCTTCGCCGACGACAGCCACAGGATGTTTGCTATGAGTCCGGGGAGATATCCCAGCCAGTAGAGTATCAGGGTCAGGAACGCGGGGCCCACGTAGCTCTTTGTCGCTATCAGGCCCGTCGCCAGCTCCCGCCCCAGCCCGGCGTGCGGCGCGCCACCCTGTACCTGCTGCGGCACCTGCACCACCACCGGCGCACCGTGTCCCGCACCCCCGGCCGCCGCCCTCGCCGTCGCATCCAGGAATTCCCCGCAGTGCTTGCACTTCCTCGCCACCGCCAGGATTTCCTCCCCGCAGAAGGGACAGTATTTCGTCTGCTTGGCCACCACGGGCAGCACCTCGGCCTGCACATCCTCCGCCCTGGTGATTTCCGCTTCCCCTCCCTCCTCCTCCGCCTGCCCGCCTTCGCCGGCTTCGGCAGCGCCAGTCTCATCCTCCGCCGGAATATCCTCGAACATCTCGTCGTCTGCCGGCTCGGGCTCCCTTCCTTCTCCGGCTTCTTCGCCGCGACCTTCTTCGAGCGGGATCCCCGCTGCGGGCGTCGCCGCACCGTCCTCCCCTGCACCGTCTTCCCGCTCCCCGCCTTCCGGCATCTCGTCCTGCATGATATTCCTCCCTCGGGCCGGGATTATACCTTTGCCGCCCGCAACCGCAAGCTGCCGCTTCGGCCTCCGGGTCGCCGGCCGGTGGGCGCTCTCAGGCGCTGTCGCCGGCACTGGCGAAACGTCGCGCCTCCTTCTCCGCATCCGGCCGGGCCGAAGCACCCATGGACGTACTTGCGCCGCACTGCGCGTGCCATATCATAAATGCCTGAGGAAAGAAAGGGAGAGGGCGTGGCAAAAATGGTTCTCAGAACCATGGTTATCGCGCTCCTGGCGTGCTCGCCATGCGTGGCGCAGGACGTTGTCAGGCTCACCGACGGCACCGAAGTCCCCGGCAAGGTTGTGGCCGACTGGGCGGATGAGGTCGTCATTCAGGTCCGGGAGGGTGAGACTCGCACGCTGAAGCGATTTTCTCGAAACCAGGTCGCTTCGGTCGTCCGCGATGTCGCGCCTGCCGGGCGGCAGGAACCGACGGCGTCAGCCGAATCACACCAGCAGGAACCCTCCGGGACGTCGTCTGTGTCTTCGCCGTCCGACCATGAAGCTCCTTCCCTCGACATGGAATGGCGGACGCGTATTGAAAAGACAAAAAAGCTTTCTGCTGCACTGCGCAATCGCAATTGGTCCGGAGAAACTGACTTCCTGGTGACGCGGGACGGCCACAGGCTGGAAGGTCGGCTCATCTCGCTGCAGAAAAAGAGATGGCTGGTGTTCCGTACGGCTGACGGCACCGACCATAGACTGGAATGGAACGATGTGCGGGAGGCCGCCCCGTCCGTGCTGGCCAGGGTGCTTTACAATCCGTCGCTTGGCCCGTGGCCCGGTCCTCTCTTCAATCTGATGGAAGTACACAAGCTCCATGTCCCCGACGCGCCGCTTATCATGGCGCTGTACCTGGCGGAGCGGGAGCATGCTCGCAGCCCTGACAGTAGCGCCTACGATATCTTGCGGGTCGTCAAAAAAACAGATGACGGCAATGTGGCGGCCTTCGAAGCCCTCGCCGACTATGCTCGAACTCTGGACCACGGGCGGCCCGTGGCGGAAACGCTCGCCGATATTACTGCTTCCTGCGAAGGACGCGAGCGTAAAATCAGGGCCTGCCGCCTTCTGCGCCTGGGAGAGGACCTCCTGCAGGACGGCAATCCCGACAGCGCCGTCGTACCCCTGGCAGTTTCCGTGCTTCTGGACTCCGCACCGGAACTTGGCGACCGATGGTGGAGTGGGAACTTCTACAATCGGGACTGGCGACCGCTCGCGGACCCGGAACGTTTGCCGCCTTATACCGAACGCTCTGTTCAGGCCCTTGTCGGATTGGTGGCTGCAGAATGCCGCCGGGAGGAACCCAGGGCCGACGCCATGTGGACCCTGGCCGCACTCGGGCCGGCCGCATGCTCAGCCGTACCGGCACTTCTCAAGCGCGTGCGAACGGCCGACGTGGAAGACAAGCGCCCGGCACTGAACTACAGAGAGGTAATGACCTTCGCCTGTATCGGTGACAAGCGCGCTCTGCCGGCGCTTCTGCAACGGGGCAAGGAACTGGTCGCCAGCGAACGCGACGATGACAAGGTATCGCCGGCACTCGTCAGTAATGCTATATCGGCGCTGGGCGGCCACCGCAACTGGCAGAGCTTCCTGGTGGACAACTTCACGTCGGCCCTGCAGGCTGCGCGGAAGGTCGATGAATCAAAACTCGCCGCTCCGGAACGCCGGGCTTGGCATAGCTACCTCGGCAAGACCTACAAAAGCGGCAGTGGCGAGTTCGCGACAATGGCAAAAGCGCAGGCGACGCTTGTCCGGCCCCGACAGGCCTGCCGGCTTCTGGCGGCACTCATGCATACCGACTGGCGCCCGGCCGGCGCCGATCTCAGGGCCTGCTGCTATTCCCTTGCCACTGGCCAGCATTATGAGGATGACCTCGGAACAATATTGGCCGCCTCGCGATGGAAATATCCGCTTGGCGGAGACGGCGATCCCGGGCAGGCGTGGGATAAGGCGTCACGGGACCTCGGCAGCGGTACACGACACCAGGGCCAGGGACACTGGAATGCCGAACGAGGTTGGGCCGCCCTGGCCGCCGCCTATGGTCCCCCTGAAAAGGCGGATATCGAAGCTGCCGTCCGGCTCATGGCGGAAGAAAACTTCCTTCGCATCAACGCACTCTACTTCCTTGGCGGCTGGGCCGCAACCCGGCCCGATCATGCCGGGATTATTGTTCCCGCACTCTTCGAGCGGCTCTCGGATTATGACGCCTGCTGGATGAGCGGTGAAAACAAGGACCAGCCGAGCTACATGTGGATGCACCTCCGGGGGATGGGCTTTGTGGAACACAGCCGCTGGACACTCACTCGCCTCTGCAATTCTACCCGCGACGATGGCTCCCGGCGGCTGCTGGCCTGCGGCCTGCTCCGGGCGTTGCAGTCAAAAGAAATACACGACGTTGGCAACGCGGCACGGATACTGCAAGGGGCGCCGGAAATCGCCGTTCCCGAAATCGTCGCTCGACTCAAAGAACTGTCGGATGATCAACGCAAACTCTGGTGGGAATTCAGGCCGCCTTCAACCAGCGAAAGCAGCTTCGGCGATGGTACCTATGTCAGAACGTACGTAACACACAACCCGGGCCGGGCCGCTCCGGTGCTCGGCAGGCTCGTCAGTGCCGCCCTTGAAAAAACCGAAGACAAAGCCCTTGCGATCCCTGAATGGTGGCAGGGCCATTCTCCCAGCACCGTGGACGCGGAATTCAAGGCGGCACAGAAACCCACGCCCACGCCCGCCTCCGGCGAAACAAACGTTCTGAAACTGAAAAACGGCGACGTCGTGAATGGGAAAATTGTCGTCCGGCTCAAAGACGCTGTCCTCGTAAAACTCCACGATGGCACCATGAAGCAAATACCTGTTGCCGAATTGTCCGAGGACAACCGCTGAAGCAACGTGCTGTTCACTGCCGGATGAGAATTACCGACGGCCCTCGTCTTCCCGTTGTCATCGCGCCTCGCGGCAAATAGCCGGCAGCGCCCGGGTAATGGGAACT
The DNA here is from genome assembly GCA_016930595.1 of Planctomycetota bacterium. GTDB lineage: Bacteria > Planctomycetota > SZUA-567 > JAFGGJ01 > JAFGGJ01 > JAFGGJ01. The sequence goes on from JAFGGJ010000011.1 coordinate 41,175, forward strand.
AGGCGTGCAGTTGCTTGACGGCCTGTTCGGCGGCGTTCACCAGCTGGTAGGCAATGGGCGATGCCGTAAGCGCAGGGTGGGTCCCGAGTTGGAAGAGCGCCAGGGCGTCCGCAGTCAGCCTCGTCGAAATACAGGCGCCCACCGCGTTTATGAGCTCGCCGCCGCTTTCGGCGCCGTATACCTGCCCTCCCAGGAGCCTTCCTGACGGCTTCTCGCATATCAGGCGCACCGTCAGATCCTGCGCACCGGGCATCCCTCCGGGATGGCGGTTCGGCCCCCCCGCTTCCCCCGTCACCACTTCGTAGCCCATCTCCCGCGCCGCACCCTCGGTCAGCCCCGCCGTCGCAAAACACTTCCCGTTCACCACCGTCGAATAGACCCCTATCGCCCCGGGATTCTCCCTCCGGTTGCCGAACAGGTTCGCCCCGGCAATGCGCGCCTGCATCGTCGATATGGATGCCAGCTTCAGCGCCGTCGACTTCCCCGTGAAGAAACTCAGCGTTTCCACGCAGTCCCCGCACGCAAAGATGTTCTCGTCCGACGTCCGCATGTGCCGGTCCACCTGGATGGCCTTGTGCGGTCCCAGCTCCAGTCCCGCCTTCTTTGCCAGGGCGGCGTTCGGGCCGGCGCCTATCGCCAGTATCACCAGGTCCGCCGGTATTTCCTGCCCGCCGGCCAGCATGACCTTTTCCACTTTCCCGTCCGCACCCTCGAACGAACTGACCTTGGTGCCAGTAAGAACCTTGACCCCTGATCCCGTCAATATCTCTTCTACCGTGGAACACGCCCCTTCGTCGAACGCTATGGCCAGGCACATGGGCAGCATTTCCACTATGGTCACGCTGATGTCCCTGCCCTTCCTGCACTCGTCGGCGAATTCCACCCCGATGAACCCGCCGCCCACGATGACAAGGTTCTTCGAAACGTCCATGCGTTCCTTGAGCTGCGCAAGGTAGGGCACGTCCTTCCTGATGGTATAAACGTTCTCCCTGTCCACTCCCGGGATGGGCGGTACCACGGGCTGCGACCCGGTGGCGAGCACCAGCTTGTCGTATTCCGCGGTCTTGCCCGACCGAGTCCGTACCACGCGCGCTTCCCTGTCGATGTCTTCCACTTCGTCCACCAGGAATTCGATGCCGTTCTTTTCCAGGACGGCGTCGGGAATCAGGTTCTTTTCCGGCGATCCAACCGTGCCGTATATGTAAGGAATCCCGCATGGTATAGGCACCTGCTTGGCGGCGCGGATAAGCAGCACCGATTTCCCCGGATAATGCCTCCGGCAGGTTATCCCGGCGGTTATCCCGGCGGCGCTGCCGCCGACAATGATAACGTCGTAAGCCATGATTTCTCCTCCTTGCTGAGCCAACCGAAACCGGCAATTATGAACCTGCGGACACACTATTGATTCAAGCCGGGCGGCATTGTACAGTATTCCGGCAGGCGGTCAAAAACATTCCGGGCGAAAGACGTCCTGTCCCGCCAGCAAATTCCGTGCCAGGGGTCCGAATCTACTATAAGAGTATACGACACACGCGTGAAAAGGGCCCGAAAACGTCTACAGGATCGCAATTCGGCGCGGGTTTGGC
>JAFGGJ010000012.1 GCA_016930595.1 Planctomycetota bacterium
GACCGAAACCTGGCTGAAGGCATATGTTGACGGCAAGCCTTTCCTGGCGAGGAGAGAACTCTTCGGCCTCGGAAAGACAGGCGACCGTGTAGCTCTATACACCTGGGGCGCGGGAGCGCATTTTGATGATGTAAAAGTTTACAAGGGCCGTCCGGCTGAACTGGTGCCGGTGCTTTCCGGAGGAGACACGCTTTACCGCGTAGGCCAGTATGAGAAAGCGGCAGAGGAGTACCTGAGACTTGCGCCGTCACTGAAAGGTGTCACGTATGAAGAGGCCGTGCTGAAGGCCGGGCTGTCATACCTTTCCATCGCACGTGAAGAGTCAAAGAAGCCGGAGGAAGATCGTGACGCCGATGCCCTGAAGAAAGCACTGGATTCCGCTGAAAAGTATCTTCCCGAAGTGAGCGAAGGCGAATTCCGCGCTCCCGCCGTAATGGGGCTTGCGCATGCCGCGATTGAACGCGGTGATACGAGCAGGGCAGCGGCACTCATACATTCCGCGGTGGCCAAAAATCCTTCAGCCCCGTCCGCATGGGAACTCCGCGCCTGGCCGCTAGCCGCGGCACAGGAACTCAACAAGTGTTCACGTTTCACCGACGCTCTCCTGCTTTATGAAGCCACAGCCGAGCTGCCCGGCCAGGACGATTATACAGCAGCTTCGGTGCTGTGCGATGCCGCCAAGGTTTGCTTATATCGGCTTGGACAAGTTGAACACGGGATGGAACTGCTGGAACGGATCGAGCGGGACTACGCCGCATGCCGCTGGCATGCCGCCGATGCCAGAGTACGCCGCGGTTCGACATACAGCATGATAGGCCAGCAGGACAAGGCGCTCCTGATATTGGAGTCTGTGAAGGAAAAATATCCCGATGTGCCCGGTTTGATTCGTTCAGCTGCACAACAACAGGCAATAATCCTGAATGACATGAACAGGTTTGATGATGCGCTGGCGCTGTTGGATTCCATTGAAAAGGACTATCCCGGCAACCAGTACTGTTGTGCAGACGCGCGCTTTTACAAGGGCCGCGTACTGCGAGTCATGCGCAGGCTTGATGAAGCTTTCAGGGCATACAAGTCCATTGAAGAAGAATATCCCGGAGCGCGGGCTCGTTGTGCCGAAGCCAGGGTGTGGCAAGGCCGCATACTTATGTCCGCGGGCGAATATGAAAAGGCTCTTGAAACGCTCAGGTCCGTTGAGAAGGACTACCCTGACCAAGGCTTCGGATGCGTCCAGGCAAGAATATCGCAAGGCATGGCCATGCGTGCGGCGGGCAGATTTCAGGAAGCTCTCGAGACGCTCGAATCAGCAGAGAAAGACTACTCGGATCAAGAGTCTCTCTCCCAGTCCCGGGTCCAACAGGGTTTGACATTGCTGTCCATGGGTAGGCTGCAGGATGCGGTTAAAATTCTGGCATCCACAAAGACGGAATACCCCGGCCAGCGCGCCGATGCCGGCACAGGCCTGTTGTGTGCAGGCGCGTACTGCGATGATGCAAGCATGTCCAGAAAATATCTCGAAGCCGCTGCTGAATACAGGGAGCGCTTGGGGGTCAGCGCGCCGGCTGAATATCTTCTTGGCCGTATCACAGAAAGGGAGTTAGAGGAGAAATGGTTCGTAAAGTACCGGACGGCTGACATTGAATACTGGAAGGGCGAGAAGGCTTTGCGTAATGGAGATAAAGAAGAGGCTATTGTACATTTCAGGAAGGCGGTCGAGTTGAATATTCCGGGCGAGACCCGGCCGCTTTTCGAAGCGCAGCTCCGCCTGAAGCAGCTCCACGAATAACCCCCCACACCACCCCATTGGGCTGCGCCCTCCCTGCCTTCGGCAATTGAGCATCTCTTTCGCGCAGGGCCCCTGCCCGGGGATCCCGGACCGCCATGGCGTATTGTGCCATGCGCGGCCGGCGATTAATGGGGTCTTTGAAAAATCGGAGGCGCAAACGGCGCTCTTCCTCTTGTGCCGTTATCGCGCCGAATAATCAGTGTTCCTGTTCTTGCGCGAAAGCAAACCTTCCTTGCCGAAGGCAGGAGGAGCACAGCGTCAAATTGCCAGCCCCTGCGAGGGGCCGCCGGTCATCTGCCTGCGGCAGTAATCGGGATAATACCGCTGGCGGGCGGCAATCCTTCTGAATGGAACAGCACTTCGCCCCGGAACCTGAGATACGTTCCGTTCAGGACAAAGCATTCCCGCGGCGCACCGTCCGGTGCCGTCCTGCACCACACGAACGTCGCGTCCGTCATGAACGGCCCGTGTTCGACCGGGACAACCAGGTCCTTGGTCCAGCCCACGTGGTCCACCGTGCCGCCCGGCCCGGCAATGGACAAATAGTGCCCGTACCCCGCGATGGCGTCACCGCTGTCCGTGACGGAGTATTCCGGCCTGCTCGAGGCGAAGGGAGCCGCCAGCAGCACCGTGGAAACTCCCGGCCGGCCCGGGTCGCCCGGATACGTGAACTGCACGAGCGGGGCGTGAACGTGGTCGTTGCCGTGAACGCCGACCCATCCCCGCAAGGGGTCTTCGGAACCGTCGAAACATTCGATCGAGGTTCCTTCGGGCACCGCGAGCGCCTGCAGCAGGATGTTGACGTCGTCGTTTTCGGACCACCAGGAAAGGGCGGATCCGTCATGGGACCAGCCGTCCATCGGCCCCATCTGAAAACAGTTGTGCACCGGAGCCGAGTCGTCGGTATTGACGGTATCCAGCAGGAGGAGGTAGCGGCCTCTGAGGAGAAACAGGACCCGTTCATGGCGGCCGAAAACACCCGGCCCCCGGCCGTCGCGAAACCCCCAGAAGAACTCGTTCCGCCAGTAGCCGCCTTCGTAGAGGCCGTGAAAGAGGCAGGCTCGTTCGGAGAAGACGGTATTGAGAAGAGACGCGTCGGTGTCGGACTGGTTCAGGCCGTTGACGTTGACGGTGCTGTGAGCCCTGGTGCTCTTGCCGTAAGACGCGTACGGATTGCTCATTTCATAGTCCAGGATGCCCGGGTCGGCGATCAACATTCTGCCGCCGAACCTGTAGGCGAAGCCGAGGCGGCTGAGATGGCAGTGTGCGCCGCCCCAGGTCGACGCGTCGAATGCCAGGTATTCGGCGCCGTCTTCGAAGCCGGATCTCGCAAAAGCCTGACCTGCGTCGGGGAAGACCTGGTCAGGCGGGGGGTCTGAGACGGGGAGCCCGGCGGCGGCGAGGAATTCGCCGCGGCGCACGATAAGGGCGTCCGTCCTGGAATCCGTGTGCGGGGCCGTGGCGTCATTGATGCCGCAGAGGACCCCGTGGACGGCATAGTCCAGCGCCTTGCGGACAATATCCGGGCGAACATTGACGTCGGCTTCGGGAAGCGTCCTGCCCAGCAGGCAGTAGTTTTCCGCCACGCGCGTCATCCAGGAATGGTAACCCGCGGTGCGTTCCGAATGCACGCCGTCGGGGAGAAACTGGGTGGCGAGAGCGTTGCGGAGACCCGTACGGCCGCATTCGAGCATGGGGGCGGCGTATTCGAGCCATGGGAAACGCAGGGCGGTCATGGTGAGGGCGTCGAGCTGCGAGATGCGCCAGTTGTTTATGGGGCTCAGGTTGCGCATGAGGAATTCCGCCTGGCCGTCTAGCGAGCGGAACACCGTCCGGAGGAAATCGTCATCGAAGGAAGGGCTGTCGAGGAAGGCGTGAAGCACGCCGCCCCAGCCGGCGTGGACGCTGGAGCCCATCCGGATACTGAGGTTCAGGGTGTTGTCGCGGGTGCGGCATTCGCTGCGGCCGAGGTAGTCGCCGGCGGCGATCCAGTCTTCGATATAGCCGCGTGCGGCGCGGGCGTACTTTTCATCGGCCGTGGCGCCGTAGGCGGAAGCGAGGGGGCCGAGATACATGAAGCGGTTCAACTGTGCGGGCCATTCCTGGTGCTGGATATGCATGCCGGTCCAGTCCACGCCGGAAAGACCGATCTCCACGGTGGTTATACCGTAGAAAAAAATGGTGCCGGAGGCGATGGCATCGGCGATTTCAACAGTCCGGGGCTCGGCGGCGGGAACGACATTGGCCGGCACAGAGGCAAGGAGGGCGGTGCGTTCCCGGACATCTTCCCTGATACTCATAACAAGACTCCCTGAAAAGCGGCATGAGTGCGACTATAGACGGTGGCAGCGTGCTGTCAAACACCGCCCGGGGCGTGAGGAAGAGGGGCGGGGCCGGCAGGCGGATCGGGCGGGGGGCCGGCCGGAGAAGAGCGCAGGATGATGCGGAGTATTTCACCGCGGCGCCACAGCCGCATCCGAGGCCCCCAGGTGCCGGTACCTCGTGAAACGATGAACACCGTCCCGGCGGAGTCCCGGCGGCCGGCAACGACGGGGTTCATCGATCCGACGACGCATCCGAAGGGCCAGATCTGGCCGCCGTGCGTATGGCCGCTGAGGCAGAGACCTACGCCGGCATTCTCGAATTCGTGGAGGTCCACAATCCTGTGGGTGAGGAATATGGTCGGGACGCCGGCAGGCCTGTCCGCCAGGGCGCGTGCGACGCGCCGGGAGCGTTCGGGGTTCCGACCGTGGCCGTCGCCGTCATCGACACCCGCCAGGACAAGGCCGGGGCGGACTTCGCACCATTCATTGCGGAGGACGCGGAACCCGGCTTCTTCGAACAAACGCACCGCTGCATCCATGCCAGCGTAATGCTCATGGTTGCCTGTCACCGCCCATACTCCAAGCGGTGCCGACAACCGGCCAAGGACGGGGATCAGGTCCCGCTGACGATCAAGCCGGCTGTCACCTTCAACGACATCGCCCAGGACAAGGACAATGTCGGGCTTCAGCGATTCGACCTGTGCGACACGGCCCGCGAGCCAGCGTTTTCCCGGTATAGTACCCACGTGCGTGTCGGCAACGGCTGCAATGACCATGCCGTCGGCATCGGCGGGCAGGCCGTGAAGACGGACTTCATAATCCCGGATCACGGGAGCCCGGAGAGCCTGCACAAAAGCGATGAGCGAAAGCAGGAGGCCCGCCAGCAACGCCCAGGAGCGGAGCTTCGGCGCCATGGGTTTGAGGAAGAAACCGAACCCCGTCACAATGTCAACGGCGAGGACGCAGACGAAAAGGAGAAAGAGAATGCCGACCCAGTTCGCTCCCACCAGGTCCAGTACGTAAGAAAGAGAGGAGAGGCCGAGTCGGCTGGAGAACCTGCCGAGGATGAAACTCGCCCAGCAGGCCACGCCCGCCGTGATAAGGAGCCAACGCGGGACGTGTTCCGCGACGAACGGCACGGAAGATATCCGCCATAAGACATAAGCGTTCAAGCCGCTCCACACGGCAAGAACAATCGAGACAAAAAGTATGACAGAAGACAAGGGAAACTCCCGCACTGCTCTTTTATTACCCAATTGTACTCCTGCAGGTTCAATTCCGCGGGATAATCCTACTGCTCAAGGGAAAAACATTCAAGGCGCTTCCAGGCTATAGGCGGACATCCGTAAGTGTTAACGCAAGATTGTCCACGTGCGCCGGGAATCCTCCCCGTATCCGCACCTGAAACGTCTCCCCCCACAAGCCAGACGTTCGGTTCCACAGTAATCACCTGGCACAGGTCCCGCATCGACGGCGAGCCGAAATGTTGTACTAGATGTTGACTCACTCCTCAGCGGCTTTGTCGGCAGGCGTTTTGTCTGAAGAATCTCGCTGGTTTGCCACACCCAAGCCCCCGCGTCGACGTGAACCACGTCGAATACTTTGTTCGAGGGACTCTCGCAGTAAATCTGCCCGGTCCACTTGTGCCTGACTGACACCATCCCACATAGTGACGCCCCGTCTCTCCCACTCTTCCAGAATATCAACATAACCATTAGGCGGCAGCGCTAGAGGGAGACTGCCCTCTGGTAGCACGATGGGCTGACTCCAAAAGACTATTGCGTCATTTTCAAGTTCTACTTGATGTAGTTTTGCCACCGCGCTTGTTCCTGTACCCAAACACACACCATCGAAGTATACAGGAACGTGTTCCGGATCACAGTCATCAGGGAGGTCTATCCAATCAAGAAAATGCACCTTGCCGCCATCCATCGGCCATTTGACATCCGAAAGAGCCCCTTCTCCTGAATACCAGAGTACATATCCCCTATCTCGCCAATTCTCCCATACCTGCCCGAGAGTATTGTCTATGATATCTATCGTCTGCGAATTTGGCGGGGCAACAATGCTGCCCACGATAATCACAGTTCCCGGAGCGAATGCCATATTTTTCAGCTTGATAACGCCGCTTGCACCAGTGCCTATTTTTTTACCGTCCAAGCAATAGGTGAGTTCCTCGGCCGAAGCAACTTCAGAAGACTTTTCTACTGTGAAAAGATGAATCATACCTTCTGACGGCGACCGTGGCAGATCCTCGGATTGTTTCGTTTCACAACCACAGCCCACTGAAAATAACCCGCACAGCGCGGTAATCAAAGCACATCCCAAACACCTAGGCATTTCAGTATCTCCGTCACTGCATAAGTGGTTGTCTCAGATACCAACGCAATCTATTTATTCTTACATCTCCTGCAACATCTTCGCTCCAGGATAGTTAAGCCCCAGCGTTGCGATTCCCACTTCCACCTCATCGGGCAGCGAGACGCGTGCGACGATGGTGCGCCAGCGGTCGGAGTCCGCCGGGGCTTCCTCCACCACGCCCCACTGCGCATCATCGAGTCTCACGCCTTCGCAAGAATACAGCACTTCGCCCGTGTCCC
>JAFGGJ010000013.1 GCA_016930595.1 Planctomycetota bacterium
ATTTTCATGTCGTGTCGGTTTTTGCTAAACTGGTTCGGGAAGTCTATGTCGTATAGGATGTTAGGTATGGCGATATACTGCTACGGATTGGCTTCATTTTGTCAATTTTTATTATGGGCTCCCCTTTTCCGAAACACAAAAGCCATGTCTGCGTCTAAAACATGGAACCGGACGCAGAGGAGCCTGGCATGAGCAGAAAAATGAAAACATTTACTCTGGCGGCAGTTACGGCGGCAGCCCTCATTTTCCTGTCGGGATGCGCTGAAAAACCCGCCAATAACGTTATCGAACCGGTCGTCCCCACGGACCAGCCGCAGGCGGCAGACCAGCGGCAGCAGGTCGCTCCTCCGCCGGTTGCAGAAGAACCCGCTCAGGAAGACGCCCCTGCCGCAGAGCCTTCCACGGCAGAACCCGCCGAATCCTCCATCCCTTCGCTTCGCCCGAAATCCTTCGGCTCGGCTCCGGCTGCAGATCTTCTCAAAGGCCTTTCGGAACAGGCCAGGAAATTCCATGACCACCTGGCGGAAGTCGCTGCCGGCAAAAAAGTTGAGCATCCGGACGCGACTCAGGTCATGGAAGAAAAAAGCGGCATGCTGTTCGGCGCGGCCAATGCGCGTGCCGGCGGCGTACGCATGGCTCTTGCTTCCGCGGCTCCGATGGCGGCCGGCGCGGCCCCTGGAATGGACGGCCTGGGAATCACCGCCGGCGGTATGCAGGATATCGGCCAGGCCAGAAAGCTTATTGCCGAAGGCGGCGTGCCGGCTCCGGCGATGTTCACTGCCGAAGGTCTCCTCAGCGAACACGACATTCCGCTCGACGGCCTCATGTCTGGCGACGCCGAACTCTATGCCAGCGCCTCCCTCGCATGGACCAGGCGCTACGGCCATGACGGCCCCGAAGCCGTCGTGCAGATCGGTTTCGGCGTGGACATGCAGCGCCTCGACTTCCACCGCCCGCCGCTGAACCTCGCCGTGGTCGTGGACGTCTCCGGCTCCATGCAGGGCGGCAAAATAGAAGCGACGCGCAAGGCGCTCAGCACCCTCATAGCCCGGCTCGGCGAAAACGACCGCCTGGCCATAGTCCTCTTCAACAACACGGCCTGGGTCCCCATGAAGTCGCAGGTCATGACGGATGCCGCAAAGAACGTCGCTGCTGAAACAGCAAAGGGAATTCAGGCCGGCGGCGGCACCAGCATCGAAAGCGGCCTCAAGTTCGGTTATGAAGAAGTCGCCCAGTACCTCGGCGAAACCGAAAAAAGCCCCCGCGTGCTGCTTATGACCGACGCGTGTCCCAACGTCGGCGCCACCACTGCCGAAGGTTTCATGCCCATGATCGAAGGCGCGGCGGCCAAGGGCATAGGGCTCGGCGCCTTCGGCGTCGGCATAGATTTCGGACAGGACCTCGCCTACAAAATCTTCCAGGTGCGCGGCGCCAACTACTTCTACCTGGAAAACGACGAGAAGATTGCTAAAGTCTTCGACGAAGAATTCGACTTCATGGTGACGCCGGCGGCCTATGACGTCCGCATCATGCTCCTGCCGGCTGCGGGAGCCGAAGTGACCGACGTCCTGGGCGTGCCGGATTACACCAGGGACGCCGAAGGCGTCGAACTGAAAATTCCCTCCCTCTTCTTCAGCAAAAGGCAGGGCGGCGGCGCAACCATGGTGGCGCTGAAACTCGCCGACGTCGACCCCGTCGGCGAAAAGCAGGTCGCCTTCGTGGACCTCACCTTCCAGCCCGTGGGATCACCGGGGAAAGTCCATCAGCAACTCGAAGTCTTCCTGCCGGCCGGCATGGACCCCGAAGGGAAAACTCCGTACTACTCGCAGCCCGGCGCCAAGAAAGCACTCCTCCTCACCGACGCCACCCTCGCCTTGAAAGTCGCCTGCGCAGGACAGAAAGCCCCCGCACGCCGGGACATCTACTGGCTGGTACGTCCCGCCGGAGCGCAGGCCGCGGCGGGAAGGCTGCCGCAGCCTCTCCCGGGTCCCGCGGTGACCATCGATCCGGCCAAAGCCGCCGAAGCGGCCGCGGGGCTGGGGCGCTTCGCCGACTGGTTCGCCGAAATGTCCTGGGAATTCCCCGCCCTGGAAAACGAACTGCGCCTTATGGAAAAGCTCCAAGCGAACCTCCTGAAAACCGCCGGCATGCCTCCCGTGCAGCCGCGCAACATCCCGGACCATGTGGACGATGAAACGCCCGCGCCGGAAGTCGAAGTGTTCTAGACCGTGTCCGGCTTCTTGCGTGCGGCAATCAGCAGGTATTCCGGCAGGCCGTTCATCGGAGCGGCTTCCCAGTCGGCCACGCCAGTCCCGTGTTCGAAGATATCGATGATCACGCAGCCGGCCTTCAGGACGGCGCGGCACATGTCGCCGATGGTCCAATGAAATTCGTATTGCACGGGCGCTTCGGACGCTGAATCAAGGACGTTCGAAGCCGTGTTGTAAAGGAAGGGCCCCTTGTCGAAATAGGCGGCTTCGACTTCGAGCGAATCCGCGGATTCCTTCCAGACCCGGCGGAACGGGTGGTATTCGTTCACGATGAAAAGGCCGGCCGGCTTTAGGATGCGGGCGGCTTCGGCGTAGTACCTGTCGATATCCGACACCCATACGGCTACGTGTCCGCCGGTGTAGACGACGTCGAAGGATTCGTCGGAAAGGCGGGAAAGCTCCGTGACGTCGGAGCGCAGGAAGGAAACGTTCAGCCCGAGCGCCTTCGCGCGTTCTTCCGCAGCGGCAAGCTGGTTTTCGGAAATGTCCACCGAGGTGACGGAAGCGCCCATGCCGGCGAGCGCGAAGACGGCGAGATTGTCGCCGCTGCCGAGTACGCAGACGGATTTGCCCGCGACGCCGGCGAGCAGTTCCATTTCCCGGGTGATGAGAACGAGGGAGGGATCCTTGTGGCAGAGCTTCCAGGTGCCGCGGGCGTCGTGCATGGCTTTCCAGCCGGCCGAAGCCGCATTCCAGAACCTGCGGTTGGCTTCATGCATGTCGTTCACGGCGTTCCCTGCCGCCGCAGAGTGTCGAGCAGTTTTTCAACGGCATATCCGCCGGCATCGACCTCGGGCAGGAAGTCGATCCCCTCATATGCGTTGTGGGTATCGGTCCCGACACTCGCCAGCAGGCCGTTAGCCGATGCAAAACCATGCCAGTCGTCCCAGGATCTGCCGGCGTAGTGGGTTTCCATGCCGGCGAGATCGATTTCCCGCTTCCATTCATCGATGAAAGGCGTCAGCTCTTCCATGCTGAAAGGGTAAAGCATGGGATGGGCAAGGATAACCGCAGGCCGGGCGCTGCGGAAGATATCGTAGGCTGCCGTAATGGAGGGAGTCGGCAGGGGCCTGACGTGCGCATTTTCCCAGACTTCGGCTTCGAAGGACGTCTTGCCTTTCTTCCCGGTTTCAGCGAGGCCTTTGTTCTTGAGAACCGTCCTGACGTCGCGGAAAGCCGGGGCCTTGACATCCGACAGGGGATGGTCGCAGGACCGCATGGACGAAAAACACGCAGCGACAATTTCGCTGAAGCCGATACGGACGGACATTTTCGCCGCGCAGTCGAGAAACGTGAAGATGTTCTGCGTGTCAACGGCGACAAGCCTGTTGAAATAAGGAATGAATTCAGCCGTCCGCGAGCGGACCGGGTCGGACAGGGCGTTGCCGAAGACGGCGATGAAATGGAATTCGACCTGGGGGGCCCTGGGATGGGAACCGGAGATTTCCGCCGCCACGAAACCTTCTATCCCGTTTTCGGCGCAGGCGTCCAGAAAATCCCGGCAGCCGGAAAAAGTATTGTGGTCGGTGAGAGCAAGGGCGGTTATGGAAGGAGCTTTCGATTTGGCCGCCAGAACAAAATCCCGCGGCGAAACCGTGCCGTCGGAACAGACGGAATGGGCGTGCAAATCCAGTGAAACAAGCACGTTGCCGGCTCCTTTCACGCAACAGGCGCGACCACGGCGCCATCTATTCCGCGAGTGCGATGCCGATGGAAACGGATTCGCCTTCGAGGTCGAGTTCAGCTTTCCGGGCGGGGCTGGGGAAGGGTTCGCGATAGAGTTCCGTGCAGAGGGTTTCGCTGCGGACGTAGTCGCCGAAAGCGGCGAGGACGCGGGCAGCGTTGTCGCCGCCGGAGACGTAGACCCTGATGCGGGCTTCGTAAGGGAGTGCGGCTTCCTTGCGCAGCGCCTGGATGCGGCTGACGACCTCGCGTGCGATGCCTTCGTCGCGCAGCTCCGGCGTGATATCGGTGTTGACGACAACGACGGCCCTGCGGTCATCGGCGGCGGCATAATGTTCCCTGGCGGCGATAAGGACTTCGATTTCTTCGCCGGAAAGGGTAACGATGGCGCCGTCCTGAAGTGGAACCGAAACTGTGCCGGAGACGTCGAGGGTGTTCTTGAGCGCCCTTGTATCCGCGCCGGCAAGAGCTTTCTTGATAAGCGGAACCTGCCTGCCGAACCTGGGCCCGATGACGGGGAAGTTGGGCTTCAGGATGTAGTCGACGTAGCGGTCGGCCTGGGATTCGAAGCGGACGGCCTTGACGTTGAGCTCTTCCATAATGACCGGAACGAGGTCTTCGACCAGAGCCTGCTTGGCCGGGTCGGCCAGAATCACCACCGCTTCCGCCAACGGCTGGCGGACCTTGATGTTCGAGCCGGCGCGGGCGGAGCGGCCGAGGCTGACGACATCGCGGGCGAGAGCCATCTTTTCACTGAGTTCGGCGTCGACAGGGAAATCGGCGGCGTCGGGGTACGGGGTAAGGTGAACGGAAACGGGGGCGCCGTCCATGCGTTCGGCGGCGAGGTTGCGGTAGATTTCTTCGCTGATGAACGGGACGAAGGGCGCCAGTAGGCGCGAGAGCGTGAGGAGGACTTCGTAGAGCGTCCAGTAGGCGTCGGCCTTGTCCTGGTCGAAACCGGAGGCCCAGAAGCGGTCGCGGCTGCGGCGGACGTACCAGTTGGAAAGGCCGTCGACGAAATCAGCAAGGGGGCGCGTGGCGCCCTGGTAGTCGAGGCCGTCGAGGGCGGACCGCACCGCGGTGACGGTGAGGCCGAGTTCGGAGACGATCCAGCGGTCTAGCAGCGAGCGCTGAGCTGCGGGGCGGCGCATTTGTCTGGATGCGAAGTCGCCGGGGTCGAGGCCGGAGAAACCGCCTTCTTCCGGGCTGAAGCCGTCGATGTTGGCGTAAATGGTGAAGAACGAGTAGACGTTCCAGAGCTTGATGAGGAATTCCTTCTGCGCTTCCCTGACGGCCTGCGGAAAGAAGCGCACGGGGCTGGCCGGCGGAGCGGCGGTGTAGAAATACCAGCGCATGGCGTCGGCGCCATTGTCGTTGAGGATATCCCAAGGGTCGGTGTAGTTGCCCTTGGACTTGGACATCTTGAAACCTTTTTCGTCACAGACAAGGCCCAGGACGATGCAATTTTTATAGGATGATTCGCCGAAGAGCATGGTTGAAATGGCGAGGAGCGAGTAGAACCAGCCGCGGGTCTGGTCGATGGCTTCGGAAATGAAGTCGCAGGGGAACGCGGCGGCGAAGCGCTCGGAGTTCTGATGGGGATAGCCCCACTGCGCAAAGGGCATCGCGCCTGAATCGAACCAGCAGTCGATGACTTCGGGGACGCGGCGCATCTCGGAGCCGCAGTCCGGGCAGGGGATGGTCACGTCGTCGATGTAGGGTTTGTGCACGGCCATGTGTTCGCTGAGAGCATCGCCCCTTTCGGCCTTGAGTTTATCGAAGGCGGCGAAAGCGGCAGGGCTGCGGTCGAGCAACTGATGCTTGCTCGCGAAGACTTCCCAATGCCCGCAGCCGCAGCGCCAGACCGGCAGAGGCGTGCCCCAGTAGCGTTCGCGTGAAAGCGCCCAGTCGACGTTGTCGCGCAGGAAGTTGCCGAAGCGCCCCGTGCGGATATGGTCGGGGCGCCAGCCGATGGAACCGTTGTTGGCGAGCATCCGGTCGCGGACGTCGGTTGTGCGGATGAACCAGGAGCGGCGGGCGTAGTAGATGAGCGGTGTTTCGCAGCGCCAGCAGTGGGGATAGTCGTGGCGGCAGGTCTTTTCGGCGAAAAGGAGGCCGCGTTCGTGGAGGTCGCGGATGATGCGGGGGTCGGCCTTCTTGACGGGGACGCCGGCCCATGGTGTAACGGCGGGCTTGAGCCTGCCCTGTTCGTCGACGAGCTGGATGACGTGGACGCCGTAGGGACGCGTGACGTCGTAGTCGTCCTGGCCGAAGGCCGGGGCTGTGTGCACGACGCCGGTCCCGTCGTCGAGAGAAACAAAGGAGCCGAGGACGACGAAGTGCGCCTTGCCCGGCGGCACCCGTTCGAAGTCGTAGAGAGGAACGTAAGCCCTGTGTTCGAGTTCGGAGCCCTTGACGGTTTTCAGAACTTTGTACGGGACGTCTTCGCCCAGGACGGCTCCCGCGAGCGCTTCGGCGAGGACGAGGACTTCGCCACCGCGCTCCACGAAGGCGTAGTCGAAATCCGGGTTGACGGTAAGGGCCGCGTTCGAGATGAGCGTCCAGGGCGTGGTGGTCCAGGCGAGGTAAAAGAGGGGCTTGCCGTCGAAGTCTTCGGTCGAACGGAAGCGCACGAAGACGGAAGGGTCGGAGACTTCCTTGTAGCCGAGGCCGACTTCATGCGAGGAGAGCGGGGTGCCGCAGCGCGGACAGTAGGGGATGACCTTGTGGCCTTCGTACAGGAGGCCTTTCTTCCAGATTTCGTGAAGGGCCCACCAGACGCTTTCGACGTAAGAGGTGGTGAAGGTGACGTAGGCGTCGTCGAGGTCTATCCAGAAACCGATGCGGGAGGTGAGGCGCTCCCATTCGGAGGTATAGCGGAAGACGGAGGCCATGCATTTCTCTGCGAACTCGGCAACGCCGAATTCTTCGATCTGCTGCTTGCCTTCGATACCGAGTTCCTTCTCGACTTCGATTTCGACGGGCAGGCCGTGCGTGTCCCAGCCGGCCTTGCGGTTGACGCGGAAGCCCGTCATGGTCCTGTAGCGCGGGAACAGGTCCTTGATGACGCGCGTCAGAACGTGTCCCGCGTGCGGCAGGCCGTTGGCGGTAGGGGGACCTTCGTAGAAAACAAATTCGCCGTTGGGGGCGGGGAGATCGAGGCTCCTGTGAAATACGCGTTCGTTCTCCCAGAAAGAGACTATGGACTCTTCCATGGCCGGAAAATCATAAGCTGCTGAAACCTGTCTGAACATGTGACGCTCCAAGAGGAACCGATCGGGGCGAAAGGAACCTGAATGCCGCCTACTCCGATCTTGCGGAGCGGCGGCACAGAATGACGATGGGTATGTTCGTCCGGCACGGCATAACTGGTCCCCGTGTAATATCGGCGGTAATATGATGCAGCCGCGAGGGCGATTTGTCAAGTGGGCCGCGGGGCGGGCGCGCCGGCAGGAGGTGACTCAAGGAACCGCCGAAGGTACAATAGGTATGCGGCAGGGGAGAAAGAGATGAAAAAAACATGGATGGCGTTGACGCTGGCGGCCGCCGTGGCGGCGGCTTGGACGGCAACGGCCGGCGGGGAAGAAAACCGGGAACTGCCAAAGCCGAAAAGCACGCGCATGGTGCTGAGCTACCGGGCAAGGGCGGAGAACAAGCTCTACGAACTCGACCGCCTGCGCGGAAAAGTGGTCGTGGTGACTTTCTGCGCCCGGTGGTGTCCCATATGCAACCGGCAGCTCCCGGAGCTGGCAAAGGTGACGAAGCACCTTGAGGACCAGCCGGTCGTGTTCGTATTCGTGAACACGCAGCCGGGGGATTCCGGGGAGGACATATACCAGCACGCAGTGAAACACGGCGGGGAGGACTTCGGAAACTGCCTCTGGGCGCAGGACGCGGATGGAATAACGCAGAAGATCTTCGGGCAGCGGGTGAGCCAGAAGGGAACGCTGTGGCAGGCAATGCTGATGACCCCCGACGGCGGGATACAGCAGAGCTATTCCGCGCTGAGCTACATACCGCCCGGGGAAGGGATGTCGTTCGAGCGGTCGGCGCTGCGGAGAGACGTGGAACACCTGCTGCCAGGGGCGAAGTTCGTGCTGGGAGAGCTGCCTTCGGAAGAGCCGCTGAAGACGCTGGCAAGGCGGTTCGAATGGGGAGACTACAGCGTGGTGCCGATGATCAAGACGCTGATGAGCCGCAGCAAGTACAAGAAGGAGGCGACGGCCGCGTACGAGGGGATAATGGCTTTCGCCGACGGCGAAACGGCAAGGGCGGCGGAAATGGAGAAACTCGGATACCGGGCGGAGGCGTACAGGATATACGCGAGGTTCGCCGGAAGGGAATTCACCGGAAGCAAGGCGAACCGTGAGGCGAAGGCCCGCATGGCCGCGCTGCGGAACGACAAGGAAGTGAAGGCTCTGGAATTCCTGGAAAAGGCATATTCGCTGCTGTCTTCCGGCAGCAGCGCTCAGGCGAAGCCAGGACGGATGCTGCTGGAACAGGTCGCGGCACAGTTCAAGGACACCGACGCCGGCAAGATCGCCGAATACGTGAAATAACGGGACGGGGTCCAAAAAAACGGCGCAGGGAACTACCCGCGGAGGCTGCGGCCGGGGGCTGTCGTCTATCCTACCATAGTCCCGCCATGCGGGGAACTCCCCGCGGAGAACAAGGCCGGTATAATGGAGGCCGAACCCGAAGGGAGGCAGCCCGTGAATTCCAGGGAACGCGTGAAAGCGGCGCTCGACCACAGGCAACCGGACCGGGTGCCGTTCGGCGAATGGGGTGTGGATCACGACGTGGTGGAAGCGGTGCTGGGGCGGGAGACTTTCTGGAGGAACCGGCGGAAGTGCACGCTGGCAACCTGGGCGGGCGAGCGCGATGAAATGGTGGAATCGTGGAAGCGGGACCTGGCGGACCTCGTGAAGGCCCTTGACTACGACCTGGTGCCCGTGATGCTGGTGCCGGGCAAGGACATCCAACCGGCCCCGATAAAGCAGGTCGACGCGGAAACGTGGGAAAGCGAAGACGGCCACATCTATAAGTACACGCACGGCAACGACGCCATACTCTGCATAAATCACAAGGCGACGCCGGCGGTGTCGTCCGTGGACGAATACCTTGAGAGGCTGACGGCGGGCGCCGGAGACGGGTTCCGCTGCAGATCCTACGATCCCGGAAAAGGGTTCGAACTGGAACTGGAAGACCCTTCGGTGCTGGAGCTGGTGGAGCACGTGGTGAAGGAACTGGGCGGCGAGCGGTTCGTGTTCTACCGCGGGGTGAGCGTGTTCAACATACCGCATTTCGGCGGGGGGATGGAGGAATTCTTCCTGAAGATAGCGATGGAGCCGGAACTGGTGAAGGAGTGCTTTGAGATATACACGGACTACGAAACAGCGGTGCTCCAAGAGATATACGGGACGGGCGTGGACGCGGTAATGCCCGGCGGCGATTATTCGGATTCGAACGGGCCGATGATATCGCCTGAAGCAGTCAGGAGGATATTCCTGCCGGGAATGAAGAAACTGACGCAGGCAATCCGTTCACACGGGCTCAGGACGATGATGCACAACTGCGGGAATAACATCCCGCTGATGGACTTGATGATAGAGGCGGGGTTCGAGGCCTGGCAGTCGATACAGGCGGTCCTTCCGGCACTGGACATGGGGCGGCTGAAGCGCGACTACGGGAACCGCATCGCCCTGTGGGGCGGAATAAACATAGAACACCTGCACGACGCTTCGCCTGAAACCAACCGGAAGGACGTGCTGTACGCCATCGAACAGGCGGGACGGGGCGGAGGGTTCATCCTGGGAACGAGCAACAGCGTGTCGTACGGCAGCAGGTACGATAACTACATGGCGGCGGTGGATGCCTGGCGCGAAGGAAGGGAGCGCTGGAGCTGAATCGACGGCCGGGCGGCCCCAGCCGAAAGGGTTTTCCGCCGGGGAAGAAATCCGGAAAAGCGGCGGCGGCAATACCGCCGTGGATGTTCCATAACGGAAACAACGTCTGAAAGAACAAGGGAGGAAACGCCATGGCCGGAAACGAGAAGGAAGTCCTCGTTGTGATGAACGCTCACCCGGACGACATCTGCTGCGTGGGCGGGATCGCGGCAAAGTATTCGGCGGAAGGGCACAAGGTATATTCGCTGAGCGTGACCCTGGGCGAAACCATCCGGAAACCGGGGCCGGAACAGGAGAAAGTGAAGCAGCTGCGGAAGGCCGAAGGTATCGAGATAGCCAGGATCCTTGGGGCGGAATTCATCCACCTTGACGTGCCGAGCAACAAGATAATCCCGACTATGGAAATGAAGATGAAGATCGTGAACGCGATAAGGAAGATCGGCGGGAACATAGTCATGCTGTTCACCACCCCATGGGACGTCCACGCCGACCACAGGAATCTTTCGTGTACGATGCGCGACGTGACGTACTACGTGGGGCATCCTGGCATAAAGGGAGAACACGAAGCGTGCAGGCTGGCTGGCGCATACATGTATGAAATCGAAACGCATCATAATGAACTGCACGAGCCGGATCTCGTGATCGACATAACTGATCACGCCGAGAAAAAATTCGAATCGTTCCTCGGCGGCGCCAGGGCGGTGGTATACGGACCGGATTCCGGAAAAGCCTGGATGGAGCAGGAAAAAGCCTGGGTGCGCTTCTGGGGGATGCGGTACGGCGTGAAATACGCCGAGCCCCTGTATGCCGCCCGCGGCAGCATGGATACAATGATCCCCGTGAGAAAAATAAAGCTGAAAGACAAACTGCCCGTCATTTAGCGGGACCGGCCGGCACGCGGGGAACCGTCAGGAAACACCGGGGCGCTCCGGCCTCAATGCCCCAGCAGGCCGAACTTTTCGACGTAATCCCTGACGGCGGAGACCAGGTATTTCTCGTTTTCGTACTGGATGTGGGGCTCGAGGACAAGGTGCCCGGCGTAGCCGTCGGACTGGAGCATTTTCAACTGGGACTTCCAGTCGACCACGCCGTCGCCAAGCATGACCCACGTCATTCTGCCGTCGATTTCGGCGACATCTTTCACGTGGACGCCTGCGACAAAGTCCCTGATGAGGGGATAGCCTTCTCTCACGGCGTCCGTGGCGGTGTCACTCCGCGCCGAGTTCGCCGGGTCCCAGACGAGCTTCAGGGCGGCGGCCCCGACCCCTTTCAGTATCTCGGCGGTCGGCGCCGCAGCATTGCCCCACGAGCCGGGGTTGTTCTCCATGCGGATATTGAACCCGGCGGCCTTGCCTTTCTCTGCGACTTCGGCCAGGGTTTCGATAACGACCGACGGGACGGAAGCATCCTGCGGCGCATCGCCTCGAGGCAGGGCGAACACCGTGATATTCTTCGTGCCGATACGGTCCGCAAAATCAAAACTGCGTGGGAGGAGTTCATCTATATGGCGGCGGATTTCGGCGGGCGTATCCGCTGAAACAGGGGTGTTCGAACCGTCGACGTTCATAACCGGTTTGAATATGCCAGGGGAAATACCGACGACCTTAACCCCATAACCCTTGGCGGCGGCAACGGTCTTATCCGCCACCCACGACGGGCAGAAAGGCAGGCGCCAGCGGTAGGCGTTGCGGATTTCAAAATCGTTGAAGCCCCAGCCCGTGCCTATTTCGAAGGCGGTGAAAGGATCCTGCGTGAATTCGTCGCTGATAATGGCGGTTTTCATGATGGCAACCCTTTCCGGACGGCCTAGCGGACGACCAGCGGAGCGGACCACTCACGGCCGGTCGGAACATGGCGGATGCGGAGCGCCCACCTGCCTTTCGGATCGTTAAGAGCAAAGGGGACGGTGAACGTGGTGGGGCCGTCGCTCTTAACCGAAACATTGCCGCCGTAGCGCCAGACGTCTACCCCGTCGGGGCCGGCGACGTACACGTGGTAGATTTCTTCGCCGCCGGAAGCAGGTGACGGGAAAATGACGTTGCACGGCGCCGGGGGGCGCACGGCGGAAGGAAACCTCGGCTCGCCCGGCACATAGCCCTTCGGCACGACGGTAAAGACGGCGGGCTCGAAAGGTTTAAGCATGAAGACGGCCGGAAAGGCGCCTTCCAGCTTCCCCCCAGCCCTCGTGTCATAGACGTCGATTTCCCCGTTGTCGATGCCGGGGATGTTCCTGATTTCGAGGGGGGTATCCACGTCGAGCGGGCCGGCTTCGGTATGGACGATGCCTCCGAGTTCCTTGGCGCGCTGCAGCGGGTTCCGGATAACCGAGACAAACCGCAGGGAGCCGTTCTGCCACTGGTGGACTTCAACGCCCTGGGGGAGGCGGCCGTCCGGAGTGAAAATACGGGGCGCGCGGCGGACGGAGGCGAGTTCCCTGTCAAAGAGCTGGGCGAAGAAGGACTTGGCGGGCTCGTCCTTGCCGGGCGCGCCGCGCTGCCTGTAATAGTCGATAACGTCCAGATTGAGAAAAAAGGTCCGGCCTCCGCCGGGATGTTCCCGCACAACAACGGCGGGGGTGCCGTCTTCGGTCGAGGCGAGGATCGAAGCGTCTTCGGCGGTGACTTTGAGGCCGGAGGAGAGAATGTTCATGCCGAGAGCGAAGTTGGCCCAGTCGGATTCGGCTTTAGTCACGGCCGCGCCGGCTTTGGGGGCGGCGGTTTCCTTCACGCCGAAGAGCTCGGCCAGCGCGTTCTCGGCAACGGGCCTGCCGTGTGAATCCGTAAGACCCAGCAGCCCGTCAGCCACCACCGTCCCGCCGGCGGCGACGAAGTCCCTGACCGCCTCGACTTCGGCCGGGGACGCGGCGATGACGCTGGGGAGGACGAGGAGCCTGAAGGGCTTGTCATCGAGCGGGTCGTGGTTCCTGACGGCGCCTTCGGCCCGCACCTGCTCGTCGAAAATAAACTTGTACTGGAGGCCGGAATCCTCCAGGAGAAAAACCCACGAAAGGCGGCGCTTGAGCGCCATGGAGCGCGTGCGCTCGGTCCAGGAATTCCTCTCGGCCCAGTCTTCGCCGGTGTCCTTTATTTCGCGGACCCAGTGTGTGCGCAGCGACGCCATGCTGAAATAGACGCCGACCGGGTCGTCCACCGGGTGGGAATGGAGGAGCTGCATGCCGAGCCCGTTGACCTGTTCGATGTGCATCGGGGTCATTTTCCGCGCCCGCTCGCTGCGCTCGCCGGCGTCGTCGACCCAGTCGGACTTGTCGTCCCATATAAGACAGGAATCCGCCCCGTGCAGGAAAAGATACCATTCGTAGTGCATGTTCATGTCGGAGCCGCCGAAGTGGCTGTAGATGAGCTTCAGCGGGTTGCCCATGCTGCGGAGGCTGCGCAGCAACTCCGCGTTGTTCCCGATGTAGTAGGTCTCGAAGGTATCCATGGCCTTGGCCATCTTGTAGAAATCCCAGCAGCCGACGGCTTCCGGCCCCTGGACGCCGCCGATGCCAACGTGCGCCCCCTTGTCGTAGCGGCGGATGGAATCGGTGCCGAGCCGGTAGGCGCGGCACATCTGCGTGTCCATGTAATCCTTGAAATCGACCCACCGGGAGGGGTTCTCACAGGCCGCGGCGATGCCTTCGTCGTTCGTCATGGGAAGGATCCCGTCCCAGTCCGTATAGGCGGTGCCGTACTGGGCGTTAACGGCGTCCAGCGTCTTGTATTGCTCCTTGAGCCAGATGCGGAAGTCTCGGAGGCTCTCGACGTGCCAGTCGAAGTCGCTGGGCGCGGCCTGGTTGGCGATACCGGGCTCGTCGGCAAGGCTGTACCAGAGGGGCGCGGTGTCGCGCTGGCGCTGTGCGGCGAGCGCGCACTGCCTGTCGAGCATGCGGAGGACCATGGGATCGGCAAGGCTGGGGGTGCGGATGAAGTTGAACCGGTTCGTACGGTCCTTCTTGAACGCATCCATGTAGAGCTTGAAGTAATAGGTCTTGTCTCTGTCCGGCATCCAGACGTGGTATGGCGAATAGAACTTGGTCACGGCGTTGTCGATGTAGTTGCGGACACCGTGGTCCACGAGGTCGGCCGGTTCCCAGTAAGGGCTCCACATTATGCAGCGGATGCCGTCTTCCTGCAGCCGGTCCCACCGGACGGGATTGTGCCGCTGCCAGATCATGACGACGAAATCGTCCCAGCCCGCCGGGGGCTTGATGATGATCCTGGCGGCGGCGGTGTGGACGTCTCTGCCGCGCCGCCTGAGCGAAAGCCTGACGATATGCCTGAAGGCCGTGACGGACGGCGGATTGAGTTCGAAGGGGATGTCCCGGACCGTATCCGTGGCCGGGAGGGGAACGTCGGCGTCGAACAACAGCCGGCCGAGCGTGTCGGAGACCCGGGCGCGCAGGGTAAGACCGCGCGCGGGGACTTCCTCCGGAAGCCGGAAAACACCCGTAACCGGTTCACCGTGCTCAAAGGCTTTTTTCGCCGGAATTACTTCCGGCTCGATGGACCCCGCCAGCGCAAAAACAGGTCCCATCCAGAAGGCGGCGGCAAGAACGAAAAGGGTTTTCCCGGCGCTCATGACGGATCCTTTCGACACGCATGGACCATGGCAGGCTTATTGTAACGCGGGCACACCGGTGCACCGGAAAAGACACCGGCATTGTTGAAAGAGGAAATAAACGCAACCCGCCGGAAAAGCCGGTCCGCACGGGAATACCACGGCTCATTCCAGGTTGGCGTGGCGGCTGAGCATTTCGCTTTCGGTCTTGCCTCGCCTCGCGGCCATGACAAGTATAAGGCTGTCGAGGTAGAGGAGAGTGCTCTGCTCAAACAGCGAACCCCCGAACTGGGCCGTGGGAACAAGCCCCTCGGAGCGATGCCTTACGCCGAGTGCGGCGGGGATAACCAGCACCGGTCCCTCACGTTCCCGCACGGCAACGGCGAGAGGTCCCTCGCGGAGAGCGGTCACGGCGGCGACGGTTGCACCGGCCCTGACGGCGGCGTCTGCCTGGGCGATGATCGTGCGGGTGGCTCCGGAGCCGGAAATCGCTATGAGGAGGTCGTCGGAACGAACGGCGGGGGCGGTCATTTCTCCGATGACGTGTGACTGGAACCCAAGGTGGACCAGGCGCATGGCGAAGGAACCCGCCACCAGGCCGGAACGCCCCATGCCCGTGACGTAGACTCGAGCGGCTTTCTCAACGGCTTCCACGAACGCGGTGGCTTCATCGATGCTGACGGCATCGATTACCGAGCGGACTTCGTTGACGACCGTCGCCGGAGCTTCTCGGGGATCCTTGGTGCCGAAGAGCCTGCCGGGCATGCCGTAATCCTCATATCGCCGGGTTGGAATCGCTGGCGCCGGGAGATGAAGCATACCCGGACACGGCCTTCATTATAACCGCTTGTGAAGCGAAAAACGTCCCGGTTGCAAAAAAGCCGCCCCGGGACCGGCGAGGGAAGATTTCACCAGGGGCTTGTCCCCGCCGGAAGGGGTGTATAATGTTACCAAATGGTAACACTATCCCGGTTCATGCTGTCGGTGTCGGCGGCCGCAGCGCTGCTTGCAGGCTGCGGAGGCGGGGGCGGACTGTGCGAGTGGAAAGGGATGATGTCTCTGGCACTCACACGCATGCCGCCCGATTACCGGGAACTGCCGACGCGGCTGTCGATCGAGCGGAGCATCGGAAAACGGCGCTATGCCGGCAGGATCGTGCCGGGAGGGGCCGTACTGGTAACGCCGGAAGCGGACGAGACGGTGTGCGCTCCACTGAAGATGCAAGGCGTCTCGGTCCTGGACCGGGACGGCGGGACAATCGTTTCCGGCCCCCGGAAGACGCTGGCGGAAGCAGCCCGCTCCGCTTACGCGGACGTGCGCGAACGCGGGAAAAGGCTGGCGGCGAACGCCGTCGGCCTCAGGCGCTGGGGCTACAGGAAGATCCTGGACAACGGCACCCGGTCGTTCGAACCCGGCGAACTGCACCATACCGGCAGACCCCTGGACCTTGCCCTCCAGGACCCAACGGGAACGCTTTTCTTCGAATTGGACCGGGGCGGGAAGACGCTCTATGTGCGTACCGTGCGGCTCATCCCCGGAAAGGACGGGCTGACGGCCGAAGGCGGCCTGCGCCCCAAGGGAACGCCGGGCGAAATGCCGGGAGCGCCGAACGTGGAAGTGTCGGCGGAAGGATGGATAAGAACGGGGACCACGGGCGCAGCCGGGGGAACAGGCGGCATCCTGCGGCTTGCGAGACTTGTACGCCCAGCAGAAGTGGAAACTCTCGACGGCTGGGCCTTCTCGTCGCGGCAGCCGGAGGCCTTCATGCCGTACGCGTCCGCCGGCGAAGGGCCGGTGCGGAGCGGATACCTGGAAACGCCCAACATAACCGTTGAAGAAGCTGCTTCCGGCCTGGCGCTGATCGAGCAACAGGAGGTCTTTCTGCACGCGGTCATGAATTCCGTCGGCGTCGGCCCCGAAACGGACGGGCGAACCGTTCGCATAAGGGCGCCGCTGGGGTGGACCGGGGGCGCGCTGATAAACCTCGCTGGCGGAAAGAAACTCGCCGACGGGACTATATCTCTCCCCTCATGGAACCAGGCGAAAACGGCCGAAACAGTGCTCAAACTCATGGGCGCCCTCGAAAACCGGATGCAGACGATAAACGATAACCTCGCCCACGCGGGCGACACGGCGTCGAAAGCCGAAGGCGTCTACCGTCCACTGACGGTCCGCATGGACGACGCCGGCAACGTGCTGGTGGAAAAAAGCACGGCCGAAGCCAGGAAGATCTACGAGCCGAACAACGCCGCCGCCGACAACGAGGGATACGTGTACAGGCCGGCCATATTCCCAAAGGTGGCGCAAAGCGAGCTGGAAAAATCTGCGGCGGAATACGAGGTCCTGCGCGACGTGCTGAGACGCCTGGATCCCGATCTCGTATGCCCGGCGCGTCCCAGAATATACAGCCGGCAAAACGGGGGAAACTGATGGCCACGCAGAACGGGCTGCCCGCGGTGGCGGACCGCGGGAAATTCCGGGATGACCTGAGCAGGGCCCTGGGCGCAGCGCGTCCCGGGAGCACCACGGCCCTGGTGTTGATAGGAGTATCGGGGCTGGCGGGCGACACGGCCGCGGTAATGGGCCTTGACCGCATGCAGACCGCTCTGACCGCCATGTACAGGACGATTCTGGGCACGCTGGAAGGCACGGGGCAGGTGCAGAGAACGGGGACGGCGGCGTTCACGATACTGATGTCCGAAGCCGAACCCATGTTCACAAAAGTCGCCGTGGGCGACCTGCTTCAGAAACTCGCCGCCACGGCCGCAAAAACAGCTCCGGAAGCAACCACCTCCCTGCACGCCGGCGTCGCGTTCCACCCTGCCGACGGAAATGATATCGAGACACTCTACATGGCGGCGAGGACGTCTCTCAGGGCGGCAAGGCGGCGGGGACCTTCAAGCGTGGTCTCCGCGGACGAGGCGGGCCGCCACCGTACGGCGGCGGACGCGCTGGCGGCCAACATCCCCCCGCCGAAATACCTCGGGCGCGAGCCGGAAATGGAAAAACTCGCCAGGCGCCTCCAGGCGACGAGAAGCGAAAACGGCGCACTCGTCTTCCTGCGCGGCGAACCGGGCATAGGCAAGAACCGCCTCCTGAATGAGTTCAAGGCGAACATTCCCAGCGACATATTGATGCTTACCGCCAGGCTCGACCCCACCTGCGCGTACAAGTCCTTTGAGACGGTAATCATGGCCCTGGAAGAATACATCCGCAGGAAAAACGTACCCCCGAAACGCCTGCTGCGGGGCCTGGACAAGAGTCTGGCGGACTCCGTAAGCGGAATAATCCCCTCGCTGGCCAAAGCAGGCGAAGCCGCCGCCGGCCCGCCCACGCCGGAATGGCGCAGGGGCGTATTCCAGGGACTGGCGGGAATCCTGACGGGACTGGGGCCGCAGGAAGTCGTCGTCATCTGCGTGCACAACGTACAGTGGATGGACGCCGCGAGCATAGAGCTCCTTTCGTATCTCATACGTTCCGGACGGCTGCGGGTCATGCTGCTGGGCACGGTGGACGACCTCTTCCTCAGAAACCCCCTCAACCAGGACTACCCGGTCGCGGAACTTCTGCACATGGCTTCCGCCATACCCTTTCTGCACGAAGTCAGGCTGCCGCGCCTCTCCAGGAACGCGATCATTCAGCTGGCGGAGACGCTGGTTCCGGGCCTGGACATCTCGGGCCAGGAACGGACGCTGGAACAGAACACGGCGGGGAATCCCCTCTCGCTGATAGCCACGCTGCAGTTCTACGCCGCCAAGGGCGGCATCGTCTCCGGCGAAGACGGCCGCGAGAAACTCCAGCCGCCGGCGGCTCCGCCGCGCACACTGGACGGACAGGTGGAGAACGTCGTCGAAGCGATGCAGGGGCACCAGCGGACTGTCGCCAGAGCGCTGTCGGTACTGGGACGCCCGTCAAACGCGGGCGAAGCGGGCGCGGTCCTTGGAATACCGGTTTCGGAAGTGCTGGAAAGCGCCGAAGAATTGATCGAAGACGGCTTACTCTACGAAGAAAACGGCAATTACTGGTTTACGGCCGAACACGTGGCCCAGGTCGTCTGGCGCTCTTCGGACGTCATGAAGCTGCGGGAAATGCACGTCGGCCGGGCGGAAACGGCGGAAACCGGAATGGCCGAAACGGCCGGCACCGCGTCCAAGTCACGGGCCGCGGCGATGGCGGCGATGCGCCGGCAATCCTACGCCCTGCACCACCGGTACAGGGCCGGAGACGCCGAACACCTGGAACAGCTCTACGCGGGCCTCAGAAACTCCATCAGGTTCATCTTCAACGCGGGGGAAGTGGACGAATACATGCGCGGCGACGTGGGAGAAGTACCATCCGCCGCACAGGGAATGCTGGATGCCGACGGCGAAACCCTGCTGAGAAGGTTCCTGGATCTTTCCCTGGAAACCCTGTCCGACATCCAGAGTGGCGCATCCAACCCCCGCGATATATCGGCCGGACCGGAACTTACGGACGTGATGGCGCGCTTCTTCGCACGCAACGATAACCTTACGCTCTCGTTCCGCGAAGGACTCCCCAGGGCCCTGGGACAGCCCCTGTCGGCGCACGCCTACGGCGACACTCCAAGCCTGCTGGCGCAGTTCATGCGGGCCGGCGGCATATGGGTCGTATCACTCGACCACCGGACCAAGATCGACGAATGGCTCTGGCTGCTGGTAGGACTCGGATTCGACCCGCCCCCGGTCGGCTCCCCTGAAGACTGGCAGTACTTCCTCCAGGACAAGGGCGTAAGGTATATCGGCGTTGAACCAGCTCCCAGCCGGCAGGGCAGCCCGCCGCGGCTGGGCGGCGGACGCAGGAGAACCGGCCGGGAGGAAATACCTCAGACCGTCAGCTATTCCCTGGATCAGCCGGTCCAGAAACGACAGTCCGGCAAGGCCCGTTCGGCGATATTTGACGCCTCCCTGGACGTCTCACCGGGCGGCACGGGGACGCGTCTCAGCGCCGAAGCCGCCGCAATAATGGCGGAAGCCGGCGTGCCGCCGGGCCTTTCACCCGTGCAATTGAACGCCGCCAACTCGCAGAAAATCTCTGCCGCCCTCGAAAAACTGCTTGCCGACGCCAGAACGGAAGAGGCCTCTTCCCTGTTCATGCGGGTCGTCGGCGGCGTCGCCGACGCCGACGCGGCCGCCAAGGCGCTGTTCTACGCATGGCTCGTGAGCATGGAACCAACTATATCGAGGATCGGCGAACGCCGGCCCGTCGAAGTCGCGGCACGCGAGCTGATGAAGGATCCCGGCGGAACCGACGAGACGAAACAGGTCCACGCCGCAACCAGTGCGTGGATGGTGCGTTTCCTGGTGGACATAGGCCATTACGACCTTGCTTCGGCGCTTGCTCAGTCAACGATACGCAGCAAGACGGCGCGCCATGCTTTCACCCAGGCCGTCATGCGCAGCGAACTGGTCGACGTGATAATCAGCGACCTCGCAAGCCAGGACGCCGCCCGCGAAGGCGCCATAACGCCGCTGGCGACGATCCTCGCCCAGGCGCTTGCCCCGGCGCTGGGCCGCCTGCTGGTGAATTCCGAAGCATACAGGGTGCGGCGCGCGGCTGCACGGCTCATCCGCAATGCAGGGGCTCACTCCGTGGAACAGATCGTGGCCGAATTGCTCCAGCCCGGCAGGCCGGCCGAAGAGCGCGCGAGGCTCGTCGAAGTACTGGACGCCCTGGTAGCGGATATATCGCCCTTCCTGCAGGACATGTTCATGGACGACGAAGCTCCCGTTCGCTCCGCCGCGGCGGCCCTGCTGCACAGGCTGAGCGACGAGAACGTCGAGAAGCTGCTGGAAAAGGTCGAGCAGTCACAGGGCGTTTCGGTCGCAGCGGCGATAGCCGGCAAAAGCCTGTCGCGCGGCGGCCTCACGACGGTCCTGAAAGCCGTCACGCGGCCCGACGCCGTCGCACAGATAAACGCCGCCGTCGCACTCGGCGACCTGACGGCGGCCAACGCCATCCCGCCCAGAAAGGCCCTGGAAGCCCTCGTGGCGCTCCTCAACAACACCTCCCGCCGCGCGGCCGCCGCACCCAACGACGCCGGCCTGGCAAGGATCGGCCTGGCCGCGGTGGCGGCACTGCGCGGCAACCCCCTGCCGGAAGCCCGCACGGCGCTGCAGGAAAACGCCGACATTCATCTGGACGCGGTCCGGAAAGAAATACGCAAATACCTGGATCTGCCCGAGGAAACCGCCTGACCGCCATCGAGAAAGGACTACCCCCGCATGCGCTACAGCAGAATGCTTATCCCCACGCAGAAGGAAACCCCGCAGGACGCCACCCTCCCCAGCCACATGCTCATGATACGGGGAGGATACATCCGTCCCCTCGCTGCAGGCACTTTCACCTATCTTCCGCTGGGCATCAGGACCCTGCACAAGGTCACGGAAATAGTGCGCCAGGAAATGGTCCGCTCCGGCGCCGAAGAACTCCTCATGCCGGCGCTGCAGCCTCTGTCCATCTGGCAGGAAACCGGGCGCGATGAAATCTTCGGCCCGGTGCTCTTCAGGTTCGATGACCGCCGCGGCCGTTCCCTCGCACTCGGAACCACGCACGAAGAAGTCATAACCGACATCGCGCGCAGTTACCTGCGTTCCTACCGCCAGCTCCCGCTGAACCTCTTCCAGATACAGACCAAGTTCCGCGACGAGGAAAGGCCTCGCGGGGGACTCATCAGAACGCGCGAATTCATCATGAAGGACGCGTATTCCTTCGACCGCGACGAGGCCGGCCTGGACGCCAGCTACCAGGCCATGTACCAGGCGTACTCGCGGATATTCTCACGCTGCGGCCTCGACTACGTCCCTGTCGAAGCGGACAGCGGCGCGATAGGCGGCAGTGTCAGCCATGAATTCATGGTGCCTTCGCCCCACGGCGAAGACAGCATGGTCACGTGCGGCTCGTGCGGATACGCGGCGAACGTCGAGCGCTGCGAACTGCCGGCGATGGAAGAAATCCCCGCGGGCACCGCCGCTGTCGAAGAAGTCGAAACTCCCGGAACAACTACCATTGAGCAGGTTTCTAGCTTCCTCAAGGTATCTCCGGACCGGCTCTTGAAGACGCTGATATACACGGCCGGGGAAAAGATCGTCCTCGCTCTCGTCCGGGGCGACCACGAACTCAACGAGGCGAAACTCGCCCGTGCCGTCGGCGCACCGATCGAAATGGCGGACGGCCCCCTCGTGGAAAAAATCTCCGGCGCGGCCGTGGGCTTCGCAGGCCCCGTCGGCATGAACGACAGGGGCGCGTTCATGGTCGCCGACAACGCCGTCAAGGCCATGGCGGATTTCGTGACCGGCGCCAACAAGAACGATGCCCACCTCCTCAACGTGAACCGTGAGCGCGACTTCGCTCCGGACGTCTATGCCGACATCCGCGCGGCGGGCGAAGGAGATGCCTGCCCCCGCTGTGGTGGAGCACTGTCGTTCGTTCGGGCCATCGAAGTCGGCCACGTGTTCAAGCTCGGCACCAGGTATTCGGAAATGATGAACGCAGGCTTCCTGGACGATGCCGGCAAGAACCGCCCGTTCGTCATGGGATGCTACGGCATTGGCGTCAGCCGCATCCCCGCCGCGGCTATCGAAACCCACCACGACGAAAAAGGCATCGTGTGGCCCATCACCATCGCGCCCTTCGAAGTCCTCCTGATACCCACAAACCCCACCGACCAGGCGCTCATGCAACACGCCGAAGCTCTTTATTCCGGGCTGCTGGAAAACGGCGTGGACGTTCTCCTCGACGACCGCGATGAACGCGCCGGGGTCAAGTTCAACGACGCGGAACTCATCGGCGTGCCCGTCAGGATAACCGTCGGCCCGCGCGGCATAAAGAACGGCGTCTTCGAACTGAAGCTGCGCGACGGCTCGATGGAAAGCGAGATCCCACTGGCCGAAGGCGTGGCGGCCGTCAGCCGGATCCGCAACGAACTCGTGGACAGGCTGTCGAAGGCATGAGCATCCGCCAGAAAATACTGTCCGCCCTTGCCGCCAGCCTCGTCATAGCCTTCGTAGTCATAGGCACGGCCCTCGCTGCCGTCGTCCTGGAAAAAACCCATTCTCTCGCCGAAGAAACGCGCTACCTCTACGCCGCTACGGCTCGGAACATCATATCCGCAAACAGGCTCGATGAGCGGGAAGACGGCGCATCGCTGCTGGCGTCCCTGATGCCGAGATCGCCCGTCGTCGCCGGATGGCTGCTGGAAGACGCCGGCCACAGGGTGCTGGCATGCCGGTTCCGCCAGCCCGTCGAACTCGAATGCGCTCCAGGAATGCAGGTGACTCCACGGCTGCTTGCCGAAGCCGGCATAAACACTTCCCCCGAACTCGTCTCGGCAAAGCCCGGACGGAAATGGACACTCCATGTGGCCAGCCCGGAATGGGCTTACCTGCCCGCCGACGCCATGATAATAGCGCTCGCTCTTTTCATCAGCATGCTGGTCATCATGGGCGTGGCTTACGGCATTACCGAAAACCTTATCATTACGCCCCTCGGATCGCTCGCCGCCGCCAGCCGCATGCTCCGGGCCGGAACGCTGCCGCCTCCCATACCGGCGACCGCGCGCCAGGACGAAGTCGGCGACCTTGTCAGGGCCTTTCAGTCCATGGCACAGGAAGTCATCGATTACCGCCATAACATGGAACATAAAGTGCAGGAGGAAACCGGCAAGCGCCTGCAGGCCGAGCACAACTTGGTCCTGGCCCAGCGCCTGTCCGCCACCAGCCGCCTGGCCGCCGGAATAGCCCACGAAATCAACAACCCGCTGGCCGGCGTAATGAACGCCGTGCGGGCGCTCGACGCAGCCAGCGTGCCGCCCGAAAAACAGTCCGAATACGTCCGCCTCATCCACGACGGCCTCCAGCGTATCGACGAAATCATCCGCAAGATGCTGTCGTTCCAGCAGACGAAGCCGTCCTCCTGTGTCATACCCCTCGAAGAAGTGCTTGAAAGCGCCCTGTCGCTCGCCAAGTCCAGGCTCGGGGATATCGCCGTCGGCAGGAAACCGGCCGCGGCTGAAGTCCTCGCGGACAAGGGCGAACTCGTCCAGGCCTTCCTCAACCTCATTCTCAACAGCACCGACGCCCTCAAGGATGCCGCCGAGCCGTCTATTTCCATCGAAATGGACGTCCGCGGCGACCGGGTTACCGTCACCATCCGGGATAACGGACGCGGCATGTCTGAAGATACCCTGTCGCACGCCTTCGACCTCTTCTACTCCGAAAGCGAAAGCGGAACCGGCCTCGGCCTCTCCATCACCCATACCATCATCGAAAACCACGGCGGCGAAATCCTCATCACCAGCAGGCCCGCTGAAGGAACCACGGCCGCAGTGACGCTGCCGCTTGCGCGAAAGGATCGTGTTGGATGAACGTGCTTCTCGCGGAAGACGAAAAGACCATCCTTGTCACCCTGGGCGACGCCCTGGAAAACGCCGGTCACGCCGTATTCCGCTCCGGGTCCTGCCACGAAGCCGAACGCATACTGACTTCGTCGCGGATCGACGTCCTCGTCAGCGACATCCGCCTGCCCGACGGCGACGGCCGCTCACTCCTCGCCTTTATCGCGGAACGCTCGCCCTATACCAAGACCATACTCATAACCGGACACGCTACCGTGGAAGACGCCGTCAAGGCGCTGCGCGACGGCGCCGATGACTACGTGTCCAAACCCTTCCTCAACGAAGACCTCGTGACGCGCGTCGAGAGGATCGGGAAGCTGGCCGCCCTCGAAGAGGAAAACCGCGAACTCCGCAGCAGGCGTTGGGGAATATCCAGCATCGTCGGCCGCAGTCCCGTGATCCGCAAGGTCCTTGAACGCATCGCCACCGTCAGCGCAGGGGACTATACCGTGCTCATTACCGGCGAGAGCGGCACCGGCAAGGAAGTCGTCGCCAGGGCCATCCACCAGGAAAGCCCCAGGTGCGATATGCCTTTTGTCCCGCTGTCCTGCGCCGCCATCCCCGAAAGCCTTCTCGAGGACGAGCTGTTCGGCCACGAAAAAGGCGCCTTCACCGACGCCGTCAGCCATCGCGCCGGGGCTTTCGAGCGCGCCAACGGCGGCACCCTCTTCTTCGACGATATCGACGACATGCCGCTGAATACGCAGGTCAAGCTCCTGCGCGTCCTGGAAGAAAGTACCTTCTACCGCCTCGGCGGCCGTGAACCCGTCTCCAGCAGGGTCCGCCTTGTCGCCGCCACAAAAAAAGACCTGGGCGTCCTCGTCGCCGAAAACCGCTTCCGCGAAGACCTCTACTACCGGCTCAATGTCGTCGCCATCGACCTGCCCCCCCTTCGCAACCGCCGCGAAGATATTCCGCTGCTCGTAAAAGAATTCTTTTCCCGCTACGATACCGGTTCCAGGACCATCCCCCAGGCGACGATGCAGGCCCTCAGCGACCATGACTGGCCGGGCAACGTCCGGGAACTGGAAAACGCCGTCCGCCGCGCCATAGCGCTCTCCCCGGAAGGCGGCGAACTCCCTCCCGAGGCTTTCGGCGAAATCGGCCTCCCGGCGGCCGCCGGCGGGAAACACGGGCGCTCCGGCGAACCCGTCGTCACCCTCGACAAGGCCCTCCAGGAAGCCGAACGCCGCCACATCGAAAAAACCCTCGCCGCCACCGGTTTCAACCGCACAAGGGCGGCCAAACTGCTGGGTATCTCCCGCAAGACCCTCTGGAGAAAAATGCTGCTCTTCGGCATTTCCGAACCCAAGCGTAACGGAAAGGAACAGCCATGAAAATCGGAATCCTCTTCCAGAACTTCTGGAAGGACGACCGGCTCGCAGAAGTGCTCCCCATCATCAGGAGCCTCGGTTTCGACGGCGTCCAGCTCTACGTCACCAAAACCTTCGGCCCCGACAGCCTTTCCGGAACCGGCATAAAGGATGTCCGCAGCGCCCTCGAACGGAACGGTCTCCTCCTCTCCGCCACCTGCGCAGACTTCGGCAAGGGCTTCGCCAATCCCGATACCGCCGATTGGTCCCTGGAAAAAGTAACCCCCTGCCTGGCCCATTCAAGAAAACTCGGCACCGACGTCGTCACCACGCATTTCGGCAGGGTCCCGGAAGAGCCCTCCGCACGCAAAGCCATGGTGGAAATCGTCACCGAAGCCGCCGACCGCGCCGTCGCTGCAGGCGTCCGGCTGGCGACCGAGACCGGTTCCGAGTCTCCGTCGGACCTCGCCGCCTTCCTCAACGAACTCGACCACCCGGGCCTCGCCGCCAACTACGACCCGTCGAACCTGACACGCAGGGGATGGAACGCCGTCCACGGCGTCGGCGACCTCGCCGGCAGGATCCTCCACACCCACGCAAAGGACGGTCTCGCGTCCGGCGAGGAAGCTCCCCTCGGCAAAGGCGACGTCATGTGGCCGGAATACATCGCCGCTCTCGACGCCGTCGGCTTCGACGGCTTCCTGACCGTCGAACGCGAGCACATGGCCGACACGCCTGAAGCCGAAGCCGAATACGCCGCAGCTTTCCTCAAGGCTCTTTTATAGCCACGGCGAATTCGTACGTCCCGGACCCGACCTCCACGTTCACCTGACCTCCTCCGCCGGACACCCCCCTGACGCCCGCCGCCGAAACCGCCGCCTGCCCGCTCTCGGTGACTCCCCCCGGCGAATCCGCCGGCAGCGTTACCACGGCCTCGCTGTTCGGCGGCACCGTCACCGTTACTTCCAGCCGCCCGTCAACGCACCGCCACTCGCACCCGATCGTCCCGCGCACCGACTCGTAAGACGCCGCGACGTGCTTCAGCTCCCCGCCGCACCCCCATGGTTCCGGCCTGAAAACGATCTTCTCAAACCCCGCCGTCCCGGGCGCGGGCCCTATGCCGGCAAGGTTCGTGAACATCCACTCCGCCACCGCGCCGAACGCAAAGTGGTTGCGGGAGTTCATTCCGGGCCCCATCGTGTCGCTGTTCCACCGTTCCCACACCGTCGTCGCACCCTGCTCCGCCATGTAGCCCCACGATGGGTAAGTCGTGTTCAGCAGCAGTCGCTTCGCAACGTCGCCGTGTCCCGACGTGGACAGTGCCTGCAGCAGGAACCCCGTCCCCAGAAAACCCGTGGACAGGTGCCGGTCCCGGGCCTCGATGTCCTTCACAAGGTCTTCGGCCACCGACGCCGCGGCCTCTTCGGGCACCACTCCCATCCCGATTGCCAGGGCGTTCACCGTCTGCGTCGAATCCCGGTATCTCCCCTCCGACAGGTATTCGCCGTTGAACGCCTCCCTTATCCTCCACGCCAGCTCCTCGTACCGGGCCTTCTCGGCCTCCTGCCCCAGGACCCCGGCGGCTTCCGACACCAGTCTCGCCGATTGAAAATAGAACAGCGTCGCCACCATCGTCTTGTCCGTCTCGACGCCCGCCGGCACCCAGTCACCGTAGTCGTTCCCCCGCTCGTTCCTCCATATCCCGTCCGGGTTCCTGTCCGCCACGAAATCCACGTATTTCGCCATCGCTCCGAAGTTCCGTTCGATTATCCGCCGGTCGCCGTACATCTCGTACACCGTCCACGGCACCACCACGCCGGCGTCCATCCAGGCCGGAGCTCCCGTCTGCGGCAGCCCGATCTTGTCGGGAAACGGGCAGACGTCCGTAAATGCACCCGTCTCACGCTGGGCGTCCACGATGTCCTGCTCCCACTTCGTGTAGAACGACGCCATGTCCTTGAGATAGCAGGACGTCCTGCAGAAAAGCTGCGCGTCTCCCATCCATCCCAGCCTTTCGTCGCGCTGCGGGCAGTCCGTCGGCACGCTGTAGAGATTCGACACCAGGCCCCACACGACGTTCCCCAGAATACGGTTGACCAGTTCGCTTGAACATTCCAGCTTCCCGCTTTCGGCCACGTCGCTGTGCGCGGCGAGCCCCGTTATCGCCCCGATGTCCGGCTCCCCGGGGTAGCCCGTCACTTCCACGTACCTGAATCCGTGGTACGTGAAATGAGGCGTGTATTCCTCCACCCCCTCCCCTTTCAGGATGTACGCATCGGTCGCTTCGGCCTTCCTCAGGTTTTCCGTGTAGATGCTCCCGTCTGGGTTGAGTATCTCCGCGTGCCGCAGCTGCACGCGGGTCCCGGCCGGCCCTTCCACTCGCAGCCGGCAGAAGCCCGCCATGTTCTGGCCGAGGTCGTAGATATACGCACCGCCGGGCGTCCCTTTCACGGAAACAGGCGCTACCTCACGCGTCACCCGTATGGACGGCCCCGTCTGCGCCACCACGTCTACTCCCGTATCCTCCACGACCCGCACGTCGCTCCACGATGAATCATCGAATCCGGCCGCGTCCCACCCGGGCATTTCGAAGCGCGCGTCGTACACTTCGCCCTCGTATATCCCCGACCGGATTATCGGCCCCGTCGAACATTTCCACGTCCCGTCCGACACGACGGCCTCCTTCCCGCCGTCCTCGTACGTCACTTCCAGCCGCAGAAGGAGCCTGGCCGGCGGATCCCCGAAACAATTCCTCGCCATGGCCCACGAAAGCGCCCCCAGGCACCAGCCGTCACCCAGTATTGCACCCGCGGCGTTCCCGCCCTCTTGCACCAGTCCGGTTACGTCGTGCGTCCTGTACGTCACCCTCTTGCGGTAATCCGTCCACACCGGCGCCAGAACGTCGTCTCCCACCCGCCTGCCGTTCAGCATCAGGCGGTACGACCCCATGGCCGTCACGTATGCACGGGCGCGCTTTATTGGAGCACGGAGTTCGAATTCCCTGCGGACGTACGCTGCCGGCGGCGGCGTTTCATCGAAGTCCATGCCTATCCATTCCGCTCCCCAGTTCCCCCGCTCCAGCAGGCCGGTTTCCCACCACGCTGTATCGCTCCAGGGCGATTCCTTCCCCTCCCCGTCCCACGTCTTCACGCGCCAGGCGTACCTTGCCGCCGCCTCGGGCTCCGGCCCTTCGTACTCGACGTTCACCGACCGGGTCGATTCCACACGCCCGCTGTCCCATACATCCGCCGCCCCGTTCCCGCCCTCCTTCTCCACCACTATCCGGTACGCCGACTGCACCGCTCCGCGGCGATCATCGTTCACGACCCACGAAAACCGCGGCCGCCGCTCGTCGATCCCCATCGGGTCGCTCTCGTATTCGCAGCGCAGGCGGACAGGCCCCTTGACTCCCGCAGTATTCATCCCGGAATCCTTTCAGCAAATCAATACCTGAACGTTGCCGATTCTACGCGCGTGCCCGCGTTGTCCAGCGAACACCGGCCGTTTTCAGACCTCCCGCACCGCACAAACTACGGCGTCCCGCCCCCGGAAACAATCCTGTCGATTCGCTTCCTTACGTCGTATGTCCAGTCCACCCGCACCCTGTCGCCCCACTTCAGCCCGGTTATCGCCTGCACCACCGCCTGGTCCGGGCCGCCATGATTGCCGCCCACCCAGTGCGCCCAGTACTGCTCCACCGGACCGTCGTCCGGCCTTATTTCCACCCAGCTCGGACCCATGTCGGTCAGCGTCCCCGTCACCGTCCCGGTCTTCGTCGCCGGAAGCAGCACCTCTATGCCCGTGACTCTGCGCTGCCCGCCCTGCCGTTTCCATGACATTTTCACGATGTTCGGGGCCACGACCCCCTTGATGGCCGCCGTCACCGCCGCATCGACCCCCCCCCTCCCGTCGTCCGGCGGCACGTACCTCTTCGCCACGTCCTCTCCCGGCAATTTCACTTCCACCCAGTCGGGCCCCTTCGCCGTAACCAGCCCCGTGAACAGCCCTCCGTCATAGTCCTTGTCCATTATCGCGTACGACATGTTCCGCAGGTGGAAAGGCCCCTGGTTGGCCGGCCACACGTATATCAGCCCGTCGCCCGACCCGACCACCGGCAGCCGCTCGTTCTGCAGGATGAACTTGCCGTCGAGCAGTATCGTCAGCTGGTTCCCCTGCAGCGCAAGCTCCATCGAATGCCACCCGGGCGCTATGATGTCCTTCCGGTTTGTCCTGAGTACCGTGTGCGCCCCCTGGGGGTCTTCACGCGGGTATGCCCTGATCGCTATCACATCCGTCCCGAAAAGCGCCAGCACGGATCCCTTCACGTCCGGTCCGGGCTTCCTCAGCGACATTTCCAGCAGCCTGCCGCTGTATTCGAACTTCAGCCGAAAATCGCTGCAGTCGAACGGCAGCGGTATGTGCGCATGGTTCCCCTTGGCCTGCGGCACGTTCACCGTCAGCGTCCCGTTCGCCGACGAACTCTCCGCCGCCCCCGCCAGCTGCACCTGCAGTCTCTCCGCAGGCAGGTCCGCCCATTCCACGTAGTAGTCCCTCGCACGCCTGCGGATGTCCTCGATCTCCTTTTTCTTCGAAGCCCCGAACGCCGTCTGCGAATATGTCTTTTCGTACTCGTCCGCCTTCGCTATCAATGCCTTCGCCTCCGCTGCCGTCAGCTTCGACTGCCCCGCCTTCCTCCCGATCTCCTTCCACGCCGCGGCCGCTTCCGCTTCCACCGCGTCCATCTGCGCCAGCTCCAGCATCGACGCCGTCCGGCCGTGCAGGGGATGCCCCTTCGCCTTCTCCAGCGCCGCACCCGCCGCCTCGTAGTCCTTCTTCCACAGCGCTAGCAGCGCCTCCGCAACCCGGCATCCCGCGCTCCCGTCGTTCCACCCGGCGGCCAGCCTGTCTTCTTCCTGCCGGCTCAGTTCGTCCCACGCTATCATGTACTTCGTTTCCCCGCGCTCCTGCCCCATTATGATTATCTTGACCGCAAGCAGGATCCCCTCCGGTGTCGCCTCTTCCAGCCTCCCCTTCCGCACCCCCTTGGTCGTGCCTATCGAAACGTCCTGCCCCGCCATCCTGCCGGCCGCCGCCTCCATCGCCCGCCGCCTGTTGATCAGCGCCGAAGCCACCCCTGCCGCAGCGCCTGTCTCCTCCGCCACCGGCGCCAGTCCCTTGTCTGCCGCCGCCGCCTTCATCTCCTGCTCCGCCCCGTCCAGGTCCTGTTTCCCGAGACGGTCGAAAAAATCGTCCAGCAGCGCTTCGAGTTTCCCGGCGGCCTCGGTCTTCTTCCTGGCGTCCGCCGCCTTCTCCGCACCCGCCAGCCCCGCCAGCACCGCCGCACGCCTCCCGGAAAGCGCCCGGGAGCGTTCCGCGTAACTTATCCCGTCCAGCTTCCCCAGCGCCGAGCGCGCACCTTTCAGGTCGCCCGCCGCAACCGCTTTTTCCGCCGAAGACATCAGGTCGTCCATGTCGCTCCCGGCCTTGCCGGCAATGGCCGTGGCTTCCTCAATCGCCTCCTTCATCGCCTCCTGCTCCAGTTGCGGACTGTCCTGCAGAACGGCCAGAGCAGCGTCGATCTCCCCCTTCGCCGCAAGCTCGCGCGCCTCCCTCAGCGCCTTCTGCAGAACCGCATCGACCGCCTGCCGCCGCCGTTTCTTCAGCTCCGCAATCTCGGAATCCGCCTCCATTTCCACCACTGTCCCGGCGGCGGCCTTCAACGCCTTTTCATAATACGACAACACCCGGGCGTACTCGTCCGGATGCTCCCCGGCGTAATTCCTGGCAAAATCCAGCATCTCTCTCGCCTGGGCGGCCCGCTCCTCCACCCCGGCCGCTCCGCTGGGAACCTCCTCGACAACCGGAACCGGCACGTCCGCAACCGTGTCCGGACGCTTCCCGTCCCCGCCTCTCAGCATGAAGAACCCCGCCCCACCTGCAGCCCCGCCCCCGACAAGAAGCAGCAGTACAACCACAACCGCCGTGTTCTTGCCGGCCGGGCGCCCACCCGTAACACGGGCATGCGCACCCGTCGTCCTCGAACGTCTCGCCAGCGCTTCAGCAGGCCGCCGGAATATCGACGCGCTCCTCGGCGGCGCTTCGCACGTGGCCCTGCCTCCCGCCGTCACCGCCTCTACGTCGTGCAGCAGCTCCAGCGGCGCCTGGTACCGGTAGTTCCTGTCCCGGGCCATCATCTTTTCAATTACCCGGCATACGTCGTTCGACAGCCCGGGGTTGATATCCGCCGGCCAGTCCGCACGGTCCGAAACCACCTTCGTCAGCACCGCGGCGGAACTGTCCCCTTCGAACGGCGTCCGCCCCGTGACCATGTGGTACAGCGTCGCCCCCAGCGAATAGATGTCCGTGCGCACGTCTATCTCGCGCTCGCCTCGCGCCTGCTCCGGGCTGGCGTAGTGCGGGCTCCCGACGAACATCCCCGTCTGGGTGAGCTGACTTTCCTCGTCCCCGGCGTTCCGGGCGAGTCCCAGGTCCAGGAGTTTTGCTGTGCCTCCCGGCGTCACCATTATGTTCTGCGGCTTGATGTCCCGGTGTATCAGCCCGTGCTCCGAAGCGTGCCTTATCGCTCCCGCTACCTGCCGGACTATGTCCAGCGCCTTCGCCTCCTCCATCCTCCCCTCACGCCCGATTATTTTTGCAACGTCTTCCCCTTCAACGAGTTCCAGGGCGCAGTAGTGCAGCTTCCTCTTCCGGTCCGTCCCCAGTTCGACGCACCGCACGATGTTCTCGTGCTTCAGCATGCGCGTTATCTGCGCTTCCCGCCGGAATCTCTCCAGCAGCTTGCTGTTCCGCGCCAGCGACGGCGGCAGCACCTTCAGCGCCACCATCTCCCCGGAAGTCAGAGAACGCGCCTTGTACACGACTCCCATCCCTCCCCCGCCGATCTTGGCCGCCACTTCGTAGTCGCCCACTATGCGCGCTTCACCCGTCTGCACGCGCAGCACCCGCCGGACTTCTTCGCACTGCTCTTCGGTGAGCATCTTCTTCGACAGGACCACGTCGGGCAGCGCCAGGTGCATCCCCAGTTCCCGGGCGCCTTCCTGCGCGGCTTTCGCCTCCTCCACCTGTTCGGGCGTCAAGTAACCCTGCTCGATGCAGAGACTGCCGAACAGTTCGTCCTGTTCATCCGGCACCGGCTTGTTTTCTTCCGCCATACGCTCCCGTTCTTTCCGATCGACCACCCGCGCTAATTCTACCGCTGTGCACCCGCCGGAGACACCGTCGCTCCGATTTTTCCCCCACGCTGCAGAACTTCCCCCGGCGGGAGAGACGCGCTATATGCTTGCCACGGCTCTTCCAGCGGGCTATAATCCTCAACGGTTGCGCCCGTAGCTCAGGTGGATAGAGCGGCGGTTTCCTAAACCGCAGGCCGCAGGTTCGAGTCCTGCCGGGCGTACCATTTTTAACCCGCGGGCGGATACAGCAAATTCCGTGCCAGAGGTCCGAATCTACTATAAGAGTATACGACACACGCGTGAAAACGGCCCGAAAACGTCTACAGGATCGC
>JAFGGJ010000079.1 GCA_016930595.1 Planctomycetota bacterium
CGGCTGCAACAACTTCTGCAGCTACTGTATCGTCCCCCACGTTCAGGGACGGGAAGTCAGCCGGCCGGTACGCGACGTCCTGGCGGACGTAAGGGAACTCGCTGCAGGAGGAGTCACCGAAATCACGCTCCTCGGACAGAACGTCGACTCCTACGGGCGCGGCCTCGACGGCGACTCCGACCTCGCTTCCCTCATCGCCCGGGTCGCACGGATTCCGGGCCTCCGCCGCCTCTTCTTCATCACCAGCCACCCCAGGGACCTGTCTCCTCGTCTCGCAGAAACGGTCTCCGGATGCCTGGACGTCGTCTGCCCCTATTTCCACGTGCCGCCACAGTCCGGCAGCAACCGCATCCTGCGCCTGATGAACCGCGGCTATACCAGGGAACGCTATATCGAAATGACCTCTATGATCCGCGAAACCGTCCCCGGCGCCGTCCTCGCAGGCGATTTCATCGTGGGCTTCCCCTCTGAAACCGCCGCCGACTTCGACGATACCATCGACCTGCTCGAACGCGTCCGCCTGTCGTCATCCTTCATCTTCAAGTATTCCCCCAGGCCCTTTACACGCGCCTCCGCCATGCCCGACGACGTCGCCAGCGCCGATAAAATCCGCCGCCACCGCCTGCTGTCCGACCTTCAGCACGCCGTGAGCCTTCAGGAAAACCGGAAACTCCTCGGCCGCACGCTCGAAGTCCTCGTTCAGGGCCCCAGCTCAACCGATCCGGACAGGCTCACCGGCAGGACCAGGGGGAACCGCATCGTCATCATGCCCTCGAACACCGGCCGCCCGGGCGATTACGTACGCGTCGCCGTCGCGGACGCCACCCCGCTTGCCCTCTATGCGGAAGGCGTCTCTCCCGCAGCGGGCCCAGCCGTCACTGCACCGTAAAAACCTCCTGCGTTTCCAGGCCCGTCGCGGCGTCGCGCACGATCAGCCGCCACGTGCCCGCCGGCGCGTTATAGGCGACGTGGAACGCTATCACGGCACTCCCGCCGGGAGCATCGATCCTCCTCGAATGAAACGTGCATTCCTTCCCGTTCGGATAGAACAGCCTTGCCGCAAACACGTGCCTGAACCCGGCGGTCTCCCGCTCGTAATTGATCCGGGCGGGGAAACGGGCTTCGCTCCCCCTCGTTACCGGCCCCGCCGGCCCTGCGACGCTCAGGCCCGCCGCCTTTGCCGGTACAAGCGCATGGAAAACCGTTTCGCCGGGCCCCGCAGTACACCTGTACTCCCTCGTCTCCCCAACGTATTCGCCCCTGCGGCTGTCATACACGTGCGCCGTCCTTTTCAGCGTAACCACCGCCTCTTCCGCACGCGATGACTCGTTGCTCAGCGCAAGGTAGTGCGCCCCCCCTCCGGCGTACTCGCGCCGCGTGCTGGCGCACGGCCTCCCATCCGCCGTCCTTACGCCCTCCACCAGCCGTCCGTCCGCATTCTCTTCGCGCCGGATGCCGGACATCAGCCGGCCGATACCGGTGTTCGTGATCCCGCCGGCGGCCCGGCCGAATTCCTTCCCCCAGTCCGAAAGCCCCCGCCCCTTGTCGAATATCCACTCTTCCCGGACTACCGGCGTCGCCGGC
Organism: Planctomycetota bacterium; assembly: GCA_016930595.1. Classification (GTDB taxonomy): domain Bacteria; phylum Planctomycetota; class SZUA-567; order JAFGGJ01; family JAFGGJ01; genus JAFGGJ01. Next base: position 1,585 of record JAFGGJ010000079.1, read on the forward strand.
GTGTCGGACAGCAGCCTGCTCCACAGCGCCTTCTCGATCTCACGCCGCTCCGCCTCGCTTATCCCGCTCTTCGGCATGATCCGGCTGTACGCCAGCCCTCCCCGGCCGGTTTCCCTGCTCGGCTCCGTCACAGCCGTGATCCCGACCGCCCTCAGCTGTGCCAGGCGTTCCCTCATGTCGTATCTCCCGGGCGTGACCCTGTCCACGGCGATGACGAAGTCGTTCCACGCCGTCTTCGGCTGCGGCAGAACAACGTCGCCCGAAAATTTCCGCTCCGCTTCAACACCGTCGATGAAAAACCTCGTCTCCACCCTCCCCAACCCCGCAGCCGTTTCCGGCGCCGCCAGCACGGTCTCTACCCTGCCCGGACCCGCCACGGTCCTCCGGTCGAACGCCAGCACACGGGAAAGACCGTCCACCAGAGCGGTGTCCAATACCGCATTCACACTGGATTCGTAGCTGACCGACACCGGCAGCAGCAGCCTGTCCCTCTGCATGGGCTTCCCCACCTCGATCCCGGTCACCCGGGCGGGCGATTGAACCTGGAAATCCGCCGCCGCCTTCTCGACAACTACCTCCCCCTGCATGAGCGCGGCTTCCACAACGTGTCCACCGCCGCCCATCGGCACAAGGCTGTTGATGCTCCTGAAACCCGGCCCCTCCGTTACCTTCAACGGCGTGTACGACCTCTCCGCCTCTTCTCCGCGCCGGTTGGTGACCACAAGGCGCAGTTTGCCCTCGAACATGAACCCCGCCGAATTCTCGTATTCCACCCGGAATCGCGGCGTCTCGCCAACGCCCGCCCTCTCCTCCTGCTCGAGACGCACCGAAAGCCCGACCTCAGGCGACTTGTCCATCGCCCACAGGCAGGTCCTCTGCAGCAGGCCGTACAGGTGCCGCCAGTAGACCTGCCGGCTTGAATCTCTCGGCGTCTCCACTGCCGTCATCCCGGCGTTCCCTTCCCCCGTCCACCACGTTACGGCCGCCGCTCTCCCTTCCCCCCTCTCCCAGCCGCACACGATCGGATCCCCGCCCTCGGATTCCACGTACGTCTTCGCTTCCGGCCTGGCCGTGTACCGGTTGTGCGACAGCTTGTCGAAAGGCAGCCCGGCAAGCGGAACGCCCCTCGTTATCGCATTCGGAACCGCCGATCGCCACCCCTCTCCCATAACTGTTTCCGCCACGCCCTCCGGCCCCGCCTTTGCTGAAACCGGCGCCACCGCCCCCCACAGGATGCCGTCCTCCGGAACCCCTCCGGCGTTTCTCGGGTTGACCAGGACCAGCCCCGCCCCCTTCTCCACCATCGCGGCCACCCTCCGTCTCATCGCTTCGGGATATTGGTTCAGCCCCAGCCTGCCGCTGATAACCACCAGGTCGTAGTAGTCCCCTTCGGCCGGTACGCCGGCGGCGTCCCTCCCGCTCTCTGGCGCTTCCATGCCGCGTTCGCAGACTACGGCTTCCCCGGCGATGCCGCCCGTCGCGGCCGAACGGCCGGCGTCCACGGCGACAACCGTAACACCGGAAAGATCCAGCCCCCCTACGAACATCCTGACGTCGTCCATGGCTTCGGCGTCCGCATATATCAGCGCCCTGCTGGAACCGGCGTAGTACGGCGCGTATCCGTCGTTCGTCAACCCGGTGAAATACGCCGCGGCGGCATGCGCTGCACCCCCCGCCGCCGGCACTCTCACGCCCTCCGGAAACATGATGTCCGCTACGCCGTCCCCGTCGTTTATCGCCACGCGGCCGATGTCGCCGCTCTTGAGCCGGATGTGCCATTCGACCGCCTTGCCCCTCCGCAGACTCGTCTTCATCGGCGGCGTCACCACCTGCCTTATGCTTGTGCCGTTCAGGAACTTCTCCACCGAAAACTCCACCTCCTGGTCAACCACCGGAAACAGACTCCACCCGCACCCCCCCTTCTCTTCAACGTAACCCCCGATGAACCCTTTCCCCGCCCCCGTAATCCTGATCCCCTCCACGAAGTCCCGCGGCAGCACGTGGTAGTTGAACTCGACCGTCCGTGTCGCTCCCGCATCCACGACCAGCCGTTCCTCGAAGCTTATCCTTGCCCCGCCCTTCCCTCCGGCGGCCCGCCCGACGGAATACCCCCGCAGCCCTTCCAGGTTCACGTGGCACGCGGCCAGCCGGCGCCCCTGCTCCGCCACCCACCACGGCCTCGCCGCCGCTACCCTTTCTTCCCGCTCGGCCGCGCCCCCGCCGTATTCCTTCGTCACGGCGCCTTCCGTCCCCATGAAGCGCAGCACCGCCGCCCCCCGCGGGAAGTCGTCCGACGCACGCAGTACGAAAGACCTCCGGCGCCCCGTCCGGTTGACCGCACGCAGCTGTATCGTGAGCCTCGCTCCGTACACGTCGGCCGTGTACTCTTTCTCGAATACGAGTCCTTCCTCCGCGTCGGCTAAAACCGCCGTAAGACTCTGCTGTTCGTGCTTCTCCCCCTTCACCTCGAAAACGTGTCTCACGTCCCGCGGCGTCGTGCTTTCCGTACCCACTATGTTCATCAGCCCTCCGCCCGATATCTCCTCTCCGGTCGCGGTGGATACCAGCGAAGTGCACGCTCCGTTCCGGGCGGAAAACACCGCCGTGAAATGCGGCGTCCTTATCACTGCCGCCGCCTCGTCGGCGTCCACCTGCACGAGGTCGTCCGCAGCGGCCCGGCAGACAACGGAAAAACCTATGAGCACAGCAGCCGAAATTACGCGCAAGTCCAGTCCTCCAGTCCATGGTTTTCCGCAAGGCGCCGTCCGGTGCAGCGCCTCCGGCCGCACACAGGTCTAGTCCTCCAACCCCCGGTTATCTGTCAACCGGATAACCGCCCACTCACCGCACAAAGGGCACTCAATTCGGTACCCTTTCGGCGAATCTTCGTGTATCACCATCTCCTCCCCGCATGTGTGCAAAAACGGCCCGTCCGACGCTTTTCCCAGCGCTTTTTGCGCCAATTCCAGCTTCTCCTGCAGGTATGTCACGTCCTGCGGCTCCGCATCCGACAGCGCTTCCAGCGCCTTCGAATACCGTGTCCGCTCTTCAAGCGTGGCCCGGCCGGATTCGACGAGGTCTTTGAGGTCGAGGATGCGGCGCTGCTGGTTGCGGAGGAACATATCCTGGCGGCGGTTGAGGGCGGCGACAGTCTCTTCCACCTGCCGAATGTATTCAAGGAGCCTGGACCTGACAGGAGGGATTTCGGCGGACAAGACGGTCCTGCAGCGGGGACAGGTGGCCAGTTCCCTGATCGAACCGGAGCGGGGGTCGATATCGTGAACCGGGAGAGCAGAGACATGCCATCCGCAATGGGGGCAGGCCACAAGGTAATACCTGCTATTCACGCCCACCGGAACCTCCTGGGAAACGAGTTCCAAAAACGTCCGCCGGCGATGTATGGAGCAAGGATCGAGGACATGACCTGCACCGGAGACATTGTACCACTCACTGCGTCAGGTCAA
>JAFGGJ010000080.1 GCA_016930595.1 Planctomycetota bacterium
GACACGGCGCCGATCGGCGACGCGGACATGGAGTCCCGTCTTGCGGTTTTTCCCGCCTTGCCGCCCGGGGGGAAGTACGAGTTGGTGCTCTACGGAGCGGAACACTCCGCCTTTACGGATCGCGCCCTGCCGGGCGACAGCGGGCCGCGGAACCCGAATCACCATCGCGTCATTCTGGCCCTCAGCACCGCCTTCTGGGACGCGTATCTGCGCAAGGACCTTGCCGCGAAAATATGGCTCGACGGCGACGGCCCGAAAACCGTGCTGGAAACACTTGATATGTGGCGGATAAAGTGAGACATGTTCTTGGAGGCTTTCATGGCGCCTGAATTATTGTCGCTTTATGGCCCAATGCTGAGAAGCCGTTTGTTCGAAGAAGCCGTAGCAAAGCTCTGGAATGACGGCCTCATTTCAGGTGAAATGCATCTTGGAACAGGCGAGGAAGCGATCATCGCAGGCGTTGTTGCTCAATTAGGCGAAAGCGACGCTATGGCGCTAGATCATCGCGGCACCGCGGCCTTGCTTATGCGTGGCGTGGATCCTGTCTCCATCCTCCGTGAATTGCTCGGTTATCCGGACGGGTTGTGCGGCGGCATGGGCGGACATATGCACTTATTTTCAAAAGAACACCTGGCCGCTTCTTCAGGGATTGTCGGGGCAGAAGGCCCCGCTGCGGCGGGTTTTGCGCTGTCGGCGCAATACTTGAATTCCGGTGCCGTCGCCGTGGCATTTTTCGGAGAGGGGGCGATGAACCAGGGCATGTTGATGGAATCGCTGAATCTGGCTTCGACTTGGAATTTGCCCGCGTTGTTTGTCTGTAAGAATGACGGCTGGGCCATAACCTCCCGGTCGGAAAAAATGACTGGCGGGGATTTGAACGAGCGGGCGCGCGGGCTGGGAGTCCCTGCGGTTGAATTCGACGGCTGGGATGTTTTGGAGGTGTGGGAGGCGGCCTGTGCGGCCATAGAACGGGCTCGCTCCGGTCAGGGCCCTACCTTTCTGCATGCCCGTTGCGTGCATCTCGAAGGACACTTTTTGGGCATGCAACTGTTGAGGATCGTGCGCGAGCCGCTCAGAGAAATGCCTGAGATCGCCATCCCGCTCGCCCGCTCCTTCCTGCGACCTGGGGGGGCTGCTTTGCGCGAACGCATGGCAGGGCTCAAGGAAGTTCTTGCAGCCGTGCTTTCGTCGCTGCGTGATCCGCGCCGTGATTCGGCCTACGATCCGGTCCAGCGTGCCCGCAAGACCTTGCTCGCGGACGCGGCACGCTTGCAGAGCCTGGAGGACCGAATCGAACAGGAAATCAGCCGGGTGCTCAAAGCTGCCCTGGAGGAGGCGCGGCCATGAGAACCATGTTTTTCACACAGGCGGTGGACGACGCGCTCGCACAGGCCATGGCGGATGACCCGCGCTTCATTCTCTTTGGCGAAGACGTTCCGTTGCTGCGGCGTAACCTGCTGGTTCGCTTCGGCCCCGGACGGGTGCGAGGTACGCCCATCAGTGAGAGTGCTTTCCTGGGAGCCGGTGTGGCGGCCGCAATGACCGGTCTGCGCCCTGTGGTAGAAATTTATATGGTGGATTTTTTGGGCGTGTGTATGGATGCGCTGCTCAACCATGCCGCCAAAGTTGAAGCGTTTTCAGGCGGCAAATGGACTGCGCCCGTTGTGGTGCGCGTGCCTTGCGGCGGCGGATACGGTGACGGCGGGCAGCACGAACAGTCTTTGTGGGGATGGCTGGCACATATTCCAGGGCTGACCGTATTGGTGCCTTCCACACCGGCCGATGCCGGCGGCCTGATGCTGGCCGCTCTGCGGCATGACGGTCCGGTCGTTTTCCTTGAGCATAAACTCCTCTCGGAGATGTGGCTTGAATTCATGGGCTCAGGAGCACGGCGTACGGTGCAGTTCGACGTTCCGGCCGAGGGGAGGAAAGGCGCCGTGCCTCGGAGATGGGACCCCGTCCCCATCGGCAAAGCCGTCCTTCGCAGGACAGGGGATGATGTGACGATCGTCAGCGTGGGAGTGGGCGTACACCGCGCTCTAGAAGCCGCGCAAGTCCTTGACACTGAAGGGATATCGGCAGGGGTGCTGGATTTGCGAACCGTCTCTCCCCTCGACATTGTAGCCGTCCGTGAAGCGGTCGCACGGAGCGGGCGTTTATTAGTGGTGGACGAAGATTACGAGGGTTTCGGCCTCTCCGGAGAATTGTCCGCGGTGGTCTTGGAAGCCGGCATATCGTGCAAATATGCCCGCGTATGCACCAAGACAACCATCCCTTATGCCCGTGACCGGGAAGACCAAGTTCTCCCCAACTGTGAGCGCATCTGCGCCGGCATTAGACGGCTGATGCAGTGACCGTCAAATAGCACGGGAGGAAGATGACGGCTGACAATGTTCTGCGCCGGACTGTCCGCTTCACGGACCGCCGCTGAAGCCGAGCGTTCGGCGACGATGAAACAGAAAAAGGGAGAGAGAGGAGGTGACGAACATGCCAAACAAAGACGGAAAAGGGCCGAAGGGTCGAGGGCCGCGTGATGGACACGGCGGCGGAAAAGGGAAGGGAAAAAAGAAACCCGCTGGTGCGAAGAAAGGCGGGAAGAAAGGCGGCTGCTAAAAGCCGAACCATCGCCTCGACCGTACCCCGAAAGGCGTGCGGACGCGCCTTTCGGGTCCGGTCAGGCGTGTCGTTGGGTGGCCGTTCACCTGACCCCTCCTGTTCCAGGGCGCGTGCGCCATCCTTCTCACTCTGAGCGGCACGTTCTCGGGCCTGCTGACCTGCGCAGTACGCCCTTTCCGTCCGGCATACATGTCAGGCCTTCTCGGAGTGCAGCGGCGCGTCGCCGGAATCCAAAGCAGCCTCGTGCGGCCGCACTCCAAAAATGCCGCTCGGATTCGCGGGCCGCGGATGATTCCACAAGATCCCGAGGATGGACGACTCGCGGCTCGAGGAGCTATTCGCCCGGGAGGTGCTGGCCGCGCTTGTCCGCCGGGAGTTGCTGAGCCCCGAGTGAGCGGAGCGGCTGTCTTTTTTGGGCCGGGAGAACAAGGTCGGCGACCGGCCCGGCCCTCCCGACCTTCCTGCGCTCGTTCAGATACATAGGTGACACCGTGGGCTATGATAGGCGGTACTATGTATCCAAAAATGTAGTGGACGAGACCACTTCCTTGACATCACCCGGGGGCCGGATTAATATCGTTGACGATGGGAGAAGGGGATTTCAAGTCGATTCCGGACGCCTCATAAGCACCCCAGAGAAAAAGAAATTTCTTATTATCCGTGAAAATTGAAGAATAACTTAAGGGGTAGAGAAGAGGGGAGTGGATAATGGACCGGAATGAAGCCCTGGTCGGCAAGACTTTTTCCCACTATAAAATTACAGAAAAAATCGGGGAAGGCGGCATGGGTGTCGTCTACAAGGCCGAGGATACCAAGCTGAAAAGAACGGCTGCCTTGAAGTTTCTGCGCCCGGATTTGACCAGGGATACGGAAGCCAAGGAACGGTTTATTCAAGAGGCCCAGGCGGCCGCAGCGCTGGATCATCCCAACATCTGTACGGTTTATGAAATCGATGAAACCGAGGGC
>JAFGGJ010000081.1 GCA_016930595.1 Planctomycetota bacterium
GCCTTAAAGTGACTGCAAACTGACCCCAAAACGCGCCAATTCTGCATGATGCAATTTCGTCCGCACATTGTGCAATTAGGGTTTACAAGTTAAACGTGCAGAACGTGCGCCCGCTTACCCCTTCACCCCGCCCTTACCCTAATATTACCCTTAATTGCCCGGAAAGCCGGCCTGCGCGCACGATCGTATTAAAAGTTCTCCGCCGCCGTTATCCTAATTTCACCGCCTGCGCACGGTATTCACGAGGCGACCGGCCCGTCGCTTCCTGGAACTGCGTCGCAAAATGCTGCGAGGAACAGTACCCCAGTTCCAGCGCCACTGTCGTCACCGGCAGCGACGTCGTCGCCAGCAGCCGTTCCGCTTCCGCTATGCGCGCCCGCACCTGGTATTCCTTGGGCGCCACTCCGAAGATTTCCGTAAAGTGCCTGGAAACCTGCCTGTATGACATTCCCAGCGACGAGAGCGCTTCGCGCACCCCCAGCCCCGTGTACAGGTTGGCGTCCACGGCCTGGCGCGCCGCTTCCGCCCAGAAGCGCGCCGCCCCGCGCGGGTCGTAATTCGCCGCGCCAGTTTCCGCAAGACGCACGGCACGCCATGCCAGGGAACGGCCGATGGAGTTCATGAGTTCCGCCGACCCCAGGGAAGGCGAGCGGATTTCCGCCAGCATCATTTCCGCCAGGGCGTGGATGCCCGCGTCGGCGACGAAGGCCGCCGCGCTCCCCCGGAAGGCCGGGACTGAACGCGTGTAGTCCGCCCACCAGATCCCCCGGTACCCGATGCGCTCGCAGCGCAGCGAGAAGGCGCTGGTTTCCCTGAGCAGGGCGACGCCGCCGCGCTGGAGCACGGTGTCGGCGCCGCCCGTCTCAAATATTAGCCTGCCCGTCGTAATATAAATGACCTGCAACTGGTCGTAACACGTTGTTTCATAGCGGTATCCCGGAGGCTGGGATTTTCTGCCGCCCTGGTCTGTGCGATCGAAATGTCTCATTTATTAACATTTTATGTCCCGTATCCGGAAGATGTCAAGCGGTTTTCCGGGTAACATGCAGCAGGCCCGGGAAAAAGGAGGACCAGCCGTGCATGCGACCAGCGTGATGACCGCCCGTGAACGTTACATCGAGACGCTTACGTTCGGGACGCCGGACAGGATACCGTTCCAGCCCGGCGGCCCCCGGGAGAAAACTCTGGCCCGCTGGCATTCGGAAGGACTGCCGGCGGACCGCCATTACATGGACGCCGTCTACGGGGAACTCGGACTGGAAATACCCGCGGCCAAACCGGCCGTCGGGCACGGGGTGAACTTCCGGATGATGCCGACGTTCGAGGAGAAGGTGCTGGAGCACAGGGACGGGCACTACATCGTGCAGGACTGGATGGGGAACATAACGGAGATATCCGACGAGTACGACTACACGTACATACGGAACGCCAAGGATTTCGTGACGAGGAAGTGGCACAGGTTCCCGGTGGAAAACGAGGGGGATTTCGAGGAGATGAAGAAGAGGTACGACCCGGAAGAACCCGGCAGGAGGCCCGGCGACCTGAAGGAGCGTCTTGCGAAGATGAAGGAGCGGGACTACGTGACGGGGGTGCACTTTTCGGGGCCGTTCTGGCAGTTGCGCGAGTGGTGCGGGTTCGAGCCGCTGTGCATGATGTTCATAGACAAGCCGGAGTTCGTGCGTGAGATGGCGACGTTCTGGAAGGACTTCGTGTCGAAGACGATGGCGCCGGTTATCGAGGCCGGGGTCATAGACGTGATAGGCATCAGCGAAGACATGGCGTACAAGCAGAAGGCGATGATATCGCCGGGGATGACGCGTGAGTTCCTGATGCCGGCGTACGTGCAGTGGGTGACGGAAGCCCGGCAGGGGGGGGTTCCCGTAATCGACATGGATTCCGACGGCATGGTGGACGAACTCATACCCATATGGATAGAGAGCGGGATAAACGTGTGCGACCCGATAGAAGTGGCCGCCGGGAACGACCTGAACGAGTTCCAGCGGACGTTCGGGCGGAAGATGGCGTACCGGCAGGGCGTGGACAAGCGGTGCATAGCCAAGGGGGGCAGGGTGATAGAAGAGGAGCTGAGGCGGCTGGAACCGGCCGTCAAGTCCGGGGGCTACATACCTGGGTGCGACCACGGGGTGCCGTTCGACATATCGTGGCCGGATTTTCTGCATTACTGCAGGCTGCTTGCGGAAATGACGGGCTGGCGGTGACGGAGACGAAGCCGCCGAATTCAAGCCGGCGGGCCTGACCGCGGCATCCACCGCGGCGGACGAGGAGCGATTCCGGCCGGGACTGGGGCGCATCGGCGTCTAATCCGTGGAGAAGGGTTGCCAGCGTGCGGACCGCCTGTTAAAATGCAAGGCACGGGAGACGGAGCGCCGCGCCGTCCGGGCGCGAGCCTTGAGGGAGGCCGGCCATGAGAATACCGGCGGTTCTTTTCGTCCTGCTTTTGACATCATCCGCCGCGCTGTCCGCGACGTACCACGTGTCGCCGTCGGGACTGGACGACAACGACGGGAACGAAGGCGACCCGTGGCTGACGCTGCAGCACGCCGCCGACACCGTGGCGGGAGGAGACACGGTGCTGGTCGAGGACGGGACGTACGACGGGTTCACGCTGCTGACGTCTGGGAGCGCCGGCAGTCCGATCACGTTCCGTGCGAAAGGTTCGGGGGCGGTAATCAACACGGTGGGGAACTGGCGCGGGGACAACGTGTGCGTGGAAGCGGACTACGTGATCATCGAAGGGTTCATATCGGAGGCGGCGGACAGGGCGGGGTTCACGTTCCTGCCGCCGTCGGGGAGCGACGAGTCGTTCGGGTGCGAGATAAGGTACTGCACGGCGAGGGACAACGGGAGGTGGGGGATATTCAGCGGGTTCTGCTGCGGGCTGGCGGTGGAGCGGAACGAGTGTTACGGGAGCGGGCTGGAACACGGGATATACGTATCGTGCACGTCGGACTATCCCGTCATCCGTGGGAACGTCTGCCACGACAACGCGATGAACGGGATACAGACGAACGGGGCGAATTCGGGCTGGGGGGACCACGTGATAAGCCACGCGCTAATAGAAGAGAACGTGGTATACCACAACGACGCGAAGGGGCTGAGCATCATCGGGACGAGCGATTCGACGATACGGAACAACCTGATATACGAGAACGGGCCGGCGGCGGGGGGCATACATTTCGCCCCGCAGAACGGCATGCAGAGCACGGACAACGTGGTGGTGAACAACACGGTTATCGAGCCGGGGATGTCGGCGGTGCGGCTGAGCAACGCGTCGAGCGGGATAAAGATATTCAACAACGTGCTGTACGGCACGAGGGCGATAGCCGTGGAAGACCCGGCGTACGCGGCGGCGGGTTTCGACAGCGACTACAACGTGCTTGGGGGGAGTTTCGTGTGGGAGTTCACGTACCCGGATTTTGCTGGATGGCAGGGGATGGGGTACGATGCGAATTCGGTGGAGGTGACGTCTGCGGACGAAGTGTGCAACGACCCTGGGGGTGACGACTACCGGCTTTTTGCGGGGTCGCCGGCGGCGGACCTGGGCGTGGCGCAGTTCGCTTCGCACGACGCTCCGGACGCGGACATCGAAGGTCTGAACCGGCCCGGCGGGTCCGGGTACGACGCGGGCTGTTACGAACACGACGGGGTGGACGTCACTGCGCCAGGGGTGTTGCCCACGATGGTCCAGATCGCCGTGAACGTGACGGACGACAGCGGGAGCATCGAACTGACGGTGGACGGGGCGTCGTATTTCGTGAGTCCGGGGGCGTGGACGAGTTCGTGGATCGCGCTGCCGGGGCCGGCGACGATAGCGGTGGGCGCGAGCGACGCGTCGGGGAACAGCGCCGAAGTGGACGTCGGGGTCGCGTTCTAGGCAAAGCGCTGGAACGCGCGTTCCTATATGCTATGCTGTGAACCCTTGCTTTGAACGTATGCTTGCTCACGCTACGTTTTGCTGGACACAAAAGGGAGCCGCAGTATGAGTAGTGCTCAACCGTGGAATCAGAAGTATGGCAACAACGCGGTGGCTGGCGTCGGGGAATTCACCAAGCTTCTCTGCCAAATCCGGGAAGAACTATACCCGGATACGATAAAACGCCATGCGCCGTTGTTTTTCCGAGGTACCAGCGACCCGTGCGAGAATCTACTTCCAAAGCTCTACAAAGACCTCGGGCCGGATGACGAGAGATTCCGGGAGTATGAGTACCTAACTCACTTCAAGACCTACGCTGCTCCATACGTCGAACCACACCTACTCACCGGCATGAATCTCCTCACGGTCATGCAACACCACGGAGTACCAACGCGTCTCCTTGATTGGACTCTGAACCCGCTTGTCGCGCTCTTCTTCGCTGTACACCGCCCGACGGGCGAGGCGGTCGATAATGATAAGAAACCATGCGTGTGGGTAATGGATCCCAGGGCACTCAATTCCTTGACGTACGACTACGACGTACCACCGCAGGAAACAGGCGCGTTCAAGGAAGCCGCGCACTCTCGATTCGACCTCCAACACTGGCTTCCCCCACTAACGGACGCGGCTGGAAAACCCAAGAAATTCGACTTTGCGGGACGCGACCTGCAAAACCTCCGCTCTTGTGACAACAACAAGCCGGTGGCGTTCCTACCAACTCTGAATAACAACCGCTTGATAGCACAGCAGAGCGTCTTCACCGTGCATGGCGTCGAGACGAACCCGATTGAACAGGTCTTCAAGGAAGCGGAAGAGTCTCCTCTCAAGCACATCGTGAGGTACCCTTTGCCCAGCGACCTGAATCGCCTTTTCCCGGTCTATGTTGAACCGCAGCACGCGAAGGCTATAAGACACGAACTCGCTTTCTTCGGCATCACATACGAGACACTATTTCCAGAACTACCTTATGTCGCAACCCTGATGCGGCGCATTGTCCAACTCAAGTGGCCTGGTATGCGTGAAGGCTGAGCGACACAAAAGGCATTGGTCAGTCATCAGCACAAGGTGGAACTTCCTGCGCCTTGCGCCGCACGGGTTGCAAGAACCTGTGCCACCCCCGCCACACCTCCCGGGTGGTCCGGAAATTCGCTTTCCGGGAGAGGAAGCGTGTCTTTCGCACAAGACCTTTTGCAGCCGTCCACCATCCCCCACCCCACACGATAAAATTCCAAGGAAGCCCCGCCGGATGGTGGACAGACTCGATGCAACCCACCCACGCCGGGCCGCCGTGTAGTTTACGCAGGCCCCCGGCCGGAATTTGCCCCGCCCACCCGAGCAGCAGCGGCATGCGGCGCGCAGGTCGAGTGCGCTCGCGCCACCCGGACAAAGGCGCGCTTACCCGGCGCGGTGGGGCCAGAGGGACTGGAGGTAGATTTCGAGGACGGTGATGTCCGCGGGAGTGACGCCCGGGACGCGGCGTGCGCGGCCGAGGGTGTCGGGGCGGAGGAGGGCGAGTTTTTCGACGGTTTCGGAGCGGAGGCCCGGGATGCGTGCGTAGTCGAGGCCGGCGGGCAGTGGGAAGTTTTCCATGCGTTCGGAGCGGCGCGCGGAGGTTTCTTCGCGTTTCAGGTAGCCTTCGTAACGGAGGTCAACGGCAAGCTCGCTGATTTCATTCGGCGGGAGGCCGAGCGAGCGGAGTTCGGGCGACGAGGCGAAGAATTCCGCCGGGTCGGCCCCGGGGCGGCGCAAGAGCCTGTCCACGCTGCGGCCGCCGATGAACGTGCGGCGGCACGTTTCCGCCGCGCCGGAAAAGCGTTCCGCCTTACGCCGCGTCCTGCGGATGCGGCCGGCTGGAAGGAGGCCGATTGCGGCGGCGAGATCGACGAGGCGGCGGTCTGCGTTGTCGTGGCGCAGCGCGAGGCGGTTTTCCGCCCGGGACGTGAACATCCGGTACGGTTCGGCGATATCGTGCGTGACGAGGTCGTCGACGAGGACGCCGATGTACGAGGAGGCGCGTGGGATTTCGAGGAGGTTTGCAGCGGCCGCCAGCCTGGCGGCGTTGATCCCGGCAAGCAGGCCCTGAGCGGCGGCTTCTTCATAGCCGGAAGTGCCGTTTATCTGGCCGGCGAGGAAGAGCCCCGGCAGGCGCCTGCACTGCATCGTGGGAGAGAGCTGGTGAGTCCTGACGAAGTCGTATTCGACGGCATAGGCCCATTTCAGGACGACGGCATCTTCGAGGCCGGGGATTGAGCGGAGCATATCGAGCTGGACGTCCCTGGGCAGGCTGGTGGAAATGCCGTTGGGATACATTTCTTGGGAATCGATGCCTTCGGGTTCGACGAAGACCGTGTGGGAGGTCCTGTCGGGGAAACGGACGATTTTGGTTTCGATGGAGGGGCAGTAGCGCGGCCCTGTGGACGTGATGCGGCCCGTGTAGAGGGGGGCGCGGTGGAGGTTGTCGCGAATGATGCGGTGGGTTTCCGCGGTAGTGTGAGTGATGTAGCACGGGACGGAAGGACGGTCGATGGCGGAGGTGTCGAAGGAGAAGGGCTGCGGGAGGGGGTCGGGGTGCTGGACGTCCATGCGGGAGTAGTCGAGGCTGGAGCGGAGGAGGCGCGCCGGCGTACCGGTCTTGAGCCTGCCCAGTTCGATACCGAGTGCGGTGAGCGACGCGGAAAGGGCCGGGGCGGAGGGTTCGTCCAGGCGGCCGCCGGGGAAATTATCGTCTCCGACGTGGAGGACGCCGCCGAGGAAAGTACCGGTCGTCAGCACCACGGAGCGCGCCGTGTACTCGCTGCCCGACAGCGTGCGGACGCCTTTCAGCGCGCCGTCTTCGGCGAGCAGTGCGGAGACGGTGTCGCCGACGGCCGTGAGCCGCGGCGTGTTTGCGAGGAGGCGGGCGAAGTATGCCGAATAGAGCGCCTTGTCGGCCTGAGCCCGCGGGGACTGTACGGCCGGGCCCTTGGTGGTGTTCAGCATGCGGAAGTGAATGCCGGTGGCGTCGATGGCGCGCGCCATTTCTCCGCCGAGTGCGTCGACTTCACGCACGATATGGCCCTTGGCGATGCCGCCGATCGCGGGGTTGCAGGACATGCGTGCGGCGGCGGAGACGTCCATGGTGATGAGGAGGGTTTCTGCGCCGAGGCGCGCGGAGGCAAGAGCGGCTTCGCAGCCTGCGTGGCCGGCACCGATGACTATGACGTCGAAATCGTTCACGCGGATTTCCCTGAGCCCGTGAGGAAGATAGTCTATCATGCGGGGCGGCGGCTGCAAAGCGGCGGCGCTTCCGGGAGGAAGGGGGACGGGCGCGCTTGTCCGGGTCCGGCGGGACGGTTATAATCCCGGGACACGCAGAAAGGAGGCGGTAATGCCACTCGTGCCAATGAAGCAGCTCCTGGAAGAAGCGACGAAAGGCAACTACGCCGTAGGCGCCTACAACGTGAACAACATGGAGCAGATGCAGGCGATAATCTGGGCGGCGAAGGAAACGCAGAGCCCGCTGATAATACAGGCGTCGAGGGGCGCGCTGAAGTATTCGAGCCTGGTGTACCTGAAACACCTGATGCTTGCCGCCGTGGAAGAGAATCCCGAAATACCGGTGGCGATGCACCTGGACCACGGGAACAGCCTGGAGTCGGCGAAAACGGCGATAGGGCTGGGTTTCACGTCCGTGATGATAGACGGGTCGCTGGAAGAAGACGGAAAGACGGCAAGCGACTACGAGTACAACGTGAAAGTGACGAAGTCGGTGGTCGAGTACGCTCACGCCAACGGCGTGACCGTGGAAGGGGAGCTGGGAACGCTGGGCGGCATCGAGGACGGGGTCGGATCGGGGCAGATACACGTGACGGACCCGGCGCAGGTGCAGGACTTCGTGGAGAAGACGGGGGTGGACGCGCTGGCAGTGGCGATAGGCACAAGCCACGGAGCGTACAAGTTCAAGGAAGAGCCGAAACTGGCGTTCGACGTGCTGGCGGAGATAGGGAAGCGGCTGCCGGGGTTCCCGCTGGTGATGCACGGGTCTTCGTCGGTGCCGGAGGAGCTCGTGGCGATAGTGAACAAGTACGGCGGGAACATGCCGAACGCCAAGGGCGTGCCGATGAAGGCGATCCAGCAGGCGATACCGCTGGGCGTGCGGAAGGTGAACGTGGACACCGACAGCCGGCTGGCGATGACCGGAGCGATACGGAAGGTGTTCGTGGAGACGCCGGAGAAGTTCGACCCGAGGGACTACCTGAAACCCGCGCGCGAGGCGGTGAAACAGCTGCTGGTGGGCAAGATGAAGGACTTCGGGACGGCCGGGCACGCCGGGGACTACAAGCCGAAGAGCCTGGAAGACTACAAGAAATTGTACGCCGGGTAGGAAGCACCCCCTAGAGCGGAGAGGGGAAAGGTTGATAACCAGTTCGGTTGTCGTGATACCGCCCGAACCCATACGCCGGCGCATCGACGAGGTGCGCCGGCGTTTTGACAAGGTATGGGCGGACGTTGTGCTGGGGCACATAAGCCTGATTCGCCCGTTGAAACGACAGTTCAGCCGGGCGGAGGTGGAGAAGATAAGGGAGGCGACAGGCGCATCGGCGCCGTTTACGGCGCGCACGTCAAGCATGGAATCGCTGACGGGCGGAGACGGGCTTTACCTGTCGGTGAGGGTGGAGCCGGAAGAGCCTTTCGTGGAGCTGAACGGGAAGCTTGCCGCCGTGGTGGGAAAGGACGCGGAGTTCATGTCGTTCAGGCCGCACATGACGGTGGGAAGCTTTATCAACGCCGAGGCGTTGAGCAGGGCGTACGAAGAGATCCGCGAGGACTTTCCGGAGGTGGAATTCTACGTGGACGCGGCGTACCAGATAGTGGTGGACAGGGACAAAAAGCCGTCTACGGTGCGCGAGGTGACTCGATTCGAGATGAACGGCTGAAGGGAGCCTTCGGGCCTTGCCCGGCCCGAGGCCCGCGGTATTCTTCGGTAACGAGGGGACCGGCGGGGAAAGGAGGAATCCGATGACGGTGAAGGCGGGAGTGATAGGCGCCGGAGGAGCCGGGAGGCTGCTGCACCTGCCGGCGCTGGCCGAGACGGCGGGAGTGGAAGTGGTGGCGCTGGCGGACACCCGGGAAGACCGCGTGAACGCCGTGGCCGACCAGTTCGGCATACCGAAACGCCACACGGACTACCGGGAACTGCTGAAGGAGGATATCGACTTCGTGACGGTGGGGCTGCCGAACTACCTGCACTCGGAGGCAGCCGTGGCGGCGCTGGAAGCGGGCAAGCACGTAATGACGGAAAAGCCGCTTTCCAACAACCTGGAGAACGCCCGAAAGATGGTAAAGGCGGCGAAGAAAAGCGGGAGGCACCTGTTCATGGGGGTGCAGAACCGGATGAGCGTAAAGGCCCGGCTGATACGGGAAATGGTACGGAAAGGGCGGCTGGGCGAGGTGTATCACGTGGACTGTTCGATAATGAGGCGGCGCGGGTACCCCGGGATAGGATCGTGGTTCACGAACAGGGAGCTGTCGGGAGGAGGATGCCTGCTGGACATAGGCGTGCACGTGCTGGACATGTCGTGGTTCATGGCCGCGGAGCCCCGGCCGCTGAGGGTGTCCGGCGCGGCATACGCCCGTTTCAGCCAGCTGCCGGCGAAGCCGTCGAACTTCGGCGACTACGATCCCGACGGGGTGGTGGACGTGGACGACTTTGCGGCGGGGATAATACACTTCGAAGGCGGGATGTCGATGTCGCTGCACGTTTCGTGGGCGATGAACGGGCCGCAGACGGGATTCAAGGTGCACCTGTACGGGAGCAAGGCGGGGATATCGTACGACCCGTTCGTGATATACGGCGAAGACCAGGGGATGACAACGGACACGACGCCCGACATGCCGCCCGCGGAAGGCGGCTACCTGCTGGAGATGAGGCACTTTATCGCGGTTATAAACGGGGAGGAAGAGCCTCTGGTGACGCCGGAAAGCGCGTTTACCGTCCAGGCGATGCTGGACGCGCTGTACGAATCGTCCCGGACGGGAGCCGAGGCCGCCGTGGAGAAGATCTAGCCGGGGCCGAGAGGCAGTACCGGGAACCTGGAATCCGGCCGGAGGGCGTCGGCGAGGGAGGGCGACGGCACAAGGAGGCATGCGTCCGAGGCGTCGAGAGCGGAAAGATCGACATCGCCGGGGATGCGCCATTCATGTTCGGCAGACGTGTCGACACGTCCGATCCACTGGTATTTCCAGGATTCGGCGGGAGACGGCGGCGGGGGGGAGGACGCGGGGACATAGAGGGTTTTTTCGGCGCCGAGCAAAGCGGCTTTCCGCCTGCCGATGCAGAAAGCAAAGGGTTCGAAATTCCACCTTGCGAGATGCGGCGCATAGGCGTGGAGCTTCCCGACATCCCCGGGAGGGAGGCCGGTGAAGCTGACAACCGGCGTGTCGCCGCGCACCATCCGTGCCGAGGAACGGATTATCCCCGAGCGAAGCATGTTGCGGAGGGCGTCGATGGCGGAGTGGGCTGAGAGCGGGTCCATCGTGTGCAGCGAGGCGTAGTAGTCGGAGGGAGCCTGCCCCGGCCATGGCTCGGGATGGGAACGCGTGTAGTGGCAAAGCCACTGCTGCGCGGTCCAGGCTGGGGACGTTTCCAGCGGGGCCGTATCGCGGGGCCACTGGCACACGTGGGGTTTTGCGTCGGGGGCGGACCCGGTATCGATCACGTCCACAACGGTCCCGGCGCAGCGTGCGGCGGCAAGGACGTCTTTCATACCGCCTCTGCCGGAAACATCGACGGCGAGAATCGCGGAAGCAAGTCCTGCGACGATCGTGTCGCGGCGGTGGAGCCTGTCTTGGGCGGGGGGACGGTCGCCGGCCGGCCAGAGGGGGAGGAGAAGACCGTGCGGCGGGGTGCAATGCTTCGGGAGGAGACCGTCGAGGCGGGCGGAAGCGCGTTCGAAGGCTTGAGTGGAGCGCCCGGCAGGAGCCTGTGCGGAAACGAAATCGGGAAGGACGACAGCGACCGGACAACCGGAATTTGCGGCGGTCCAGAGAGGCGCTTCGTGGACGGCCTGTCCGAGCGTGCCCACGAAACCTTGAGCGGGGAGACTGCGAAAACAGTCGAACACGGCGCGCAGCCAGGGCGTATCCGGAGACAGAGCGCGGGGCTTTCTGGAAATGAGGACGGCCATGAGAGGAGCGTCGAGGATTTCCATGAGGCCGACGCCCACGATGCAGTCGGGGGAGGAACCGCACGCCCGGAGTGCGATTTGCTTCAGGCGGTCCGGAACCTGGCGCCGCCAGACGGCCGGGTCCCGGGACATTCAGCGCTTCACTTCGTAGTAATAGGACGCGAAGGTCCCGTCCACGCGGAAAGAACCGGCTGCGTCCACCGGGACGGTCGCTCCCGTGGGCACGCCGTACACGTCCAGCACGTTCACGGAACGTGGCGGAGAGCCTTTGAGCCTGACGGTCGCCCGGACCGGTTCGAGCAGCAGCGGAGGATGGCCGACTTTCAGCAGTTGAGTGCCGTCCGCGCCGTATTCGGTGCCGGTCTGCCTGTCCCGCGCGAGGGCGGTAATCAGGACGTGCCTTGAAGAGCGGAGTTCGCGGTTATCCAGCGGCGTGAATATGACGGACACGAAAGGCGTGTCGATATCAAGCGTTACGGCGGGGAGGTCGACGGGGCCGTCCGAGGCCTTTCCGATGACGGCCTGCGTGCGGGGGGACTTGACCAGCACGAGCTGCCTGCCGTAGTGCCATTCCAGCTCGCCCGTCGTCGAGACGACGACCCTGCGTTCGCGGTCCCAGCACCGGGCCGGAGGGGCGGTGCCGGCGCTCCGGCCATCGAAGGAAACGAGTACGGGGCCGATGGCAAGGTATTCCTGCGGAGTGGCCTGGTCGCCCCTGAGCACCTTGTCGTCATGGCCGCCGCCGGTGAAGTCCTGTCCGAGCGGGTCGATTCCGGCAAAGAGGCGCCGGAGCGGAACCGTGCGGACCGCTGCCGGCGGCGGGGTCGCGATGTGCCCGTTATAGACGGCGAAAGCGAGAGCCGGGAACTGGCCGATGTAGTGTGGAGTGTCGGTGCAGTAGCTGGACAGGGCCGGCCAGCCGTTGCCGATCATGCTGCCGCTGTTCAGGAAATGGAACGAGGCGTCCCAGCCCTGCAGGCCCATGCCGTAGAAGGCGACAAGGGGGGCGATTTCGAGTTTCCACTGGTTGGGAGGCTTCTGGGTCCATTCGGTCATGCAGAAGGCGCGTCCATCCACCTGGTACATGCCGGAAGAAAGTATGCCGGAGCCGGGGCGTCCCAGGTGGCTGAAGTTATCGAGCTTGCCTTGCCGGATATTGTGGCCGCCGTCGCCGCCGCCGGAGTAGTTATGCCTGGAGACCATGTCGGCAGCGGTATCGCAGTAGAGGTTGGCGGGGTCGGCAGCAGGGCCGCCGGCCCGCCAGGCGGTGGTGATGGTGACGGCCTTGTAGCCGGCGGAGCGGAGGTCGCCGATACGTTTTTCGTAGTAGCCGCGCTGGAGCACCGTGAGGAAGCGGACGAAATCGCCCATGCGCTGTTTTTCCGCCTTGTTGAGCCTGGGGCCGTCGGCTTCCATTTCCCAGGCGGCGTAGATTTTCATGTCCGGGTTGGCGAGGGAATCGCCGGTGCGCATGCCGGCGCCCCAGGCCCTGCGAAGGGCGTCGTCGCCGCCGTATTCATTTTTCAGCCAGTCAGCCCAGCGGCGCTTGAGGCGTGCGGAATGGCGGGGCATTTTTTTGCCTTCGGCCAGGTCGTTCAGCGGCCAGTGCCAGAAGATGCAGTCTTCGTTGTGAACTTCGAGGACCGCCAGGGCGGGATCGTCAACATAGCGCCTGCCCGTGTAGGGGTTCCTGTGAGTAAGGACGGCCTTTGCCCAGCGCCATTCGGAATCCTGGAGTGCCGGTTCGATATTGACAAGGCCGGAAGTGCTGCGCGCCGACCTGTCGTTCATCCACCACGCCGGCTCGGGGAGCTCGTCGAAGAGGTCGTAGCCTTCGTCCCTGCGGACGTGGTGCGGATAGAAAAGGGACCAGGTCATGTAGATGCCGTTCTTTTTCAATTCTGCGAACCACCAGTCCCACTTGTCAAGAGCCTTGGGATCGAGGGTGCCGTCTGGGCGGAGGAGGCCGAGAACCGACTGCAGCGGATGCTGGCGGACCATGCGGACGCCGTGTTTTCTGAGATACCTGGCGCGGCGGGACATTTCGTCCCTGCCGACGTCGGAGAAGTCGGCGCCGCAGCCCCAGAACCTGACCGGCGCTGCGGACTTCTCAAAACGCAGCTCGCCGTTTTTCATTTTCAGGAATCCGTACTTGCCCGCGGGAGCTTCAACGAGAGCGGACATGTCGATGACGGAATCCTTTTCAAATTCATCTTCATAAAAAGCCACCGGGAACCAGTCGGCGGGGCCGGGTTTTCCTTCGGGGGGAAGAGGACGCTGCGCCCCGCCCGGCACCACGGCGTCGTTCCCGGTAAGGTAGAAGGCGTCGAAACAGGCGGTGAGCTGTTCGCCTGGGCCGGCGAGGAGACGGAGTTCGAAGACGTGCGCGCCGCGGGCAAGTGCGACGCGTCCGAGATAGACCCAGTTGACGCAGAGATGCTGTCGTATTTCCACGGAATCCGTGAGCAGCACGTCCTTGGTACAGGTACGCCAGGGCTGGTCGTCGAAGCGCCAGGTGAAAGGGCCGTGTTTCCAGAACTTTCTGCACCAGAAGCGGTACCTGCCGCCGGCCGGGACGTTCACGCTGTACCTGGCATAGGCGGCGGGACCGGTGCGCTTGTCCGCGTTGGTAAGCCATTTTCCGCCGGACAGCAGGTGAACCTTGTCGCGGAAGGTGGTTTCGGAAAACCAAGTCGAGGCGGGGAAGTTGGTTTCGAGAACGTCTTCGCCTTCCCACCAGACCGAATCGTCGGCGAACAGAAAGGAGGCGCAGAGAAGAAGCGCTCCGACAATAAGATACCGCCGCATATGCCATCCTCCAACCGGCAGGCACCCGGTCCCGCAGGCGCGGTGCTAGCGGGACGAGAGGTCTTTGACCCTGACGTTCCTGATGAGCATCCTGTCGGCCCTGCGCCCGGAATAGAAATATATCCCGCCTTTCCTGACGGGGAATGCAGAAACGTCGGCCGCCCCGGAGAACTTGCCGTCCCTGTAGATTTTAATGGAGGTCCTGGTGAGTTCCACCCTGATAGCGAACCACTGGTTGGGAGGGAAGGCATCCGGACCGGAACGCCAGACATAATCGGCGGCCGTACCGACGTGGACGTCGCCGTCGCCGTGAAAGCGTACGTAGATCCTGCCGTTGCCCCTGCCCGGGGCGGTATGGGCGAGTGAAAGGGCTCCGCTGGGCTCCCTGTGTAAGGGATGTTCCAGCCTGCATTCAAATTCGACGGCAAATTCTTCCCAGGCGGCCCTGTAATAGAGGTCCGTACTGGAGGGCAGGACGATAGCGCTGTCGGAAACGAGTATTTCGGTACCGCCGTGAATGGTCCATCCATCAGTGCTGCGGCCGTCAAAAATGGTCTGCCAGGAAGCGGCGGGAACGGCCCTGGCGGCTGGAAGAGAAGGAGGCGCAACGGGCCTGACGTCGGCGTCGCCGGAGGTCGAAAGCGGTCTGAATTCGATGGAATAAATCCGCATGTCGCCGTATTTCGAGCTTACCTGGAAATTGCCGTCGGCCGGAGCGCCCCTGGCGGTGACGTGGGCCGGACGGCCGTCGAGTTCGGCGGTTACGGAATCACCCGCCATGTGGAAGACAATTTCGTGTCTGTCCCGGCCCAGCGTCCCGAGTTCGTACTTGTTGAAGGCGACGAAGTAGGAGCCCTGGACGCCCTGCCTAACGGCGAAACTCAGGTAGTCGGCGCCTGAGACATCGAAACGGACACGTATATCCCCGTCGGAGAAGATGCGGCTCACCTGGTTTGCCGGGGAAGAGCCCGTATTCTTGACGAGCACGCCGTCCTGAACGGACCATGCGCCTTCGCCATCGAGGCGGAAAACGCCCAGGGACACTCCGTCAAAAAGCGGCTGCCAGCCGGCGGGGCGAGGCTGCCTGACGGGCCGCGTGCTCCAGCCCTTGGGCGGTTCATACCTGAGGTTCGACTGCCTGGGAGCCGGAGGTGTGGGATCGGGTCCCGACATGAAAAAGACGGCCATGACAACGACGACGAGAGCGCCGCCGCCATACAGGGCGTATTTCTGCCACAAAACCATGCCGCGTCCCCTTGCGGGGGTAGCGATACGCGTGGCGGAATGCCTGTCATCGCGCACCGGAGCGTTAGGTCCCGTAGTGGATTTCCGATCCGTCCTTACCGGGGCTCTGGGACCGGTTGTGGCGCGTCTTTCGTTGCGGGAGAGAGGCCGCAGACCGGTCATTCTGCGGCGTCTGCCTTCGGGCAGGTGCTTGAGGGGGGAGCGGCCGGGGGCGGCGCGTTTCGAGGGCGGGCGGCCTTCCATGACACGCACGATATCAGCAAGGAGTTCCTTGGGAGCCTGGTAACGGTCCCGGGCGGACTTGGCCATCATTTTTTCGATGAGAAGACAGGTGTTATCCGATACATCGGGATTGATATCGGCGGGCCAGGGGATGTCTTCGTTGAGGTGCTTGGCCATGACTTCGGAGGAGTTTTCGCCCATGTAGGGGGCTTCGCCGGTAATCATATGGTAGAAAGTGGCGCCGAGGGAATAGACGTCGCTGCGGGAGTCGATATGAGGTTCGGCGCGTACCTGTTCGGGCGAAGAATAGAGGGGACTGCCGACAAAGGTGCCGACGTGCGTCATACTGGCTTCGATATCAACGATCTGCCTGGCGAGACCGAAATCGCAGAGCTTGGCGGTGCCGTCCGGGGTAATCATGATATTGGCGGGCTTGACGTCCCTGTGAACCAGCTTGCTGTGGTGGGCGTGCTGAAGGGCCTGTGCGACCTGCATGACGATTTCGAGGGCGGGGGTCTCCTGGATGAAGCCTTCCCTTTCGAGCCTGGCGGAAAGGGTTTCGCCTTCGATGAACTCGAGCGCGCAGTAGTAAGTGTCCGCCTGGGCATCAAAGCCGGCATCCACGCACTTGACGATGTTGCTGTGGTCGAGCCTGCCGAGGGCTTTCATCTCGCGCAGGAAGCGATCGACATACTGTGCATCGCTGGAACGCTCGACGGGCAGTATTTTGAGGGCAACGGCATGCCCGGTATCGACCTTCCTGGCCTTGTAGACGACGCCCATGGCACCGGCCCCGAGCTTGGCCATGACTTCGAAGCCGGCAATGGTACGTGTTTCGCCGACGCGCACGGTGCCCCGCCTGAGAATTCTGTTACGCTCTTCCCTGGTAATGAGGCCCTTGGATATGAGGATATCGCCTATGGGGACTTTCATGCCGCGGCCCTGGATGACGATCTGGTCTTCGAGAGCGAGTTCGAGCTGTTCCCTTGTAATGAGTCCTTCCTGGATACAGAGCGCGCCGAAAAGCGCTTTGTCTTCGGATGATTCAGGCGTATCCAAACCTGCTCCCCCGGGCTATCTCCGCAAGCCCAACAAGACCGGGTGTGATTGTACGTTACATGCGCACCTGCGTCAAACGGCTGCCAGGGGAGCTGCTCCGACGAGCGGCAACCGCGGCGTGGAACGTCAGAGGCCCCTGTTGCCTTTTATTTGCACCGATCCGGCATCGCACCCGTGCCCCAGGACGACCTTTGCCGGGGCGGGACGAAAAGTGTTGCGGAGGATCCTTGCGCCGGAGACGTTTTCGAGGTAGACGGCCGCCCTGCCGGATTCCATAGTCGGATCGGCACACGCGGCGTCGATAAGGTTCCCGCGGATGACGACGTCCGAGGCGGACGAAATAAACACCGCCGAGTTATCGGTCCGGCGGAAGGTGTTGCCTTCAACCACTATGCCTCTGTGAACGCCCGCCGGAGGACGGCTTTTCGACCTGGAATCGGCGAAGACATGGAGGACGCCGCCGGTCATGGCCGCGCCGTAGTTACAGTCTTCGAAGGTGTTGTTCCTTATGGTGATATCCCTGGTGGAAATCGATTCGGTCCAGTAGTCGAGGTCGCAGGTTATATGGAGAGCGGCGCCGGACGAGCCAATGAACCTGTTGCGTTCGACAAGCGCCGAGCGCGTCTGGATGAGCATGCCGCGGGCGCGGTTGTTCTTCACGGTGCAGCCTGCGATCCTGAGGGAGGGGGCCCATGACACGATGCCGAGGGCGTCGCCTTCTTGAAAGCCGGCGGGCAGCGGGTCTTTGAGGCGGATACGGTGCCTTTTCGCCCGGCCATTGAGTTCGACGTCGAGCACCGTGCTCTGTCCCGAGGAGAGAAGAGTTTCACTATCGGTGAATTCTACGACGTCGCCGACGCGGGGCGGTTTCAGCCAGTCGTTGCGGCAACGGGTAACAACGGTGTTCGGATCGAGGATCTTCTCGACGACATGGTACATGCCGTGGACATTGACGGCGTCGTCGCCCATACCTTCGAAATAGCAGTCTTGCACGTTTATGCGGCCATAGCAGCCGTTGAAGTGCGTGGCGTCGGCGGTGGTGGACATGATTCTGTTCGTGCCGGGCCTTGGGCGCACGGAAAGCATCCTGATGTCGATATCGCTAACGGCCTGAGCCGTAACACCCATGCCCGGGCAGGTGTAGATGGTGACATTCCTGAGAGCGGCGCCGGCGCACTCGCTGAAACTCACCGCGTTGCAGCCGTAAACCTGGTGTCTGAGGATGAGCAGGCGGCCGGAGCGGGACCATATTTCCCGCTTGAGATATAATTTCAGGAGCTGGGGGCCTACGAGCTCCGTGCGGCTGACGCCGTTGTAGACATCCAGCCCGCGTTTGAGGGGAGTTCTCGTCGCCGGGTCGTACTCCATGAAAGCCTGTACCTCTTCCCCGCCCTCGACGGGGAACTCGTCCCACACTTTAACCACCATGGTCCGGCCGTCAGTGGCAAGCACTTCTCCCACGGAGAACGGCGGGCGCTCGTAATCGAAAACGAAATCCCGCAGAAGGACGTTGCTGCAATTGCGGAAAGCGAAGCCGGCCATGATGCCGTGGCAGACGATCTCCGAAGCGTTGCCCTGAACTTCCAGGCCGTCAAGGTCACGGAACAAGAGAGCCGTCTTCCCGCCGGCGCCGTTACGGTTGCTGAAGAAGTCATACCTGCCGGGAGGGAAAACCAGCGTCAGGTTCCCGGTGCCGCGTGCGGCATCCAGCGCTTTTTGGACAGCGGCGGTATCGTCCTTGCCATCGTCCGGGACGGCGCCGACACTCGTCACCACCACCTGCCGGCCGCAGGCCGGGCCAGCCAGCAGGAGAAAGAGCCCCGCCAGCGACAACATGACTTCTGGTCTCATTACCGGGTTCTCCCTGCAGCAGCCGATACCGATTTGTACAGGCGACGATGCGCCGGGTCATCCTGTTCGCGTGCCGAAGCGGAATGTCCTTTACCGCCGGTTTCCTTTCACTGTAAGATATACGGGATTGAGGGTATGGTATCGGACGTCACAGGACGGACTACATGGCGAAAGAGAAAACGCTGCCGGCGGTGAAGACCGCGAAAGGAACGGAAGACAGATCCCCGGTCTTCTACCTTTCGCCGGAATGGCTGGCAAGGGTAAAGAGCCTGGAATTCCGCGCGAGGCTGGTGGTGGAAGGTTTTCTGGTGGGCCTGCACCGGAGCCCGTACAAGGGATTCAGCGTAGAGTTCAGCGAACACCGGTCGTACGTGCCTGGAGACGACCCGCGCCGGATAGACTGGAAGGTCTACGGGCGGACACGCCGCCTGTTCGTGAAAGAATACCGCGCCGAAACCAATCTCGACGCCTATTTTCTGATGGATTCATCGCTCAGCATGAACTACGGCACGCCGGTGAGCAAGGCTGAATACGGGGGTACGTGCGCGGCAGCGCTGGCGCTGCTTCTGTACCTGCAGGGGGACCGGACGGGGATGGTGGCGGTGGAGGAAGGAGGCAAGGAAGGGTCTTTTCTGCGGGCGCGCGGCCGCAGGCAGGACCTGGCCCACCTGTACAGGGAGATTTCACGGCTGCCGGGCCGGCCTGGAGCGGCGGTGGACGCGCTTCTCATGCGGAGCGCCGACATTCTAAAGAAACGCGGCCTTGTTACCGTCGTCAGCGATTTCCTGGCGCCGCTCGATGAAATCCGCCGCGGGCTGGGCAGGCTGCGGCACCGCGGGCACGACATCATCCTCCTGTGGGTCCTTAGCGAAGAGGAACACACCTTTCCCTTTTCCCAGCCGGCCGTCTTCGTGGAACCCGAAACGGGCAGACGGATAATCACGGAGCCCGACGCCGTAAGAGCATCCTACCTTGCGGCGCTCGAGGAACATCGCCGCGGATTGCAGGACATCGCCCGAGACATGGAAACCGACCTGGTGGAACTGCGTACCGACAGAAACTACGCCATCGCCCTGGACGACTTCCTCCAGCGCCGCGGCTCCGGAAAGGTCTGAGCATGTCGTGGCTGGCATACACAGCCCTGTTCGCCATGCCGGCCGTGCTGATCCCGGTAATACTGCATTTTCTGGGCCGGCCGACGCCCGTCGAGACACTGTTTCCGGCGATTCAGTTCCTGCTGCGGAAGAAGGTCGCCGCGGCGCGCATCTACACATTGCGCGAAATAATCATCCTGTTGTGCAGGATGGCGGTGATAGCCGTTGCGGTGCTGATTATCGCGGGTCCGAAAATCGACGTGTCGCTGCCGACATGTACCGAGAAGGACGTGATAAGCCGCGACGTGATTCTTTTCCTGGACAATTCGCCCACGTCGGCCTACAAGCCGCCGGAAGTGGCGGGATCGGGCATTACGGCATTCGACCTCTACCGGGACCTGGCTCTGACGATCGCGTCGCGAGTCAGCGACGACCGGCCCATATCCCTGATGCCGGTGGACCCGAACAAAGCGGTGTCGGTCAACCGCAGCCTGTACCATGACCAGGTCCGCGCGGCGCTGAGGGCGGCCGGCCCGGGCCATCTTGCGGACATAGACGGCGTGTTTGCCGGGGCGTATTCCGGGCCCGCGCTGAACAGGGACGCGCTGCGGCCTGCGCTGGTCGCTCTCTCGATGGCGGACCTGTCCGCGACCGAAATCGACAAGGACCGCGTAACCGTGCTCCAGTGCCGGCCGCTGGCCAGGATGGCCGCGCCCAGGAACTACGCGATCACGGGGGGGGAATTTTTTCTGGGCAGCAGTCCTTTCAGCCGAAACGGAGTGGCGCTGGACGTAATGCTGCCGCCGGGGTCGTCCGGCGCCCGGGTGACACTGCTGGTGGACGGTACGGTGCAAGACGCCGCCGACTGCCCTCGTACCGGCGATGGAAGCGAAACGTGCCGCGTGAAGCTTTCGTTCACGCTGCCCGAAGCACGCGACGCCCTGCTAGAAGCACGGCTCGATCCGCCCGACGCTCTGCCTGGAGACAACACGTACCGGGCCGTAATAAACGTGCCTCCATGGCCGACGATGACCGGGCACGATCTGCCGCCGGGAGGAAGACTCGACACCGCCCTAGAAGCCCTGCGGTCCGCCGCGGGCGGGCATGAGAACCCCGAAAGCAAGGTTCACGTGTTTCTGGCGCGCGGCGGGGAGATAGCCGGCCTGAGCGGCCTTTCCGACGAAATAAGCCGTGGCGCCGGATGCATCGTGTTCCTGGCGGGCAAGACGGTGGAACCGGCGGACATGAAAGGTTTCCTGCCGGCAGACCCCGTGGAAACGCCGCGTGCGGCGCCGGTCGCCCGTGGTCTCGGTTTTGCGCTGAGCGTAGAAAGCAGCCTGTCGGCGGCACTGGCGGACGCGGGAATCACGTCCGGGAAGAACGAATCCATCCTGCAGGCGCTGTCCGGAACGTCGCTTTATCCGCTGGATACAAGGGCTGGATCTGCGGTGCTGCTGTCGGTGGAAAAGCAGCCCGTGGTACTGCAGCGCACGTGGGGCAGGGGCAGGGTCGTTGTGGTCGGGATGGACCCCGAAGCGCCCGAATCGCCTTTCGCCCGTGCGCCTGGGACGCTCCTGCCGTTCATCTCGGAAACAGCTTTCCGGACGATCGGCTGGCACCCGACGGCCCTCGTCGGCACCGTGGGGAGGGACACAAAGATCTTCGTCGGCAACCGGATAGGCGACAGGCAGGCGGAAGTCCTGCACCCCGGCGAGCAGACCTGGCGGCCACTGTACATAGAGCGGCCCGTGGGGGCGCTGGAACTCGGCTTTTCCACGTACATCGACGGGTGGTGGAAGGTCCGCCTCGAGAATCCCGGGGCAGGTTTCCTGTCCTGGACGGTCGGGATCAACCCTGCGCCGACGCCGGCCCTGGCGGACCCGGCCGCGCTGCTGTCCCCCGGCGAAACGCTCGACAAGCTGAGCGAAGCGTCGCAGAGCGACCTGACCGGTCCGCTCGGCATCCTGCTGCTCATACTGGCGCTAGTTGAAATTGCAGCCGGCAATCACCTGTTCAGGAGGACCGTCCGTGAATGACGGACTCCACTTCGCCGGGATCTACCCTTGGTGGGCGGTGGTATCGGTCTTTACGGCGGTGCTGGTGTTCACGGTTTTCTCGTACCGGCGCGCCTACCGGTGGCTGCCGGGAGGGCGGCGTGCGGCCCTGATCGCCCTGCGCTTCTGCTGGCTTGCCGCCATAACGCTGGCGGTGCTGCGGCCGGAGATACAGGTAATCCGCAAAGTCCGCGACGTGCCATCGCTGATAATCCTGGTGGACCGGTCGCTCTCGATGGCCGAACAGGATGAAATGGGCGGATACCCGCGCTACGGGCAGGCGCTGGCGGCAGTGGATGCGGTGTGGCCGGAATTGAACCGCGCCAAGGACAGGTTTCAGATCACGCTCGGCGCCTTCGGCGACGAACCCGGCCAGTTCCGCGACCCGGCGAGCATGCCCGCGGCCGACGCCGGCAGCACGGACCTTGCAGAGGCGCTCGAGTGGGTTGCGGTCCGGTCCAGCCTGCCGTCGGTGGGCCTTGTCCTGTTCAGCGACGGGGCGGCGGACGATTACCCGGCGGTCATAAGGGCCGCCGAAAGGCTGAAGAGCATGCAGCTGCCCATATACGCCGCAGGCATGGGGCGTCCCAGTCTTTCGCCCGACACGTGGATAGCCGGAGTGCACGTTCCGGAAGCCGTGCCGGCGCGAGAGAAGACCTCCATCTCGGTGGACGTCGCCTACTCGCTTCCGGCGGTGGGCACGCGGGAAGGGCGAATGGTCCTGCTGGAAGACGGTATCGTGCTGGACACCGGGCCCGTTACCTACTATGGGCTGGGCGACATAAGAAACCTGCCGATCGACTACACGCCCAGTTCCCCCGGCTACCACGAACTGGAAGTGCGCCTGCGGCCGCTGCGCGGGGAAACCCGGCTCGAAAACAACATCACACACCGGGTCGTGCAGGTTCTGCCCGTGGACGTATCCGTGCTTATACTTTCACAGGGCTTCTCGCCGGAAACCGCTTTCCTGTCGGAAACGCTTTCGGGGATGCCGGGCGTCCGCGTCACCACACGTGCCGTTTTTCCGGCATCGGCTCGACGGCCGTTCGACGAGAAGCAGCAGGAGCCCACACGGAGTTACGACGTGGTGGTGCTGGAATGCCGGACGCCTCCGGCGCTCCATGATCCGGAAATCCGGGCGCTGGAAAGCTTTGTCCGCAAGGGAGGCGGGCTGCTGTTCCTTCCCGGGCCCGGGGTCCGGGAAAAGATCGACATCCTGAACGGCATCCTGGGGGCCGAGGTATCGCTGGAAAGAAGAATCCCCCCCGGGGGCATACCGCTGATTCCCGGCGAAGACATGTCTTCGATAGCCGCCCTGTCGTCGAAGCCGGCTGAGAACCGCAACCTGTGGGCCAGGATGCCTCCCCTCAGGCACATATTCACACTATCCGGCCTGAAAGATTCTGCCGTGCCGCTGAGGAGCGCGTCCGGGGAACCGGCCCTCGCCATCAAACAGGTCGGCAAAGGCTCCGTGGCCATAATGCTGGCGGGGCCGACCTACCGGTGGCAACTCGCCGCCGATTCGCGCCCCGAACTTTACGCCCGCTTCGTGCGCAGCCTGATCTCGCATATCGCCAGGCGCTCCGACGACGAGCGCCGGCTGGAGCTCCGGCCGTCCAGTCTCTTCTACAAGTCCGGAGAGTCCGTGAGTGTTTCCGTCGCGGGGCCGGAAACGCTGCAGAAAGCCGCGGTCCTGCTGTCGCGTTCCGGCATCAAGCTCGACGAAACAGCCGTGGACATGGAAAAGGGCGCCGGGGTCTACACGCCGCCCATCGAACTTACTGGCGGAGTATACCGTCTGCACGCCGCCGCAGAAGACCTCGTCACGGACGCGGCCTTCTTCATCGAGGAACTGGCCGGCGAAGCCGACCACACAGTTCCGGAACACGCCCTGCTCGAACGCCTTGCCGGCATAACCGGAGGACGCTTCAAGCACGGCCGGGACGGGGGCATAGAGCTCCTGAAAGACCGCATCGCCCAGCCTCCGCCTCCGCCGCGCTTCGTGGTGAAAGACATCCCTGTAATACCCTTCTATTTCTATCTTTCACTCTTCCTGGCGGCAGCCGGCAGCGAATGGTACCTGCGCAGAAGGTGGGGGCTGGTATGAGACACCGGACGGCGTGGAAGAGAGTCCGCGAGCATCTTCCCCCGCCGCTATATGCGGCGCTTGCCGAACTGCTGCGACAGTACCGCACAATAGGCATCATCCTCGCCCTTGAACTCGCCGCCGTCACGCTCCTCGGCGCCGGACTTGCGGTCATTGCCGCCGACTGGATCCTGGTACTGTCGAGATGGTGCCGTTACGTGCTGAGGGACGTTATCGCGCTGGGAGCGGCAACGGCCACGGTTGCGGTGCTGGCTGCGCGGTTCCGCCCGCTGAGTCCCGCGCGCTGGGCGCTCAGCGTCGAGAAGCTCCTGCCCGCCATGAAAGGCCGCCTGGCCACCGCCGCCGAACTGGCTTCCACGGCATCGGGGCCGTCGCGGATGATGAACTTTATTTCCGGCCAGGCCGAACGCGTGATTGCAGGTACGCCGGCCATCGAAATACCTCTCGCCCCGCTCCGGAAACCCGGCATGACGGTTGGACTCCTTGCGGTGGCGGCGTTGACATGGTGGGCCGTAGCCGGGAGCCGTTTCGAACGCGCCGTCATGCGGCTTCTGTTCCCGGGGTCGGGGATCGCCGCGCCCACACAGTTAACCATCAGTGACGTGCAGCCGGGCAACGTCCGCATCAGGAGAGGCGACGTGCTGCGTGCGTCGTGTGCGACCGCCGGCGGCGAAGTCGAAGAAATCTTTCTTGTCATCCGAGCCGGCGGCGACGACCTGAGAATCCTCGGCGCCCCCGACGAAACCGGCCGTTACAGCGCCGTTTCCCCGCCGCTGGACCGTTCCGGCATCTATTTCTTTGAAGCCCCCGCCAAGACTCGGAGCGATGAGTTCAGGGTGGAAGCCCTTCCGCCGGCCCGAGTGACTTCCGTGCGATTCGTCATCAACCCGCCTGAATACACGGGCAGGGACTCATATGAAATGGGTGCCGACCCCGTGGTTCTCGAAAGCTCCGGGATAAGCGTCACGGCGTTCACCAACAGGCCGGCCTTCAAGGGCATACTGCATCTCGGCGAAAGGGAGATACCGCTCAAGTCCACGCCCGACGGCCTGAGCGGGCAGTTCTCCCTGACGGGCTCTTCCACATCGTACACCGTGCGTTTTGTCGATTCGGACGGATTCCCGTCGGAAGACCTGCCGCCGCATCTTATCGCCGTGAAAACGGACCGGCCCCCGGAGCCCTCCATTACTGCGCCTGCGCAGGGAGACAGCTTTGAGCCGGGGTCGTCCATACCGGTTTTCGTCAAGGTCTTCGACGATTACGGTGTTGCTTCGGCTTCGCTCGACGTCTCTTCCGCGGATACGTCCCAGGCCCCCCCCGTCACGAAAGAGCTGCCCCGTCTCAAGCTGCAACCGGGGCGAGAGCCGGGCCTGTTCGTCGGCGCCGTTCCCCCCGAATACCTGCCCCGCGTGCAGGGCACCCTGTCTCTGACGCCAGTTGCCGCGGACAACTGTCCCTTCCGCCTGCAGGAAGCTCGCGGGAAACCTGTATCCATCCAGATCTCAGGCGCTTCGCCTGCCGGAGGAGACCGTTCCGAAGACGAGCGGAACCGGGAGAAAAGCCTGGAGTTACTGGCTACGATCGACGAACTGGCCGCTGCCAGGAACCGTACTGAAGATCCCCATGTACGCGAGGAAATCGACAAGACGCTCGACCAGGCGCTCCAGGGTCTTGAGCAGGCATCTGAGCCGCTTGCTTCCGCGGACCCGGCCCTGAGGGATGCCATAGACAACGTCTCTTCCCTTGTCCGGTCCGAGGCGCCCTACCGCCGGATTCGCGAGGCTGTGCACAGGGTAAGAACCATCCTCTCCCCGGACACGCGCCCGCTGACGCCTGAAGACACCTTCGTCGTAACGCCATCCGCCGGCGACAGTTCCGAACCGGTGTCCCCGCCCGATGCAAAACACGTCGAACAACTGCCTGACCCGCCCGGTCTTTCGGAGGGCTACAAGCGCCTGATGAAAGTCTACCGGAGACTTTCGGGGGAGGAAGAACCCTAGTGTCCGAGAAATTGTTCCGATCCAATCAGGAGGAACGCCCTTGAAAGACCGCCACCGGGTACTCTTCTCACCGCTGAACATAGGGGGCCGGATTCTGCGCAACCGCCTTGTCGCGCCGCCCATGGTCCAGTTGCGTCCGATAACCTCGCCGGCCGGCCTCAAGTGGTACTCGGATCTGGCGGGCGGGACGGGACTCGTAATTGTCGAAGCAACCGGGGTTCCCCTGTTCGGTGACACGCTAAGCGTTCAAAAACTGGCCCGTCTGGCCGAGGCTATCCACGGGCAAGGCGCCCTGGCGGCCGTGCAGCTCTTCCCCCTCGCCCACCTGAAGGAACCCGCCGCTCCGGATTCGCTTTCCGCCGCGGATATCATCCTGATCCTGGAACAGTTCGCCCACGCCGCGAAAATATGCCGTGACGCCGGGTTTGACGGAGTCGAGCCGCATGGTGCGCACGGCTTCCTGATCAACCAGTTCTTTATGCCCGGAAAGAACCACAGAACCGACGGATACGGGGGCTCGCCGGATGCACGCGGCCGCTTTGCCGTTGAAATCTGCCGTTCCATAAAACAAGCCGTCAGCGACGACCTTCTTCTTCTGTACAGGCACACGCCCACGGGCGACGACTACTCGATCGACGATAGTCTCGCCTTCGCCCACTCTCTCGCGGACGCCGGCATTGACATACTGGACGTTTCCCCGGCGCGCGGCCGTGTGGCCGCTGAGCTTGCCGCCCCCTTCAAAAAGACCCTGCCGGTCCCTGTGATCGCCGTCGGAGGCATGGAAGACCCCGACGCCGCATCGGAAGCCCTTGCGGAACGGCGCTGCGACATGGCCGCGCTCGGCAGGGCGCTTATTGCGGACCCGCTCTGGCCGGAAAAAGTCCGCGACGAACGCATCGACGAGATTTTTCAATGCGTCAAGTGCAACGGCTGTTTCGAATACCTGCATGCGGGCGAACAGGTTTCCTGCGCCCAGCGCTGACGCGCTACAGCAGCAATACGAAATCCCACGTGTAGAGCGGTTTTTCGAGTACCAGCCGCTCTCCTTCCATGCGGGCGGCCAGCCTGGCGCCGCCGGCATCCGCCTGGATCACCCGCTCCGGGCGGCTCATTCCGTGCGGCAGTCGTACCCCGAACTCGCTTATCGGGTCGGCGCTGCCGTTCCATACCGCCCCGCGCCATACGCAGCCGTCCGTAAGGAATTGCGGCACCAGCCACGCTCCGCCATGGACGCTGCCATAATGGTTGTCGACATCAAGGAAAGCAGCCATCTTCCGCAGCTGTGCGGCCCTCTGGATCGTCATCGTGACGCCCGCGTTGGCGTCCCATGGGACCGTGATCACGCGCCCGCCCAGCGAATTCCTGTAGACTATCGCGCCGTGACCCACCACTTCCTGCCTGGGATTGCGCAGTTCGCTTACCGCGCGGGCGCCTTCCGCCGGTTCGCCCTGAAGCAGCCTGGCGGCGAACCCGTGGCTCAATGCGACCTGCGCCCCGTCGCGCAGGGCAAAATCCGCGTCCGTACAGCGCTCGATGGCATACAAGACATCTTCGGACGATATCATGCTGCACGCGCTGATGCCGATCAATTCACCGAATCCCCGTTCACAAAGTATTTTCGCCGCTTCCCCGTCCAGCAGGACACCGCGTGAAAGCCACTCTTCTATTTCGCCGTCGTCAAAACTCCATACCACCGGGCCGCCCAGAGCGTTCACGTATTCGGACGCCCTCATTGAAAACGCGATTCCCGCCGCTCCCAGCCATTCCGCCCAACCCTTGGACGGGCACATCAGGGACTGCCACCGGCCGCTGCCGTCGGTGTGAATCCTGCGGCCCATGTCTTCCGACCACGGCACACCAACGCCGACCGGTTTGAGCGACACCGGGAACTCGTCTGCGATCAGGTCGCACGTATCCCGGCACCCGGCCAAGAAGCGAGCGCGCTCGGGTTCGTCGTCGAGGCGGTTGCCCAGGAAGGCGTACAGGCTGATATTGAGGTTGGTGGATCCCAGGACGTGCCCCATGGCCATCTGTGCGGCCGTTTCACTGAAAGGCTTATGCCACCGGCCGCAATAACCGTTGTCTATTTCCGGTCCGCTTTCCACTTCCGGCGGCTGTATAACCCTGTTCTGGTCCAGGCTCGCGATGAAGGCGCTGATTGAACGTCCCAGCGTCTCGTCGTATGAGCAGAAGGCCGGGCGGTGCACGGGGGGCGCATCACCGCCGAAGGCTTTCCACCATTCCTTCCACCGGCGCCCTTCCGCTCCGTGGGCTTCCATGTAGCTGGACATCAGGCCCAGGCGAGTACCGGTTTCCGCCAGTATCCGCCTCCAGCCGCTTATCATTTCCACCTGGGTCTCGTCCCACATGTCCAGCCAGATTTTCCGCCAGGGATGCGGTTCCCCCGGGGCCGTACAGTTGGCCACTATTTCCTGCCGCGTCGCGTCCGTGCCCGCCCGCCGGTTGAATTCCGCGACGTGCAGCGGGCAGAAACAGCCGCCCCAGTCCAGCGGAGCGTGGTTGTGAAAACGGATATCGTCGTCAATCCATACGACCCTGAATCCTTCCCCGGCGTAGAGCCTGAGGGTGTCTTCATAGTAGGCACGCCAGCCTGCATCGAGAGGACAGACGGTAACCCTGCATTCCCGGCCGTCGGGCCCCACCATAGTCTGCCAGTCCTGCCCGGCCTTGAGTTTTCTGCCGCCGTCCCTGTGGAGGATGGTGTGCCACGGGTTGGCGCTCACCATCACGCCTGCGTCGGCAACCGCCTGTCTGTAAGGCCGCGACCTGTCCAGCCACAGGCTGATTCTTTCAAGCGGCTCATGCCCGTCATTCTGCTCCTCGGCGAAAAAGAAGAACATTATCTCGTCCACGGGGGCAATCCGCACAAGTTCCAGGAGCTGCGCCTTCACCTCATCCGGATCCTCATGCGGCCCGAATTGTATTCTCAATGTGAAATGACTTGGCATGAACATCTCCCTGTTTTCGCGGTTCCGCGTTGAATGTTAAGTCCGGCCGGCAATAGCGCAAACCTGTTTTTTTCTTGAATTCGCGCCATGCGTCCGGTAATATCGCGCAACATTTGCGCGACACTTTCCGATTTCGCGCAATTATTGCGCGCACATTTATGGACGAGCAACCGGGCGAGACAGCCTAACTCTGTATTACAAAAGCGGTTACAGAGAAGCTGCGTTTGTGGCACAGGTTTTGCTTTGAGCCTCTCCATTGGCAACATGCCGATACTGAGCGAAAGGAGGCTGTTAATGAACGCGAAGGAAGTCGTCGAACTCATCGAGAAGGAAGCCGTCAAGCTGGTGGATCTCCGCTTCATGGATTTCCCCGGTCTCTGGCAGCATTTTACCGTACCGGCACGGCAGATAAGCGAAGAGACCTTTACCGACGGCCTAGGCTTCGACGGGTCATCCATCCGCGGCTGGCAGGCGATAAACGAAAGCGACATGCTTGTCGTCCCGGACCCTGCGACGGCGTTCATCGACCCGTTTTTTGAAGAAAGGACGCTGGTGGTCATCTGCAACATACAGGACCCGATAACGCGGCAGGATTACGGCAAGGACCCCCGCAACATCGCCCGGAAGGCGGAAGCGTACCTGGAATCTTCGGGCATCGGGGACACGGCGTATTTCGGGCCGGAAAGCGAATTCTTCATTTTCGACGACGTGCGTTTCGACCAGACGGCGCATGCCGGCTTTTTCTACCTGGATTCGGCCGAAGGCATCTGGAATTCGGGCCGAGCCGAAGCCCCCAACCTGGGCTACAAGATCCGGCACAAGGAAGGTTACTTCCCCGTGCCTCCCATGGACAGCCAGCAGGACATACGTTCTGAAATGATGCTGCTGCTCGAAGAAATGGGCATTGAAACGGAAGCACAGCACCACGAAGTAGCGACGGCCGGCCAGGCGGAAATCGACATCCGGTTCAACCCCCTGCTGCATGTCGCCGACCAGCTCCTGATCTACAAGTACGTCATAAAGAACGTCGCCCGAAGGCACAACAAGACGGTCACCTTCATGCCGAAGCCCATCTTCGGCGACAACGGCAGCGGGATGCACACGCACCTGTCCATATGGTCGGGGGGCAAGAATCTTTTCTTCGGCGAAGGCTACGCTGGACTATCCGACACCGCGATGTACGCCATCGGCGGGCTGCTGGCCCATGCGCCCAGCCTGCTGGCGTTCACGAACCCGACCACCAATTCCTATAAGCGGCTTGTGCCGGGATACGAAGCGCCGGTCAACCTCGCCTACTCCAGTCGCAACCGCTCGGCCGCCATACGCATACCCATGTATTCGCAGAGTGAAAGGGCCAAGCGGATCGAGTTCCGGTGCCCGGACAGCACCTGCAACCCGTACCTTGCCTTCAGCGCCATACTCATGGCCGCCATAGACGGCATACAGAACAAGATCGACCCGGGTGAACCGCTCGACAAGGACATATATGACCTGCCACCGGAAGAACTCGCGAAGGTGCCGACGACACCCGCCGATCTCGCCGCAGCGCTCAGCGCTCTCGAAGAAGACCATGAATACCTGCTGAAAGGCGACGTTTTCACCGCTGACGTCATCGACACGTGGATATGGTACAAGCGGGAGCGCGAAGTAGACGCACTGCGCCTGCGCCCGCATCCCTATGAATTCATGCTCTATTACGACATCTGAACCGGACATTTCTCACGTTTGAACGCCGGGGGGCGGGCCATTGCGGCCCGCCCCGGTTTTTCCCGCGCACGGGCCTATTTGCATTTGCCCCGTACGGCGAGTCGAGTAAGATTGAACCAGCGGGGAAGTCATACTTTCCGTCTCGAACCTTGACTGGGGCAACTGGTTGACCGGAGTGTGTCAGTGTGGACTCAGGGGCCATGGCGGCCTTCAGGGAGGCAGCAATGGGTGACATCGCCGGACCGCGAATACTCGTCGTGGAAGACGATGAACGGGTGACATCTTTTCTCCACGAAGCCCTGGAACTGGAAGGCTACGCCGTCGAATCCTTCAGCCGTGCGGAAGATGCGCTTGCGGGCATACGCTCGGGGACCGAATACCACGTGGCCCTCGTCGACGTGCTGCTTTCCGGCATGGACGGACTGGCTTTCACACGCACGGTCTGTTCTCTGCTGCCGGACATGTTCGTCATCGTCATGACGGGCTATGGCACCGGAGACCTCGCCGCCCAGGCGATACGCATGGGTGCTTACGACTATCTTCCCAAGCCTTTCGACGCCGACCGTGTGCTGCAGACCGTGCGCAACGCCCTGCGCGACAGGGCCGAACGCCTGCGCAACATTTCCATGGCTTACGCCCCGCTGGACGCGGACGTCATCCTGGGGGAAAGTGCGGAGATGCGCGAAATATTCAAGGCCATAGGGAGGCTTGCATCAACGTGGAGCAACGTGGTCGTCCGTGGGGAACCCGGTTCGGGCAGGTCGCTGGTGGCGCGCGCCGTGCACCGCTTCAGCCAGCAGGGGCGCGGGCCGTTCATCCGGATGGACTGCAGCGCATACGACGCCTCTTCCGCGCGCATAATTCTCTTCGGAGGCGAGACTGACGACGTGGGTTCGGGACGGCTTGCACAGGCACTGGGCGGGACACTTGTCCTTCGGCGCGCCGACCTCCTTCCGCACGAACTGCAGAACCGTCTCCTGGGCATCATCAGCGACGACACATCGGCCGAGAACCTGCGCATCATTTCCATCCTTCCCGAGCCCGGCGTGGAACTCGACATTGTTCCGGAACTTCTCCTCAGCCTGCGGGTGATGGAAATTTCCATTCCCCCGCTGAGGTCGCGCAGGGACGACATCCCGGTGCTTACGGACTATTTCCGGCGCTATTTCAACTCCAAGCTCGGGAAATCCGTGCCCTACTTCACCGAAGAAGCCATGGCGGCCCTCATGCAATATCACTGGCCCGGGAACATCCGTGACCTGCGGAACGCCGTCGAGTCCGCCATCACGAACAGCGCCAAGCAGATTCCAGGCTTGGCGGACTTTCCCGCTGAAATCGCTACTGCGGCAAAAACGGCCGGCCAGAACAAACAGGGTCCGTGCGATGCGCTCTTTAAACAGCTTTTCGCCGAAGCCGCCGGCCGCCGTCATCCACTGGAATCCGTCACCAAGAAACTCAAGCGCATGGCTGCACGGTACGGCCTGGATGCCGCCGGTGGAAACGTCACTGATGCCGCCAAGCAGATGGGAGTGAGCCGCCAGACGCTGCGACGGCTCATCTGAGGGCGTCCCGGAAGCCGCTCCGCTGTGTGCCGGCGAAATCGGCTAAACCGGAGTCCCGCCGCCCACGGCCCTTACCCTTTCATCCTGGTGTTTACGAAATACCGTCTTATGGGGTCGCCCAGGCCGCGTATCCTCTCGAGGATGATCTTTCTCATTTCGGCCGTCCTGGCAGCGGCTTCCGTCGAGCCGATAAGGTTCACAAGTTCACCGGGGTCAGATTCCAGGTCGTAGAGTTCGTCCACGTCCGGCCCGTTGAAGACATATTTCCATCCGCCCTTCACCAGCGCCCTCGTCTCGTAAGGACACTGGTGCCCGTGAAACTCGATGTACACGTCGTCGCGCCCCCGCCAGGAATCTCCGACAAGCGCCGGCATGAGCGAGCGGGCGTCCAGGCCCGCCGGCACGGCCGCCCCGGCGGTCTCCAGGAACGTCGGCATGAAGTCCATGTTCAGGACAAAGCCCCCGACGCGCCTGCCCCCCGGGCGCCCCGGCATCCGGATGAACATCGGCACGCGGCAGATTTCCTGGTAAAGGTACGGTCCCTTGTCCATCAGGCCGTGCCCGCCCACCATTCCGCCGTGGTCCGACGTGTAGAAAACGGCCGTCGAATCCGCCAGGCCCGCGTCCTCAAGGTGCGCCATAACCCGGCCGACGGCGTCGTCGATCAGCGTGGTATAACCGCAGCAGGCCGCCACGATCCTCGCCCAGTCTTCCCTGGTGAAACCGTCCGCGCCCCAGTACCCGCGCATCAGCCGCTGGATGGAAGGTTTTCCCTCGAGCGGATCGTCCTGGTTGGGCCATGGGGGTATTTCCGCCGGGTCGTACATGCGCATGTAGCGCTCTGGGATGACGTAGGGAGCGTGGGGACCCCAGAAATCCATGCGGATGAAGAACGGGCGGTCTCCCGCGGCGGCGCTGTCGATGTCTTCGATGACCCGTGCCGCGAGGTAGTGCGGGACAGCGGCTTCTTCGGGGCCCTGCTGCACGGCGGCAAGCAGCTGGCCTTCGGACCCGTCCGGGTAGTGCGAATGGAATTCGTCGCCGATTCGCCGCGCCTCGACGCCGATGCTCTCGAGATACCCCAGGTAGTCCGGGTGCTTTCCTGGATAGCCGTACCCCGGATGGTATACGCCGCGGAACCCGCAGTCTTGGGGTGTCAGCGTCCTGCCCACGTGCCACTTGCCCACGTGGTACACGTCGTAGCCGGCACCGCGCAGCATCGTGCCGAACGTCTCGACGCCGGGGACGAAATCCATGCCTGACGGCTCGCCGGATTCGGGGTTCCGCAGCACGCCGTGCCGGGCCGGGTAGATCCCCGTCAGCATCGACGCTCTTGCGGGTGCGCATATCGGACTGACGGTATAAGCGTCTTCGAACACGGTGCCGGCGGCCGCCAGCCTGTCGATATTTGGCGTCTGGACAAGCCCGCTTCCGTGAAAGCCCGTCAGGTCCCTCCGCTGCTGGTCAGCCTGGATGAAGAGTATGTTCGTCGCTCCGGCCATTTCCCGTTTTCCGGCCGCCATTCAGCCCGCCAGTGTCCGCGTCAGCGCGGCGATACCGCGGGACGTTCCGGCCGTTTGCGACAGCGGTTGCGGCTCTAGCGTGCTGCCATTGTCCACGGCTGTCGATCCTTTCCGGGTTTCCATTATGGACGGCCTGCGGGCGCAGTCAACATCCTCCGAAGGAGACTTCGAAGCAATATCCGCATTCCGCGGCGGTCCCGGCGATCTCGCGCTCATACAGTTGAAGACTTCCGTCGCGTGGCTGCCGGCGGACATGGCAGGGGATGAGCGTCCTGAGCCCCCTGAAGAAAGCGCTGTGCTCTTCGGAGCGCATTGCTGCCAGCAGGTCTTCAACCATACCGTGCTCCGTCCGCCATCTGTGCTTACGCAGTTCGGGATAGTCCTGTTCCGCGACATCCTGCCGGCTGAAGTGAGCAAGGTTCACGCACAGCACCTCGACGCCCGGAGCCCTCACACATTCCGCCCTGGGGGAAAAGATTTGAGTCACGGGAGTATCGCCGCCGACCAGCACGTTGCGGACACGGTAGGCCGTGTTGCCTTGCGGGTGCGACACGCCTTTCAGGCTCAGGCCGTGCGTGGTGGACGCGTATGCCACGCCGTGCCCGTTTATTTCCATCCGGCCCGATCCGTCCAGAAGGACAAGTCTCCCGGCGTCGTGGATATCGGCAATTGCCGCCGAATAGTCGTCCTGCCGCGCTGCAACGTCCTCGAAAGGCGTTCGCCCCACCGCAAAAATACATTCCGACGCCTTCAGCAGCCACCGGGCGGCCGGCGGAGAAAAGTGGTCCGAATGGAGATGCGTCAGCAGGACGGCGCTTATCCTCCGGGCTTCCACGCCGGCTTCCGCCAGGGCGTCCTGGAAGCCGAGGGCCGGTGAAACCTGCATATCAAACAACACATGGTCCCCCGCTGGCACCGAAAGAACGACAGCCGTCGAGCCGCCCGGGTTCAGAACCTTTACCACGGTCCGTCTCCGTCATGCACGGCGCTTGATGCGAACCCGCCGGCATAGGGACCGCCCGGGACCGGTCTTTCCCTGGAAACACTTGCGCCCCTCACCCGCGCCCAGGAACCTCGCCCGCGCTTTACGGGCACCGTTTCGTCCACCGCCCCGGCGGTCCGGCCAAAACCGATCACCGCGACACCGGCCTCGCTCCCGGTTATCACTTCCCATCTTTCCAGGTCGACGCGCGCACGGAAGCAGACGCGCAGGCCCTCCCCCGTCCACGTCATCGACAGAGCTTCCACCACGCTCCCCTGCACCGCGTATGACTCGCCGGCCCACAGCCCGCGTACGACCCCCGTTCCGCTCCTGTCCGGGCAATTGATTATCGTCCACTGGTACTGGCCCGGGGCATAGTCCGGCCGCCTTTCCTGCTTGTGCACGTGGAAGTCCGACGCCGCCGTGGCCGCAGGCCGCAGGCCCCCGGAAAGCAGCGTGTCGTACAGGCCGCCCGGAACGTTGCCGGGATATTCCATGGGGTCGCCGTAGGTCTGCGGCCACCCCTGGTGCCCGTGGAACATGTCCACGCCCGCCGCCACGGCCGGTTTTTTCGACACCATGACTTGCGCCAGCCGGCGCGCCCCTTCCAGTCCGTGCCCGGGATGGTTCAGTATCACCGCCGGCCGGGTTGGTTCCGGGATCGCCGCGATTGCACCCAGAGCGTCCGCGGCCACGCTTTCGTCATCCGTCATGTTGAACCGCCCGACGAAGTCAGGCGCCACGGCGGCGAAGGCTTCCGCATCCGGGAAGATCACGTTCACATGGCAGCCCAGCACGTCCCATTCCACGCCGGGCAGCAGCAGCAGGTCCGGACGAAGCGACTGGAGCTTTTCGATCCGCCCCGGCTGAGCGTGCATCACGTCCGGCTTGTGAGCGTGATTGGTAACGGCGACGACGTCGAGGCCGGGGGCTATCGCTTCGGCCAGTATCCCCACGAACTCATCATGCTCAAGATGCACATGCAGATC
This sequence comes from Planctomycetota bacterium, assembly GCA_016930595.1. Lineage (GTDB taxonomy): Bacteria > Planctomycetota > SZUA-567 > JAFGGJ01 > JAFGGJ01 > JAFGGJ01. The sequence goes on from JAFGGJ010000081.1 coordinate 35,273, forward strand.
TGCAACTATTTCCGGCATGTTACCCGCCGATCGCCTTTCGTCCCGCCCGGCCGAAGCTCATTCCGCCAACCGGGCCTCCAGTTTCTCCTCGATATCGGCCGCCGGCCTCACGCCCACCAGTTCATCCACTTCCTTGCCGTTCTTCAGGATCTTCAGCGTCGGGATACCCCTTATGTTGAACTTGTTGGCGAGCCCGGGCTGTTCATCCACGTGCACCTTCAACACCTTCACGCGGCCCGCCATCTTGTCCGCTATGGCGTCCACGGCGGGAGCTATCATCAAACACGGCCCGCACCAGTCCGCCCAGAAATCCACCAGGCACACGCCTTCCTTCGTCTCCTCTTCAAAGGCCGCTTCCGTAACCGCCTTCACGTTCTCCGAACTCATTCCGTGTCTCCTTTCATCGGTGCGGCTTCAACCGCCTTTTGCCCGGTTCTCTGCAGCCGCCATGGGGTTACCGCCGGACGGGCGCCTCGCCGAAACTCTCCGGCGACCTCGCCTCCACTCCGGCTATCCGCATCGCCAGCCATTCCACCATGTCGCGGCCGTCCATTATCCCGGCCTTGAATGCAAACTCCGTGCGGAACGCGTCCTCTGCCAGAAGCTCGATTTTCCTGCTGTCGAGCCTCCTCAACGCGTTCCGGTACCTGTTGAAGCGCGAGCTGTACAAGCGCATCGATCTGGCATTCTCCTCCGAAGGGTCCCCGCTCAATTTCTTCAGGTTCAGTACGGCCGCCACCAGCACCCTGGCCAGGATAGCCGTTATGCCGCCCTCCGACATCGTGTACCTGTCAAACGACTGTATCCCCTGCCTGTAGGCTGTTTCCACTATGGACATGGCCCTGCTTATGTCCCCGGCCAGGACCGCGTCTTCCAGCCTGTAAGGGGCCGCCGCCCCTTCGCCCCCGCTGATCCGCTCAATCTCCTCGACCGATACCTTCCTTGCTCCCCCCGCCGCCAGCGCTTTCAGCAGGCCGTCGGCCGACCTGGAATTCTCCCCCGCCGCCTCTATAGCCCTTACCACCGCTTCCTCGTCCATCTTCAGGCCCATTGAACGCGCGCGCGCCGACAGCCACCTGCCGAAAGTACTCCCGGCCGACGGGAGCCCGGAATTATAGTCCGTCGCGTACATCTTCTTGACCTCAACCAGACGGCCGCCTTTCCTGGCCGCCGCTGCCACCGCCGCGGGTACCTTTTCCGCGCTTATGACCAGCAGGGAATCCTTGAGCTCCGGCATCTCCTTCCTGATGAACTCCGCCATGGCCGCCGCATTCTCTCCAAGGAACTTCTCCCCCTCAATGACCAGCGCCTTAGCCCCGCTGAAAAGAGACTTCATCCTGAGTTCGTCGAGCACGGCTGAAAGCTCGCTCTTCTCCACATCCGCATCCACGCGGACCAGCTCGCATCCCCCGGCGGAATTCACCGCCTCCTCTACGGCTTCGCTCCGCAGAAACTCATCGCTTCCTTTCACCACTACCGCCGGCATCCCGGTCCTCCCGCAGGATTATACCCCCCCGCTCCGCCATTTTCCGTGCAGATTAAGAGCCCCCTTCCAAGTCCGCGCTACTCCTGCTATAATATTCCCATGCTTCCCAGGACATCACGATACTACCTGCTGCAGCTCGCGCCCGGCGCTCCGGATGATCCCATAGGAGACGGAACCATCCGTATAGCTTCCCGCATCCCGCCGGACCTTGCCATCGGCGAATCTTCTTCCGACACGCCACTCGTTCGCGTGATCGAATCCCTGGCTTCTTCGGGCGTCAACGCCGGCGTGGTCGGCGAACTCATCCCGACAGCGCCCTCGCGCCCTGACGGCCTCTCGGTCGTCACGGCCGTCACACTTCCCATCGCTACTGTTTTCTACCTCCTCGTACCCGGCGTGCGTTCGGACTTCAGGGATTTCATTCTCCTGCTCCTTGCCGCCCCCATCCTCCTCCTTTCCGGAATACCTATAATCGTCAATTCCGCAAGAGCTCTCCGGCACGCCGTACTCCGCCCGTCTCTCTTCCATCTCGCCGGCGCCGTCGGTGCGTACGTATACGGTGTGTCACAGGTTCTCGCCGACGCCAATGCCGGGCGCGGCGGCCGCTATTTCCTGTACGCGCTGACCCTGGCTGCCCTGCCCGTCCTTTACAGGCTCGGCCCGTCGCTGGCGCGCACCGTCTTCTTCAGGTGGGTCGTACCGTCCAGCCAGCCGGCGTACGTGGAAGTGGAAGAGAACGGCTCCCTGCACCGCGTGCCCACTTACCAGTTGAAAGAAGGAATGATTATCATCCTACGGGAAGGCGCGACCGTACCCGTGGAATGCGTAGTGCGCAACGGCGAATGCACCGCTGATTATCTGGGCCTCCCCGATACCGTCCACCTCTCCGCCGGAGACATGGTCCACGCGGGCATCAATATCTGCGAAGGCGAGATCCATGCGGAAGTTATCCACGTACCAGACACCAGGATAGTCGAAGCTTCCACCAGGCTCCGTCTTGCAGGAGACGAGGCCCAGCCGTACTACATGGCCATGAACCTCATGAGCGCTCTCGCCGTCCTCGTCGTAATGGCCGCCGTCATGTTCCAGGTGCAGGCCGACGGCCACGACTGGTTCCGCTCAGTGGTGGCAGCCCTTGTCATCACGGGGGCGCTACCGCTCGAATCCGTGGACCTTCTCGGCCGCCTCACCGACGTCCTTTTCGCGGACCTTGCCGCAGCCCGCGGCATCCTTCTGGACGAAAAAACCACTCCTGCCGCCCTCGCCGGCATCGCCTCCGTGCACACCTCGCCTGAAGACTCCGCGGAAAAACCGCCGGCGGGTGTCAGCGTGGTTGCGGGAGGGCCGTTCGTGTCCGGTGAAGCGGCGGTAGTCAGGACGTTGGAATCGGCGGACGCCGTTCCTGGAAACGTGATTAAAGTGTATGCGGGGCCGAGAGAAAACGCCCCCAGGCAGGCGGTCGTCCTGCTGACCCAGCGGGCGGGCGAATTCTGGAGCTTCCTGGAAGGAGCGCTGAAAGTGCGCCGGGCGGGGCTGCTTGCTTACGTCTTCAGCCTGACCCTGGGAGGAGCAGCGGCGTTTCTGGCCGCCGTCGGCATACTGCAAGTCTATGCCGCTCTTGTTTTTGGAGCCTTGGCGGCGCTGTGGGCGGAAATCATTCTGGCTTCGGCTTCGACGGAATGAACCCGCGGGCCCGGTTCAGAAAACGCTGAATCCGGAATTGACTGCGAAATGAGCAAAGGGACGGGGTCCGACACTCGTAAATTCTGATATTTCGGGGCCGTTCGAAGGCATGATTCTTGAAGTTCGCCGTGGGACCGCCATTGTTTCAATAGTTCCGCTGATTCGGGCGGTGGAAGGCGGCCCAACGCCGGTTGCAGCCCGGCGGACGGACGGTATCCTTGAACGGGTCGGACCGGAAGACGAGGGAGCCCATGCACAGCATATCAGTGGAGTCGGGACGGGTGGAAGTGGTTGTGGCGGGTAAATTGTCGCGCGACGACGCCCAGGAAATGGCGCTCGCGCTCGAAGATCTGCTGGAAGAAAATATCGCCGGATGCAGCCGGCTCCTGGTGGACATAGCGGCGGTGGAATATCTTTCAAGCAGCGGGCTGGGAGCGCTGGTGCGGATGTTTGAAGCAGCGAAGAGGCGCGGTCTTGAAATGACGGTGTACTGCGTAAGACCGGAGATCCGCTCGCTGATAGAGCTGGCGGGGATAGACCGGCTGATACGGGTGGTGGACAGTAAGGAGGATGAAAGCTGAAGATGCCTGTTCCACCCGCGGCGGTAACCCACGATACGCTGCTGCAGATGCCCGAGCGCGTGAGAGCGTTGAGCAAAGCATGGCCGCGGCTGACGGGCGTGGTGGCGGGATTGACGGAAGAAATGGAAGACGAATTCCGGTTCGGACACACGGTGGTGCGTGTGGGGGACGGGTACAGGATGGGCGGGTCGATAAAGGGAGGGTCGAGCTCGATATGGGTGGTGGTGGACGAGGTGGCAAAGGCGGCGTACGAGGAATGGAAACAGAAGGAAAGCGTGTCGAAGGGCGAAGACGCCGAGGCATATTCGCTGCTGAAAAGACGCCTGGGAGAGAGCGGGATAGAAGTATTTTCATGCCCCGATGAATACGAGGCGGGGCACGGCGGGGTATACCGGGAGATATACGAGATAGTGACGGCACTGCCGGAAAAGCACCTGAGGAAGCTGTCGCTCGAAAAGATCCGCATAGGAGGCTGGGGACCGGACGCGGCGAAGGCGAGCGCGTACAGGAACGGGACGGTGTACATATACGACTTTGCAGTGAACGGAGCGTCTCGCACGCTGGGGGGGCTATTCCTGCACGAGATGGGGCACGCGTTTCATGCGTCGCTGACGCCGGAACAGGCGGGGCTGCTTGTGGAATGCCACGAAACGATAGCGCGGGAGAGGGCGCTTATCGGGGTGGAGTTCCTGCTGGACCCGGAGAGCCGGATAGTGTACCAGGAGTTCATTCCGGACGAGTTCGCCGCGGAGAGCTACCTGCTGTACACAGCGTGCGGAGGCATGCTGCGAGAATTCATAAGCAGGAAAAAGAACCGCGTGGCAAAAGCATGGTGGGAGGCGTACAGGATACTGGCGGAGAGCTTCGGGGGAATCGGGTACTGCTGAGGGTGGCGGGAGGCCGGCCGGGGAAGGCGTTCAAGCTTTAACCGAGGTGATTCTGACGGTAGTGTACTTCTGGCGGTGGCCCTGCTTGAAGCGGATGGAGTTGCGGAGTACGCGCTTCATGCCGATGAGCTTGGGTCCTTTTTTAAGCGGGGAAACGACTTCGGCTTCGACGCCGGCGCCCTTGACGGTGGGCGCGCCGACGCGGACCTTGCCGTCGGAGGAAGTCATCAGGACGTCGGAGAAACTGATCTTGTCGCCTTCGGCGGCGTTCCTGCGGAAATCAAGATCCAGAAGGTCGCCTTCCGCAACTTTGTATTCCCGTCCATCGGCTTTAATAACAGCATAAGTAGGCATGTCAGTGCTCCACTGTAACGAGTTCTTCTGTATCCTTCAGGGCGATGATTTTCAGGCGCCCGGCCTGCACGGCCGGGTCGGGACGAACCATTATACGCGGACCGCCATCCGCCTCAAGGGCGGAAATTTCCTGGCGGAACTCATTGAGGAATTCTATGGCGTCGGCGGCGGCGAGGACGATGACGATATTGTTGGTTTCCGAACGCGAGGAAAGGACGGCCCTGATGGACCGCATTACAGAGAGGCCGAGGCTTTCCCTGGAGCGGACCAGGCCGGAGCCCGCGCAGACGGGGCAGCGGTTGAAGACGACATTGAGGATGCCTTTGCCGGTACGCTGCCGGGTCATTTCGACGACGCCAAAGGGGCTGATGGGCGCGATGCTGACGCGAGCGCGGTCCTTGGAAAAGATGGCTTTAAGCTCGTCCTGGAGGCGTTTCCGGTTTTCCGCGACGCCCATGTCGATGAAATCGACCAGGACGAGGCCGCCGATATCTCGCAGGCGGAGCTGGCGTGCAAGTTCGTGGGCGGCTTCCAGATTGGTATTGAGAATCATTTCTTCGGCGCCGGAGCGTTCCTTGTTATGGCCGGTGTTGACGTCCACGGCGACCATGGCTTCGGTCTGGTCGATGACCATGTAGCCGCCGCTGGGGAGGCTGACGCGGCGCTCATAGAGGTCTTCGATCTGGCGTTCGACGCGGTAGTGGACAAAGAGGGGATCCTTGCCCTCGTAGAGGGTAACCTTGTCCTTGGCGGCCGGGGAAATCTTGGTGACAAAATCGCGCGCGAGGGCGAAAGCGTCCTGGGCGTCGACGACGACGAGGTCCGTATCGGCTGTAAGAGTCTCCCTGAGGGCGCGCGTGACGAGGTCGGATTCCTTGTAGAGAAGGGTGGGAGCAGGGGTTTCCTTGGCCTGTTTCTTGAGGTTAGCCCAGACGCGCTTGAGGTAGTTGAGATCGGTACGGATCTCATCGTCGGAGGCAGTGGACGCGGCGGTGCGGACGATGAGGCCGAGCTCCTTGGGGACGCGGAAACCGACCATGCGTTCCTTGAGTTTCCTGCGGACGGCAGGGTCTTCTATTTTCTTGGAAACGCCGACTTTGCCGAGGGCCGGCATAAGGACGAGGTACTTGCCTGGAACGGAGATGTACGTGGTAATACCGGGACCTTTGTGGCCGAGACCTTCACGGACGACCTGAACGAGAACTTCCTGCTTGGAGCGGAGCATCTCTTCGACGGAGAGCTTGCGTCCCTGAGGCTTGCGGCGGCGGCTCCTGCGGGGTTTTTTGAGGACGCCCTTGTAGCCGCCGTCCGGGGGCACAACGTCGCTGGCATGAAGGAAACCGTTCCTGCCGGTGCCGAGATCCACAAAGGCAGCCTGGAGGGCGGGGTCGATGTTGCCGACGAGCGCCTTGTATATGTTGCCGGTGATACGGTCGGTCTTGGAGCGTTCGATATAGAGCTCGTCGAGGATGCCTTCGACTAGGATGGCGACGCGTATTTCGGACGGATGGTCGGAGTTAATGAGCATGATGCGGGAAGGAATACGGGGTTTTCTGCGCCTGCGTTTGCGGGCCATGTGGAGCCTACCTTTTCTGCCGGCGGCGCGGCACCGGCCTGCCGCCGAGTTCGACGGGGGAAAGGACGGTACGCAGACGCTTGACGGGCACGAGGAGGGAAAGATGCGGATCGTCAGTTAGCCATGCAAGGATTTCCGCCGGGCGAGCGGAGCCGGGACCGGCTTTCAGGAGAAGCCTGAGGATGCCGTCGGACAGTTCCATGGAGAGCACGGCCGAGCGCAGATCAAGGTGCTTGTCTTCCCGGGGGCGGCGGCGGATCCAGGGAATTTCGGCCTGGCTGAGGAAAGCGTCGATGCGCGAGGGGGCGAGTTCGACGCCGGCATCGGAAAGGCGGCATTCATAAAGGGCTTCGACAGGCGTCTGGCTGCCCCGGCGCGGGGGCAGAAGTTTCACGGAGCGGAGGGGACTGCGACGGTGAAGAGCGGAAGCGACTCTGGATCGGATTTCCGCCACGGGCATCCATGAGGAAAGTTCCAGTTCGACGGGTTCATCGACGCTTTCGGTGCCGACTTCGAGCGGAAGCGGAAGAACAATTCTGGGACGCGGATTGAAGCCGGAGGTAAGCCTGAGCGGGAGGGCGGCCCGGCGGAAGGAGCGTTCCAGCAACCTGAGCATGTCGTGGTGGCTTAAGAACCGCAGCGGTCCGGTCTTGGCTACCCGGAGCTCGACTTTCTGGGCAAGTTCAGTACGCAACACATCTCCGTGGAAAAAACCGATTATGAGAAAAACAAATGAAGAAAAGGGATTTTAATTCATAAATCCATAACGTCAAGCGAATTGGGAAAAACCCGGGAATGTCGACACGGAGGGGACACTTGGAGGAGGGGCGGAAGCCGTGGCAGGGAAACCGCAGGGCGGCGGAGTGGCCAATATTAATTTTTTTAATAATTTGCTTGACATTATATGTTTTTATATCATAATACTATTAACTATCTTGATTGGAGGCTGTGGTGAACACGTGGAACGAACTGACGGCCATGACCGGCTCCGGACACTGTGTGGTCGAACGGGTGCGCTTGCGCGAAACCGACATAGCCATTGAAGGACGGTTCGAGCTGCCGCCACTGGCGCAGATGAACTACGAGGACCAGGTTTTCGTGGCGGCATTCGTGAAATGCCACGGCTCGATAAAGCAGATGGAAAAACTGTTCGGCGTGAGTTACCCGACGATAAAAAGCCGCCTCAACAGGATTGGCAAACAGTTGGACTTCGTGGACGTGAAACCGGAAAAAGACACCGGCAACGTGCTGGATGAACTCGCCGGAGGGGAAATAAGCGTGGAAGAAGCGCTGGAAAGGTTGAAATGATAATCGTGCCGCCGAGCCTGGCCTATTTCAGGCTGGGAAGATTCCGGGTGTGGCTGCCGGTGATAATCGTCTGGCCCGTGCTGGCGGCCCTGGAACTCCTGTTGGCGCCGATAGCTCTGGCCGCCGGGGCGATCATCATGCCGTGGAACCGGAAGAAGGGAAAGCTGGTCATGGCGGCCATCCCGAAGGCCATGGAGATTTTTGCGCTGACGCGCGGCATGGAACTGGACGTGGCCGCCGCAGACAAGACAAGGATAGTACTTCGCCTGCTGTGAAAGGAGTGTCGAAATGAGTGAAGAGCGGAAGAAAATCCTGGAAATGCTGAGCGCGGGGAAAATCACGGTGGAGGAGGCGGAAAAACTGCTGAACGCCGTCGGACCGGAAGGAACGCCGGCGGAAATGGTGAAAAAAGGGCCGAGGTACCTCAAGGCCGTGGTGAATTCCGCCGGAGGGGACCGGGTGAACGTGAGAGTGCCTCTGCAACTGGTGCGCGCGGGGATAAAGTTCCAGGCGCTGCTGCCGGAGAATGCCCGGGCACAGATAACGGAGAAGTTCGAGCAGAAGGGCATAGACCTGGATTTCGGCAAGCTGAAGCCTGAGGATCTGGACGAGTTCGTCAGCGCCCTGCAGGAACTGCAGGTGGACGTCACTTCGGAAAACGGCGACGAAGTACGGGTGTTCTGCGAATAGCTGGTACACGCTTCCGGCGAAACGGCTACAATAAACGCCGTCAAGCAAGGGAGACGCGATGGGACGCTCGAGAATTGCGGCGGTGGCGGTAAGCGAGGACATCGTGAGCCGTTCCGAGAGAAAAAAAGACCTGGCGACAGCGATACAGGAGGCGGCCCGGGGCGGCGCTGACACGGTAGTGTTTCCCGAATGCGCGCTGTCGCACCGCACGACGGAAGGCATAGCGGCATACGTCGACGAGAAGAGCGCTGTGCCGATGGCGCGGGCAGTGGACGACCCGGAGATCGAGGAACTGCGGACGGTCGCCGCCGGCAAGAAGTTGACGCTCGTATTCAATACCGAGGAACTCGACGGGGGGAAAGTCTACAACACGACTTTCTTCTTCGCTCCCGACGGGGTGCTGCTGGGCAGATACAGGAAGCATTTCCTGCCCGCGGGGGAAAAGGAGGTCGGAATCAGCCCTGGTGAGTACCTCCTTCCGGTGGAAACGCCGGCGGGCCGCGTGGGAACGTTCGTGTGCTGGGAGCTGCATTTCCCGGAAGTCTGCGTAAGACACCTGCTGGAAGGGGCTGACCTGTTTCTGTGGATAACGATGCCTTTCGGAAACATGCCGATGGGGGCGGCGAACCGCGTGGCCGGCCGCGCGGCGGACCTCGCGTCGCCCCTGGTGGCGGTCACTTATGCGCGGCCGACGGACCGCGAGCAGGAGACGGACATAATCTGCACAATGGCGGCGGATTCGTACGGGCGGATAATCGGGGCGGCACCGCAGATACCGGGGGTATACTGTTTCGACGTCGACCCTGGGGAAGAGGTGCGGATGCGCGTGTGGGGAACCGACGGATACATGGACCGGCGCGCATACACGGTGCGGCAGAGGAGCGAGAGCGGGATAGTCCGGGGAAAATAGGAAACCATGGCGGCAACAAGGCGGGACGACCCGGGGGAAGAAGACGCCCGACTGGTACAGCGCGTGCTGGGGGGGGACCATTCCGCCTACGGACAACTCGTGGAAAAATACCAGCGTGTCGCGGTGGGGTTCGCATACGGGGTGCTGGGCGACCCGGCATCGGCGGAAGACGCCGCGCAGGAAGGTTTCATAAGGGCGTTCCAGGCATTGGGGAGGCTCGACAAGCCCGAAAGGTTCCTTTCGTGGCTGCGGACGATAATCAGGAATTCGGCGACTGATTTCCTGCGGCGCAGGCAGCGCACCATCAGCCTGGATGAAATGGCGGAGTCGGGCTACGACCCCGCGAGCGTCGATACGGAAAAACCGGTCGATGAACTGGCGGAAGAGGAGCGGCTGCGCCTGATGCAGAAGATACTGAACGGCCTGCGCGCGGACTATCGCGAAATAGTGGTGCTGCGATACGGGGAAGACATGTCGTACAAGGAAATAGCCGCCGCCCTGGACATGAAGGTGTCGGCGGTGGGCGAGAAACTGAGCCGGGTACGCGGGATCCTGAAGGAAAAAGCCGGTCAGGCCGGCCTGATACCCAAGCCTCGAGACGCGGGCGGAAAAGAGGACTGAGAAGTGGATTGTTCCGAATGCAAGAAACTCCTGTCTTCATACCTGGACGGCGAACTGTCCGATGAGGAATCCGCCGCCGTGGCAAAACATCTCGAGGATTGTTCCGAATGCGGCAGGGCGATGAAAGAAATGCAGGCGGTCGATCATGTCACCAGGCAGTCGGTGGAACTGAACCTGCCCGGCAAAGGATTCAGCGAAAAGGTGATGCGCGAAATACCTTCGGGGAAGCCAGGCCTGTCACGCTGGCAGGGCCCGATAGCTTTTGCGGTGCTGGCGCTGCTGACGGCAGGAATACTGCTGGGGATAAGGCACTTCCGCAAAGGCGGCGGCGGACCCGGTCCGGGACAGGAAAAAGACCTGCAGCATGAGATTGTCATGGTGACATCCGCCGGTGAAACCCGGCTGACAACCCCTGTAACGGTAAAGCCTTCGGAGGAAAACGGCGGGCCTGGAGCATTGAAATTGCCGTATGGCGCACAGGCGGTGTTCGACGGGGAGATGGAAATTCGCTGGACGCGCAGCGGGGTGCACCTGACGCCTTCCGGAAGGGCGACGGTCTACTGCGTAACGCCCGAGATCCTCCTGCGGGAAGTTTACGTGCACGTGCCGGGGGACAGGCTGGCGGGCAAGGGAAAGGCATTTGCGCTGGAAGTGGACACCGCCGGGGGACGGTGGAGCTTGTACGGAATATCCGGTGAAACAAAGGTCGGCGACAGAAACAATGAAAATCCGGTGGTTGTAGCGCCGGATCACGTCCTTGCGGACGGCATGAATGAGCAGGTGCGTTACGGGGCGGATGAGATCGCAGCCGTTTTGCAGCCTTTGTGCGATTGGCTGCCGGCAAGGCCGCTGCTGCCGTACTGGGGCGGTGTCTTCGAAAAAACAGACACGGTATTGGAATTGGGCGGGAAGCTCGACACACAGAGGCCGAGTCCGGCATACGGGGCCGGCGAAACCGCCGTGGGGGCAATGTCGGTAATAGGGCCGCCAAGCCGGGACCTGCTGCTCCTGCGACGTGAAGGCGGAAAATGCCTTGTGGTCGAGGAAGGCCGGGAACGACCGGTGGAACTGCCGGAGGATGAGTCGCCCTGCATGCTGGCCGGTTCGCCCCAGTTGGGCCTGATAATCCTGACCGAAAAGGGCAACGTGTACCTGCCGGAATACGCGACGGGCAGCAAAGACCTGAAATACGTTCAGACGGGTGTGGAAAAGGCCCGGCAGGTGTGCTGGCGACCGTATTCAGGGATGTTCTTCGTCGCCGGCCCCGGCGGGGTAGCGGCGTTCGACACGTCGACCGGCGTGGCTGCCTGGACAGAAAAGAAGCTGAAGGACGTCGCAGGAATGGCTATGGACGACAAGGGTCGGCTGGTGTGCGCCACGAGAGACGGCGCGGTAACGATACTCGAAGGCGGAAACGGGAAGCTGGCGCACGCTCACAGCCCCATGGGACAGGCGATCGGGCTGCCGCCGATAACCAGCGGCGGAATCACGGCGGTAATCGGAGAACGCGGAAGAGTGCTGGTGCTGGAGGGCGACAGGAGCGATTCGTTCGACATAGCGGGGGTGCCGGGAGTGGAAAGCTGGGGAATGCGGGCGGGGACGGTCTACCTGAGATATGACGGACAATGGTATGGATATGACCGGGAGAAAAACGCCGTGTCGCACATTGGAGCCGGCGGGAGTTGGGCGGTACTCGGCCCCTTCGGGCTGGTACGCATGTCGGCGGGGGCCGTGTACCGCGGCGGCGAACGGCTAGGCACGGTAAGAGGCCCCGCTCACCCCGTGCTCATGCCGGACGGGCTCCTGGTGCTGGGAGAAAAAACCGGGTTCCTGGTACCGTACGGCAAGACCGGGGAATGAGTATGTGCGGGGCCGCTTGACTGTGGCAAGGGGAAGGTTTACCATAGGCCGGCGACCGGGATGCTTCGGCCACGGAAGTCGTTGTCGTTGAAGCCGGGAACAATCCACGAACCGTGGCGGTGAAAGGAATTCTTCCATTGGCTGACAAGTACATAAAAGTGCAGGCGATATCGGGCTTCGGAGAATACCTGCCGGGAGAACAGATAGCGTTCGACAAAATGCGGTCACTGATAGAACAGGTTTACAGGAGATATGGATTCAGCCCGCTGGAAACGCCCGCAGTGGAACGGTGGGAGATACTGACGGCCAAGGGAGGAATCGAAAGACAGATATACAGCGTGGGAAAGCCGGAAAGTATGGACTCGAGCCAGATAGAACTGGGCCTGCGCTTCGACCTGACGGTGCCGCTGGCGCGGTTCGTCGCCCAGTACGCCGGTGCGTTGACGTTTCCGTTCCGGCGTTACCAGATACAGCCGGTATGGCGAGGCGAGAGACCGCAGCAGGGGAGGTTCCGGCAGTTCTACCAGGCTGACATCGACATAATAGGCAGCGGGGATCTCGACCCGATCTACGAAGCGGAGATCCTGTGCGTGATAAACGACGCCTTCGACTCGATGGAAGGCGTGCCTGAAATCAAGATACACGTGTCGAACCGGAAGATACTGACCGGGTTGTGCGTGGATTTCGGCATAGCGGCAAGGGCCGGAGAACTGCTCAGGGAAGTGGACAAGGCTCAGCGGGACGGCAACCGGGCGGTCATCGCGGCGATCGGCGAAATGCTGGGACAGGATGAGCCCACCGGATTCCGCGAAACCCTGGAACAGCTTCTCGACGCAGTGGGCAGCGGGCTTGAAGAACTCACAGAACTGCTGGAAGGAAGAACCCAGGCTCTGGACGGAGTCGAGGAACTGCGGGAAGTATACGAAGCCGCAGTCAAGTTGGGAGTACCGGCAAACCGGCTGGTGCTGGACCCGACAATAGCCAGGGGCCTGGACTATTACACCGGGACGGTTTACGAGACCTTCGTGCAAGGCTATGACAAATGGGGATCCATATGTTCCGGCGGCCGCTATGACGACCTGGCGGGCTACTTCACGACGCAGCGGTACCCGGGTGTCGGAGTGTCGATAGGCCTGACACGGCTGGTGGACCTGCTGATGAAAAACGGAATGCTGGAAACCGGCAGGAAAAGCACGGCGGACGTGCTGGTAACCATGCAGGACAGGGACCGATTCCTGGACCGGTACCTGGAGATAGCCCGGGGGCTCAGGAGCGCCGGGGTGAATACCGAGGTGTTCCCGGAAGACCGCAGGCTGATGAAACAATTGGGCTACGGAGGCAGGATAGGCATACCTCTGGCAGTGATAGCCGGCGGGGACGAATTCGAGCGCGGCGTGGCAAAAGTGAAGAACCTGGAAACGCGGGAAGAACGGGAAATCCGCCTGGAGGAGCTTACAGAGGGAATCCGGGGCATGTTGCGGGAGAAAACGCAGGGCGTATAATAAAAGAGGATGGTGCCTTTAGCTCAGCCGGTTCAGAGCGCTAGACTGTGGCTCTAGAGGTCACGGGTTCGAATCCCGTAAGGCACCCCATTTCACTTCTAACTGCTTGGCTGGTAACCTGTTGAGCTGTATCAGCAGGGCGGAACCGCGAGCCGGGCCACAACGTGCAGAAAATCCTTGACTCGCCTCCTGTTTCGACATACAATCTCATAACAGCGTGCGATATTGGGGGGCTATCGGCTTATGGATAAGACGGAGGTTCTGTCGGATTCTTCCGAGGAAAATGTTGCACGTATTGCAAAAATAATCATCGAAAGCGGCATGGCCAGCAAGATTGACGTCCAGGCATGCCTGCAGGCACTGCAGCAGATACGGCGAGTCGGCGTCCAGCACAGTCTCCTCAAGGTCATGGTGGACAAGGGCGTCCTTACGCCCAACCAGGCCAGGGCCGTTCAGACTACGTCGGAATCCGGCGACGCTTCCGGTTTGATGGGCGGATACAAGCTGCTCGAGAAAATCGGCGAAGGCGGCATGGGGGTGGTTTACAAGGCAAAGCAGCTTTCGCTTGACCGTGTCGTCGCCGTAAAAATACTGCCCGAAGACCTGGCAAAGGATGCCGAATACGTAGACCGGTTCGACCGCGAAGCGAGAATCGCGGCAAGGATCAACCATCCTAACATAGTGGGCGCGATAGACGTCGGCGCGGCCGCAGGAAAAAGATACTTTGTAATGGAGTTCGTCGAGGGCCGGACGGTCGGCGCGATTCTGGATGACGAAGGAAAAATGTCGGTTTCACGATCCATGGAAGTGATCGTCCAGATAACACGGGCCCTGGAAGCCGCCTGGAAAAACAACCTCGTCCACCGCGACATCAAGCCTGACAATATCCTCATCACGCCGGACGGCACGGCCAAGCTGGTAGACCTTGGGCTGGCGAGGGAAGCAAACCCCGTTCAGGACGTGCGCCTCACGATGACCGGCGTCATCACGGGGACGCCGGCCTACATTTCACCCGAACAGGGCACCGGGGCCGAAGTGGACATACGTTCGGATATCTATTCGCTCGGCGCGACCTTCTACCACATGGTGACGGGACAACAGCCGTTCACCGGAAATGATCCCGTCGAGATCATCACTGCGCGTTTCAAGTTCAGGCCGGACCTGGCCAACGACGTCAATTCCGAAGTGCCCTACGACCTTGCCGCCGTGATCGATACCATGATGGCCACGGCACCTGAAGAAAGGTATCCGGACCCGCAGGTTCTGCTGCACGACCTGGGGCTTGTGGCGGGCGGTGAGGTGCCGGAGTTTGCGAGCGGCACCGAGGAATCCCGGCGCCGGGCCATAGAATCGGCCAGGGCCAACGCCGGCAGCACCACCATGAATCTGCGCCCCGTCCGCAAGAAGCGTACCGGCACGCCCGTGTACGTTCTCGCGGGAGCGGTGATTGTCGGATTCGCCATCATCGCCGCGATTCTCATGGTCATCTTCAAAGGACCGGAAACAAACCCTCATGCCATGGAGATGGCCCGGAGCGTTACCAGGAAACAGGTCGAAGCCGCCGCCGAAGAGGTAAACGGCCTTATCGAAAAAGGAGCTCTCACCGAAGCCGTCGATCGCGCCGAGACGCTTGCCGCACGCCTTGCCGGCGGATCCGGGGTGGAACAGCTCGACGACCTCAGGGACAAAGCGATAAAACTGCATATGCAGCAACAGGAAACGGAGGTCCGTGAAGCCGTCAAGCAGGTCGCGGGCCTTGTTGCAGCCGAACGATATGACGATGCGATGAACAAGGCGTCTGAATGCGCGGCGAAATACCGCGGCGTCGCCGGTTTTGAAAAGCTTGAATCCCTCCGGCACGAAGCTTCCCGAAAGAAAACAGACAAGGAGAAACTCTCCACAGAACGGCAGGAAAAAGAAAACAGGTATAATTCGCTCCTTGAAGAAGCAAAAATCGAAATCGGGACTAGAGACTACGCGACCGCTCTCGCCCTGCTTGCGCAGGCTCGGGGTATCAAGGACACCGACGAGATCACGGACCTCGTAAACGAAGCCCGCTTCCTGCAGTTCACTTCCCGGGGCGAAGTCGCCGAGAAAGCTCACGACCCGGCCAAGGCGCTGGATATGTACCGCCGTGCGGCGGAGATCAGGACGGAACCCGAACTCGCCGCCAAAATTGCCGAACTCGAGCAGTCTATCAAGCTTGCAGATCTCCGGGAAGAAGCCCGGGGGCTTTGTGATGACGGCAAGTGGGCGGACGCCCGGGCCAGACTGACGGAAGCCATGGCGATTGCGCCCGAGGCCGAAGGCTCCGTCATCCAGGAAGAGATTGCCCGGTGCGACGGGGAACTGGCTTTCGCCGCCCTCGCCGACAAGACTGAAAAAGCCGCGGCCGGCCAGGATTGGCAATCGGTCTTGGCTCTGGCAGATCAATGTCTCGCCATGAAGCCAGGCGATGAACGCAGCCTGGCGCTCAAGCGCCAGGCGCGCACGGCGCTCGGCCCCGAAAAGTCTAAAACCAACTCGCTCGGCATGGAATTCCTGCTTATCTCCGCCGGCGAGTTCACCATGGGGTCCGCCAGCGGCGACAGCGATGAAAAACCCGTGCACAAAGCGCGTATGGACGCCTTCTACATCAGCAGGACGGAAGTCACGAACACCCAGTTCGAGCAATTCATGCCTGCACACCGGCATAAATGGAAACAGTTCTCGCCCGGCGACGACATGCCCGTGGTCGCGGTTTCGTGGGTCGAAGCAATGGCTTTCTGCAGGTGGCTCAGCAACAAGGAAGGCGCTGAATACCGCCTGCCCACGGAAGCCGAATGGGAAATGGCGGCCCGTGGCTCCGATGCCAGAACCTACCCCTGGGGAGACCAGTCCGCAGCGGCAGCCGGCAAGTTCAGATGCAATTTCGCCCCCGGCAGGGACCGCGCGGAGTGGAAGAAAGACGGCTTTGAATTCACATCGCCCGTGGGTAACTTTCCCGAAGGAGCCTCTCCTTTCGGCTGCCTCGACATGGCCGGGAACGTGTGGGAATGGTGCCTGGATTTCTACCAGGATAACTGGTACTCCGATGCTGCACGCCCAAAGATCAATCCGGGCGGCCCGCAGTCAGGAACTAAGCGGACCATGCGGGGAGGTTCTTTTTCCGACTCGGCGCGCATCATCAGGTGCACGAACCGGCTGGGCAAGCCCGCTGATTTCTATGACGCCAACGTCGGTTTCCGCGTGGTTTGGCGCTGACGGCTTTTTAATGTACAGTTATATGAGGTCCAGGGAGGTTCTGATATGAAAAAATGCTGGCTTGCGTGTCTATGCGGCATTCTGACAATCGGGTGTTCGAGCGGCACCATGTGCAGGTACGGGGGGAACGATATCTTTGCCGCTGTGAACACGGACTTTGCAACGCGTCTGACGGCTGCCGATGATGAAGAAGGCGAGTTTACGGGTATTCTTACGGTCCCGGTGAACCCTCCTGACGTGCCGGTGCCGCCGCCTGCCCCGAAGACCGGCAGGTTCGGCTTCCGGGCGGGCTTTCTGATGCCCATGGGAGCGGACGAAGGCGAGTGGGGCTCGGCTGTATCGGCAGGCGTCTTCCTGAGATCCATCAAGGGAGCCGACAGAAACAAGGCTCTTGAATTCGGCGTTGATTTCGCTTCTACGGAGACCGATGATGGCGCCGTCAGCTCCACGCTGATATCGCTGCGCGGAGACCTGCTTTTCGGCAGGTGGGATCCCGGCGCAGGAGGCACGAGCACGTATTTTCTCGGGGGGATAGACATCTACTCCGAGAACGCCGATGTCGGCGGGGGCAGTTCCGAATCGGCGACGGCCCTGGGCGTAAACCTCGGCGTGGGCTTGGGCGCCGCTTCCGGCGGCTGGGACATGCGGGCGGTTTACACGCTCTACCCGGGTTCTGGGAACGTCGGCGGCGGTTTCATGGTTGCTTTCGGCCTTGCTTTCTGAAACGGGTAGTTGTGAAACATGGAACGTGACTGCAACGGGGTAATGGCAGGAGGGGCTTTTATGAAACTTATGCGGACTATCGCCATCGCACTGGTTCTTGGCGGCTTCTGCGGTGTGGCGCAGGCAGCCACCGTCACTTTTGATTGGTGGACCGGCGCCGGAGGCGACCAGTTGTTCAGCAATTCGGGCAACTGGGCCAGCGGGAAGACTCCCGGCGCAAACACCAACGTTCTGTTCGATGCGGATGGAATGACGGACTGCATTATAGACGGAACGTTTACCGTCAAGAGCTTTGCTGTTGACGGCGGCACTTTCCTGGGTTATGGCGCATACGAACACAATATTTATCTTCCTGCCGGGAGCTGGCTTACAGTCAACAGCATTTTCGACATGGCGGGCACTCTTGAAGTTGAAGGCAAGCTTACGCTGGTTCCGGTAACGACCTACATTTCTGAAGATACCGACAGGGACGGGAATTTCGTGCTCGGTCCCGGCGGCGTTCTGCAACTCGCTCCCGGGACTACTCTCATTTCGGAGGTCGATACGACATTTACCGTTGCGGGGACAACCGTCAAACCCGCCATGATACAATCCACGTTGTCACTGATAGGGGGGCTTGAGCTGTGCGGCAACGTCTGGCTTGAGAACCTCGCCATCAACCACTTGGGGAACACGGGGCTGGAATTGCTAAGTGACGCCCCGTCCAGCGTTTATGCCAAGAATCTGACGTTCAACAGTTCGGGCGCCACGACGTCGGGAAGCCAGTACCTGTATGTCGACGGCACTGCGTGGGAGGGATATATTTTCGACGGGTTCCGCTTCGTTGACGGCGGGGGGACTTCCGATCCTTCTTACACCGTTGAGAGCCAGCAGCACATAACGTTCCGCCATTACGCCACCGGGGCGGGGGATTTCTACGGCGACGCTTCCGAAGACCCGGCTACCGGGGCAAACGTCACGTGGGAACCGGCCGATCTTCTTGTCCAGTCTGTCGTTCCTTCAAATTCCAACCCGCAGGTAAACGATACCATTTCGGTCTCCGTGACGGTAAGAAACGCCGGCTCAGCCCCTGTATCCAATTTTGCAGTGGACCTGTTCTACAACGAAGCCGCCGCCCCGTCCGTCGGCGACACCGGCGACCTGCGGCGCACAGTGCTCTCGCTCAACCCCGGAGCTTCCACGGTTGTCACGTTTCCCAACATCACGTCGACGGTGGCGGAAACCTGGGACATGTATGCCATCGTCGATACCGACAACGTGATCGTGGAAATAGACGAGACCGTCAACAATGTCGGAGGACCGGCGCACGTTGTCTGGAGTTCGGCGGGTCTCCAGCCGGATCTGACCATCACCGGCATAACGCCGTCCAGCGCTACGCCCGACGCCGGCAGCACCATATCAGTCGATGTGGCCGTGACCAATAACGGCACCAGCGACGTGGGGTCGTTCCGCGTGGATCTGTTCTATGACCGCGCGACAGCCCCCGGCATCGGCGACATCGGCAACCAGAATAAAACGGTCGCAGGGCTGGCCGCCGGCAATTCAACAGTTGTGACCTTCACGGGTGTTACGAACCCGGTCCCGGACGACTGGAACATGTACGCCATCGTCGATACGCTGGACAGCGTAGCCGAAAGCGACGAAACCAACAACATAGACGGGCCCCAAAGCGTCCAGTGGCGCGGCGTGGATCTCAAGATCGCCAGCATCGCGCCTTCGAACTCCAGCCCCGTGATCGGCGACACCATTTCCATCGACGTCACCGTGGAAAACCAGGGCAACGTTGCTTCGGCCGCCTTCTGGGTGGGCCTGTTTGAGAACGAGAGTCCTCCGCCCGCGCCCGGCGACGCGGCGGACGACAGTATTTCCGTAGCCACTCTCGATCCCGGAGCGTCAACAATCATTACTTTCAACGGAGTGACCACGACCACGGCCGGCATCTGGAACACCTACGTTATCGCTGACAACGCACTGGATATCGCCGAATACAATGAAACGAACAACATGAGCGGACCGGTCAACATCAACTGGCGCGCTCCCGACCTTATCGTAACCAGCATCACTCCATCCAATTCCAGCCCCACTGCGGGCGACACTATTTCCGTGGACGTGGCCGTCAAGAACCAGGGCAACGCCGACGCCGGTTCTTTCGACGTAGGCCTGTTCTACAACCTTGGCGCAGCTCCATCGCCCGGCGACAGCGCCGACCAGACGCAGAACGTGGTCTCTCTCGCCGCCGGCATTGAAACAGTTGTAACCTTTACCGGCATAACGAATCTCTCCGCCGAAACCTGGCAGATGTACGCCATAGCCGACAACGCGACGCCGCCTGGCGACGTAGCCGAATCGAACGAGGCTAACAATGTCAAAGGACCGGTGGAAGTGATCTGGGGCTCGGCCGGCACCAGCCCGGACCTCATTATCGTATCGGTCGTGCCATCGAACGCCGACCCGGCCATCGGAGAACTCATTGACGTTGCTGTGACCGTCGAAAACCAGGGTGACGCCGACGCGGGCGCTTTTCTGGTCGCCCTGTTTTACGATGAAGCCGCCCCTCCCGCTGTCGGCGCTGTTGCGGACATGACCAGTGACGTCTCTTCTCTTGCGGCCGGCAACCAGACCGTCGTCACTTTTCAGGATGTCACCAATTCCACTGTGGAAGTCTGGTCCAGCTACGCTATTGCGGACAATACCGACGCAATAACCGAGTCCGACGAGGACAATAACGTTTCGAGCGCGGCGACGATCACGTGGCACGCCCCCGACCTGCGGATACTTTCCATCACTCCTTCGCTCACCAACCCTGACCTGACGGATACGATATCCGTAGACGTAGTTGTCAGAAACGACGGCGATGCCGACGCCGGCTCTTTCGACGTCGGCCTGTTCCTCGACCGCGGGGTTGCCCCCAACGTCGGAGACCCGGCCGACCGCACGGAAAACGTCGCTTCGCTGGCCGCCGCCACCCAGACGACGGTGACTTTCACCGGCATAACCGGTTCCGCCATTGAAACATGGTTCACCTACGCCGCCGTTGACAACGGCCTCGACATCGATGAATCCAACGAAACCAATAACACCTTCGGACCTTCCAGCATCACCTGGCACGGTGCGGATCTGGTTATCGCTTCGGTGGTTCCGTCGGACTCCAGTCCGACCACCAGCGATACCATTTCTGTGGACGTAACGATAAGGAACCTCGGCGACCGCGACGCCACCAACTTTGACATTGAACTCTTCTATAACCGGGCCAGCGCTCCTTCCGTAGGCCAGGCCGGCGACGCCACCGAAAACGTGGCGCTGCTCGGAGCCGGCTCTCTTACGGTCGTTACTTTCACCGGTATAACCAACGCCGTGGAAGAAGTCTGGAAGTCCTGGGCCATCGTGGACAACGGTACCGTTGTGACCGAGGGCAACGAAAGCAACAACATAGGCGGCCCCGCCACCATCACCTGGGGAGCGCCCCTGGTACCGGACCTTGTCATTGTTTCCATCGTGCCTTCCGATGCCGCGCCCAACACCGGCGACACGATATCCGTGGACGTCACCATTGCCAACAACGGCACCGCCGACGCCTCCCTGTTCGACGTCGGGCTTTATTACGACCTTGGAGCCCCCCCCACAACGGCAACAACGGCCGACCAGACCAAGAGCGTCGGCACCGTGGCGGCGGGCAATCAGAAAGTACTTACGTTCACGGGCATAAGCAGCGCCGCGGCCGCCGTATGGGACATGTATGCCTTTGTGGATAACAGCGACGTGATCGTAGAATCCAACGAAAACAACAACACTGCCGGCCCCGTACAGGTCAACTGGGGTGCCGTTACCGGTATTACCGTGCTGGTACCTAACGGCAGCGAGACGTGGGAATCATCCACGACACAGCAGATTGAATGGGAGTTCGTCGGCAACACGGGCGGTCTTAACGTTTCCGTCGAATACAGTCTGAACAACGGCTCCGACTGGACGGTCATAACGCCGTCCACGGCGGACGACGGCACCTATGACTGGGAAATCCCGCTGGCCGATTCCACCGAATGCCTCGTGCGCGTTACGTCCGAAGGCGGATCTTACAGCGACGAAAGTGACTCTACGTTCACCATCGAACCCGTGGGAATAGGCAAGCCTAATCTCAAGATCGTCTCCATTTCGCCGAGCAATTCCGTACCCAATGCCGGTGACACGATCAGCGTGGACGTGACTGTGCGCAACATCGGCAACGCGGCTTCGGGCCTGTTCTACGTGGACCTGTTCCACAACAGGTCTTCCGTTCCCGCCGTGGGGGAGACCGGCGACCAGTCCCAGTCGCAGGCGTTTCTTGCCGCAGGCAGCGAAGCCAATATTGTTTTCAACAGCGTAACGAGCGCCGGTCCGGGGACATGGGAGATGTATGCCATCGTCGACACGCAGGGATACGTTGTGGAATCCAATGAAGGCGACAACATTGCCGGGCCCGTGCAGATAGGCTGGAGCACGATGGTGGACTCGTTCAACGTCACCTCGCCGAACGGATTCGAAGTCCTCAGCCAGGGCGCCACGCACCAGATTACCTGGACATGGACCGGCTCCCCGGGAGCGCTGGTCAACATAGAGCTCAGCACCGACGGCGGCGCAACGTGGAGCGAAGCCGTAAGCAATACGCTCAATGACGGCGACCATGCGTGGGCCGTGCCGCTGATATCTTCCGCCGACTGCCGCCTGAGAATAAGCAATTCGACGGGGTCAGTAACCGATGTCAGTGACGACGTGTTCGCCATACAGAAGGCGGCGCTGACGTTCTTTGGCGGCGGGTGTTCCGGAGGACAGGGCGGCGGGGAAACCGCTGTCGGGCAGATGCTCATCCTCGGGTGCTTCCTTGCGGCCGCCATGGCGCTCAGGAAACGTACCCGACGGAACGCTTGAAACACCCGGTGCCGCGGAAACACCGGGGTATGCCGGGACTGAGGGCGGCTTTCTGCGTTACCGCCGAACCTGCGAGTGCTGCCGTTTCCATTTGCCGAGCGATTGGTTCAGAAACGGCATTCCAGCGACAACATGGCGTTGAGGCCCGGGGCATCGATACCCGAGCCATGTATCCTGTAACGGACATCCTCCAGGTTCATGAGGCCCGCGTTAATCGATAGATTTTCGTTGACGTTAACGCCGCCCCGAAGGTTCAAGGTCGCCCAGCCGGACGTCCCCCCCGCAGGGATACGGACATCAGAAACATCACCCGAAGAAAGCCGGTCCTGCCTGGCGGCCCATTGCATGAAAAACTCGCTCCACCACCGGCCCGAGTCCTGTTCAACCCTGACGCCGGCCGTGCCGTTGAACGGCGGTATCCGTGTCACTGGCTCATTATCAGTCTCGTTCCGGCCGTAGGTGTACGCTATCGTTCCGAACACCCGCATGGATGTGTTGCCGTTCGAATAAACCTCCCGGTCCAGCTCGACTTCGACCCTGGCAGCAACGTTGACCGCTGCCATAACATCAATTGTCATGTACATCAAGGCTATTGCGGGCCCGAGTAGGTTCCTTTCTTGACAGGCTTCCATGGCATCAATGAGCTCCTGATATATCGCCCGCAGCAGCTTTTCTTTCTCAGCAGAAATCGGCACACTAGCCGTCCTTGTCTTTCTTCGCACGTCCGGCCTTCTGGCCCCGTACATACCCAATCCAATACGCAAAGGCAATCAGAACTGCGCTGACCACAACCGCCCACCAATACATCCCTCCGGGGCGAATGGTTGGCAGTATTCGATAGGTGTAGACGAGTAGTAGTGTGATCAGCAGCAAGGTAAACAACACGTACGCCCACATCCATGGGGTCGTAAACGGCTCGAAGACAGGGACGTGGCCCTTTTCGGGGCGTTTGTGTCTTTTTGCCTCTGTGAACTCGGCCATTTCCATGAAGTAGTGTTTCCAGTTCTTGTCCGTCATGTTTGCGCGCTGAAATGCCAATTCGAATACGCAGAAGATGGCAAAAACAACAAAGAGACCCGTGAGTAGAAGCCACCACGGTACTGCGGCCTCGAAAACGGTGCTTCTTTGATCAACCACGTAGTAGAGAATGGCGAGGCCGCCCCAGAAGGCAAGCTTTATCTTCCACTCTGCGAGCCGCCTGTTGTCAAAGCCAGTTTGCGTTATCTTGGCTAGTTCGATGTAGCCTTTGGCTTTCTCGGGGTCCTGTAGCTCCTGCTGCCCGGCACTGTCGTTTTTCTTAGTCGCCATGTCTTCCTCCTGACCTGATACTATAACCGCGGAAAGCATGGGGTTCCAGTCGCTCGGAGCTATGATTTACTTAGGCAAAGGCTCTGAGGCGGAAAGGAGGCCCCCATGCTCTACGCAGGTATAGATCTTCATCGTCGTTTCATGATTGTAGCCGTTGAAGACAAGCAAGGCAAGCTTCTGCATTCAAACCGTTTCGAATGCCGGGAGGCAGACAAGATCAGAACGTTTTTCAGCCGTATTGGGGCATTCAGGGCAGTAATAGAGTCATCTTCCAGTTACAGGTGGCTCTACGATCTGATAGCTCCCTAAGGAAACGCTCGGGGAACAAGATAGCGCGAGTAGCTGCGGCCAGGAAGGTGGCTGAAATCTGCTGGAAGAGACTGATGCGTTGGCACAGGGAACATCAGGTGGCATAGAAATATATCCGTGCATACACAGGATGGCTCGGCCCGCTTTGGGGGCTGGCGAAGACACGCATGCGCCGTTGACCTGATTGGGTGAGCCTTCCGTGCAAAGTAATCTGCATGATCCCAAAAGGATCGGTGCGAATGGGTGCCTACATAAATGCACGGGTACTATAGGAGGTGGCTGTGAACACAGACTTTGATGAAGCTCC
>JAFGGJ010000014.1 GCA_016930595.1 Planctomycetota bacterium
CGCCGCGGAACCCGTAAGTGGAAATGCCGAAGATGTCTTCGGCGGAGGAAATCTTGCTGGTGGCGAAGTGTTCGACTGCGAGCGGGAGGTCGTCGGGGTAGACGCCGGAGCCGTCGTCGGTGACGCGAATAAGGGAGGCGCCGCCGGAAGCGATTTCGATATCCACGCGGCGAGCGGAGGCATCGAGGGAGTTTTCGACCAGTTCCTTGACGACGGAAGCAGGGTTTTCGACGACTTCGCCGGCGGCGATACGGCTCTTCACCAAGTTATCGAGGACGCGGATATTGCCCACAAGCAGGTTACTCCACCGGATGAACGGTAACGCCGTTCCTCGCCAGAAGGGCGGCGGCAACGCCGAAGAGGCTGTCGCAAGAGGGGCTGCGCGACTTGAGGAAGGCATCCTTTGCGCCGACGAGGGAGGCGGTATCGAGGGTCATGCGCGCACCGCGCAGGAAGGCGGCGGTAACGTCGGCGCCGTCAACAGAAAAGACTGAAGCGGTGCCGTCGAGTACATCGGAGCCTGAGGAGCCTTCCGGGATTTCGGAGGCGGGCCTGGGAGTGGGGAGGCCGCCGAATATTTCTGGGCAGACGGGGACGGGGACGGCATCTTGGGGGAGAAAGCCGGAGGCGGGCTTGCGGCCGCCGTCGTAACGGACGGGGAAACCGAGGAGACAGGCGCTGACGAGCACGGTCTTCAACGGAAAGCCCCGAGGGCCTCCTCCCTGGTCTTGCAGATGGAGAAGATCTGTGTGAGACCGAGGAGGTCGAAGACGTCGAGGACGTTTGGGGTGGGGTTGACGAGCACGATATCGCCGGAGTTTTCCTGCGCTTCGGTAATGGCGCCGATAAAAACGCCGGCCCCGGCGCTGGAAATGTAGTCGACACCGGAGATTTCAACGACAAGCCGGTAGATGCCTTCGGCGAAGAGGCCGTTAATTTCCTCTTCGAGCCGTTCAAAAGTATGGGCATCCAGGAAGCCCTCCACCTGGAGGATCGCCGTAGAGGCGTTCATCCGTTCGGTCTTGATGGAGAAACCAGGCATGTATGGGACTCCTTCCCCGGTTAGCAGCCGGACTGGTGTTGAGAGGATTTGGGAGAGCGGGTGTACTTGACCATTTTAAGCTCGTTCCGGATACCGTTCTTATAGGAGTAGATCACTTCGTCCATGATCTGGCGGATGAGGAAGATGCCGAGGCCGTGGCGCTTGCCGTTCTTGATATGCTGGTCGAGGTCGGGGAGTTCGATGGCGGCGGGGTCGAAAGACTTGCCGGTATCGCGTATGACGACTTCGAACTTGGTGTTATCGAGTTCCAGGACGAGTTCGATTTCGAGGTTGCCTTCGAGGTCATGTTCATATGCGTGCTGCATGATATTGGTAACGGCCTCGTCGACGGCGAGGATGATCCTGTTGGCTTCGTCGTCGGGGAAGGCCGCTTCCGTAACGACTTCCTTGACAATGGAGCGGACCTGGGAGAGGTACTGGGTGTCATTGGGAATGACGATTTCACGATGAACAATTTCAGGCATGTCGTCCCCTACAAGATGCGTCCGGTAACAATGGTGATGTCGTCATGCTGTTCGGCATCAGCCTGGTGCTGGGTAAGCGAAGAAATGATCATGTTGACCATATCCCTGCTGGAAGCCTGCGGAGCCGACTTGATGATGTTGATAAGCTTGTCGTCGCCGAATTCCTCATGCTGCGGGCTCATGGCTTCGACGACGCCGTCGGTATAGAGGACGAACCTGTCGCCGCGCTCGAGCTGGATGAGTTTTTCCTGGAGGGTTCTTTCGAAGATGGGGCCGGGGTCGAAGCCGAGTGCGATGCCGTTGGGGTTGATGGCTTCGACCTGGCGTGAAGCGGCCCTGTAGACGTACATGGCGTTGTGGCCGGCGGACACGCAGGTCATCCTGCGGGTGGAAAGTTCAAGGATGGTGAGGAAGAGCGTGACGAACATGCCGCGCTTGATTTCCTTGGCGAGAAGAGCGTTGGTGCGGATAACGGCTTCGGAAGCGCTGGAGCTGTCCGGGGCGACGATATGGAGGATGGTACGGGTGCGCGCCATTTCCATGGAGCCCGGGATGCCTTTGCCTGAAACGTCCGCGACGACGATCACGATGTGGTCGTAATCGAGGGCGAAGATATCGTAGTAGTCGCCGCCGACTTCCTTGGCGGAATGGTAGTAGGGACGGAAGTCGTAGCCCGGGATATCCGGGGTTTTTTCGGGGAGGAGGTTGGCCTGGATTTCGCGTGCGGCGTTGAGTTCGCTCTGGAGGCGTTCGCTTTCTTTTTCGATGAGCTGTGCGCTACGTAGGGAGGAGACCATCTGGTTGAAGGAGGACGCCAGGAGGCCGATTTCATCGCCGGTCATGACCCTGGTGAAGTGGTCCAGGTTGCCCTTGGCGACAACGACCATGTCGTTGGCAAGCTGTTTGATGGGATGGGTGACCATATTGGCGAGAATGAAGCTGAGTGCGATACCGAAGATGACGAACACGATGCCGAAAAGGATGACACGCTTGATAATCGTATTCAACTGTTCCTTGACGGTAGTGGAATTGAGAAGCAGCATGGCCCTGGCGGGCCGCCTGCCCGGCAGCGTGATGGGGGTCTCGAAGCTGATACTGGGATACTTGACGTTCTTGATGGCGGCGGTCTTGGACTGGATATCGACGTCGGTGCCGATATCCGGAAGGCGCTCGCTGCCGGCACCGATGCCTTCAAGCGAGCGCAGGGAGAAGACGATGGTGGGCGGAGGACCTTTGTAATAGACGACGGCGTTAAGGACATCGCTCTGGGTCTTGCTATTGATATAGGCGAGGGGAGCGAGACTGACATTGGGAGCGGTGGGTTGTTCGTCGTTGTAATCCCTGAGCACTTCGGCCCCGAGGACGGCGAGCGTCCGAACAGCGGTGACGCCCTGGCGGAGTATCTGGCTGTAGAGGGCATTGCGCGTGATACCCACCACGGCCATGCCCCATGACAGGGAAACGAGGACAAGAAGGAAAGAGATGAAGAAGCTGAACTTGACGGAGAGGGAAAGGCCGGGACGGTAAGCCCGCACGGGCTCCTGGCGCATGATAACGGTCCTGGTGGTGGTGCTGACGGAGCCGCCCTGCGGCGGGGTGCGCCTGGTGCCGGAAGCCGGCGAGCGCGGGGTGGTGGGACGCTGCGGGCCGGAAGGCCTGGTGGCCTTCATCCTGGCCGAAGAAGAAGCGGGCCTGCGGCCCGAAGGGCCGCGCCGGATGTTGGCGCTGCTGGGAGCCCGACGTTTCTTCTTGGCCATTACAAAAATCCCTGTCTATAAAGCGTGCGACACGAATACCGACAAATGCCAGCAGACACAGGCCAGCGCTCCGGCGGCGAGATCATCGGCGAGTATACCCCAACCAGCGGGCAGCGACTCGAGCCGGCGCACGGGTCCGGGTTTTATTATATCGAAGAGGCGGAACAGTCCAAAGACAATAAGTGGTCCAAGCCAATAATTTCCCTGGGACACGCCGACGAGGGCCAGGCACTGGCCGGAGCATTCGTCGAGGACGAACCAGCGCGGGTCTTTTTCCCCGGGCGGCAGCGAGCGTGCCGCGAAGATGGAAACGAGACCCAGGAGCAGGGCGGCGGCGGCGGGGAGGCAGAAGCCGGCGAGGGGCGTTCCGGACCACGGTGCGAGTCGATGGAGGAGGAAAAAAACAGCAACCGTCAAGGCGCTTGCGTAGGTGCCGGGAGCGCCCGGGATCAAGCCCACGCCGAAGAAAGAGCCGACGAATTTCACAGCGGTTCGCCTTTCAGGTCATAGCCGTCGCGACGGGTCACCAGGGCTTTAATGATACCCGGCGCGGGCCACGGGTAGTCGGAGAGGACGACGCCGTCAACGTCGGGGGCCTGGAAAGAAGTGCGTGCTTCGGCGTCATTTTCGACGATGACGTCCATGACCGCACCGGCCCGTGCGTCGAGAAGGTCGAAAGTGACGTCCTGCTGGAGCCGCATGACGGCATCCAGCCTGCGCTGCGCTTCGGCATGACTGCACGGAAGCGGCATGGAAGCCGAAGCGGAACCCGGTTCGGGGCAGAAAGAAAAGACGCCGAGGTTGAAGAAACGGATATCTTCGAGGAAGGCCAGAAGCGAATCGAAGGCCGCGGCGTCTTCTCCGGGATGGCCCACCATGACGGTCGTGCGGAGGGCGATATCGGGGCGGGCCGAGCGGAGGGAGTCGATGAGGCGCCTGAGGCCGTCGCCGCGGTAGCCGCGGCCCATCGAGGCCAGGACGGAATCGGCGGAATGCTGTATGGGGAGGTCGAGGTACGGGAGCAGTTTCGGGTTATGCGAGAAGGCGGAGACAAGCGAGGGGGAAACGTGGGCCGGATGCGCATACATCAGGCGGATCCATTCGAGGCCGTCCAGCGAGGCCAGCCTATCGAGGAGGCCGGCGAGGTCGCAGGCGGAGTCCGGGTCGGAATAAGAAGCGGTATCCTGTGCGATGACGACCAGTTCCCTGGCTCCGAGGGCCGCGAGACCGGCGGCTTCGGCAACGAGCTCCGAAGCCGGGCGATGCCTGAGCGGCCCGCGTATGGACGGGATGGTGCAATAGCTGCAGCAGTTGGAGCAGCCTTCCGAGATCTTGAGATAAGCGTAGGAATGCGTCGAAGGCAGCCTGGGCAGCGACTCGAACCTCCCGGCAAGGAAGCCGACGGAAGGCCCGGCGGGAGGAGCGGCCCCGCCATCGCCGTCAAGGACGCCAGCGAGGACGCCGGGGAAATCGTGGAACGAGCCGAGGTCCACAAAGGCGTCCACGGCCGGGAACCGTGAACGGAGGTCTTCCCGCCCGAAGCGATTAACCATGCAGCCGGCGACGATCAGTTTCGGGCCGCCGCCGGCACGTAGAGCGGAAAGATCGTCGATGACGTCGGAAGTTTCTTCCACGGCTGGTTTGACAAAAGCGCACGTGGTCACGACAACCGCATCGGCGTGTTCGACGTCGGCGGAAGGGATATAACCGGCTTCAGAAACGGCCCCGAGAAGGCGTTCGGAATCCACCTGGTTCTTGGCGCAGCCCAGGAACACCATCGCGACAACAGGCTTACGGGATGCTGAAGTCATCAGCACATTATATGGAGGGAGAGCCGCAACGCGCGGGAAAAGCGTGGATAAGAGAGGGAGAATTCCGCCGGCGGCTAACGGCGGGAGCGGGACGCGCCCGGGGCGGCAGGGGTGCTCTGGATAACGCCGGACGCCCAGGGAGCGAGGCCGATGAATTCTTCACGGGGGAGTTCCGGCGCCGGCGGTGCGGGTCTGTGTTCGGCTTCATGAACGGCCTGCTGTTGCGGCGTCGGTTCCTGGGGCGAAGCGGCGATGGAAACCGGGGCGGGGTGTGAAATCATGCCCGTGATCTGCGGGCGAAGAGCGTCTGCGTCGATGTTGAGCCTGGCGAGATAGAGGCGCGCCTGATCGTGATAGCGGTTGCCCGGGCGCGTGGATTCGACAACGGCAAGCCAGTAGCGGGTGGCGCTCTGGACCATGTTCAGGCGAACGGCGCAATCGGCGGCCATCCAGAGCGCTTCGATATTGTCGGGCGAGATTGAAAGGGCATCCCTGAAGCGCTCCAGCGCCATCGCGTAGTCACCCGACTTGTAGTAAACCAGGCCGGTATTGTAAGGGAAGCCGAATTCGGAGGGGAATTCGGCAAAGGAGCTTTCGAGGAATTCGATGCCTTCCCTGACGCGGCCCATATGAGCGAGAGCGACGCCGAGGTCGATGCGTGCGGAGACAAAGGAGGGGTCGGCCTGGAGGGCGCTGGAGAGTTCCTTGACGGCCTCATCGTAATCGCCACGGACCAGGTAGATGACGCCTCTCGTATAGTAGCGCCGCGCAAGGGAGCGGGCCGCGGGAGGAGCCGTGGAGACGGCCCGTGGGGGGGGCACCCATGAAAGCTTTTCCTGGTGCATGTGGGGAACCGTATCCCGGGGGGGGTAGGCCGGCTGCCCGGGAGCGGGTGCAGGCTTGGTGCCGGCCAGTGCGAATATGCCGGAAGCCCGGCGGCCGACGTTGCCCGCCAGGTCTTTGACTTCCACGATGATGACGGCGCGCTCGGAGGAAACATCCGGCACGTTCCAGGACAGGGATTCGGCAAGAGGCGACCAAGGAAGTATCTGCTCGGTGGTGTTGCCGCCGTCGCGGCTGAAGAGAACCCGGACGGCCGATTCGCCGGCGATGTTGATGTCGTGGGCAATCCACCTGACGTCGAACCTGCCCGGGACTTCGATTCTCTCGCCGCCCCGCGGTGCGACGAGTTCCACGGAAGGAGGGGAGGCATCATAGACGGCCATGACGTCGTACTGGTCGGGGTCGTCCGAACAGGACTCGATGTTGCCGGCCGGATCGCGCGCGATGGAACGGAGCCTGAAAACGCCTTCGGCGGGTGCGGTGAAGTTGATGCGGGCCCGGATAGCGCCGTGCGGATCCCTGGAAAGCTGAAAAAGCCCCGAGCCGACCCAGCGCGCATTGAGCGAATCATAGTACTGGAGAAGGATGTCCGAAATGTCGGCGGAATTCAGCGGATTGACGCTGACGAGAAAGACGGGCGAATTCTGGTACATTACGGGCTTTTCCGCCGCGCCGGCAGGCGACAGGCAGAGAAACACAGCGGCCAGAAAGGCGAAGACTGTCCTGTTCATGCAAGCTCCCACATGGAAAAGCACGGTGTCTCTATTACATTATCGGAAAACCCGTAAGGGCGATGAAGATGAATATCGGGAGTGAGCGTGAAACGGAGGCCGCTGGAGGTAAAAGCAGTTTGCGCCCCCAACGGGTGGCAATGGGTTACGGACCGGAGATAATAGCGCCTACCGTGCCGTTCAGAAACGATGCGGGAACGGCCGCACGGGGAACAAACGAAGCGGAAGCGCGGGGAACGCGGCAGGGGACGGCCCGGAAAATGCCTGTGACACGCGGGGCGGTAAAACGGTGAACATGATAGCGGAACACCTCAAGGGACGCTCCCGGCACCGGCAAATAACCGGTGCGGCGGTCCTTGACACACGCTACGCAGGCGCAAGACTTGCACCTGCAGACAGTACGCGGAGGAGATGATGAAACTGGGACTGGTAACGTACCAGATGGCGGCCGGATGGGATCTGGACAAGACAATCCGCATGTGCGTGGAGAGCGGTTTTTCGGGGCTCGAACTCAGGACAACGCACGCGCACGGGGTCGAACCGGGGCTGTCGAAGCGGGAACGTGAGACCGTGCGGAAGAAGTTCGAAGATTCACCCGTGGAACTGGTGGGACTCGGGACGACGGTAGAATATCATTCGGCCGATCCCGACGAACTGAAGGAACAGATAAGGATATCCCGGGATTTTGCCGCTCTGGCCGCCGAGGTGGGGGCGAAGGGCATAAAGGTGCGTCCCAACGCGCTGCAGGTGGAAAAGGGCGTTCCGGAAGAAAAGACGCTGGAGCAGATAGGGAAGGGCTTCCGGGAGACGGCCGTGTTCTGCGCTGAAAAGGGCGTGGAATGCTGGATGGAAGTGCACGGGCGCGACACGTCGCATCCGCCGCGCATAAGGAAGGTGCTGGACGCCGCGGACCACGGGGCGTGCCGGGTGTGCTGGAACTGCAACGAGACCGACAAGGACGCATCGGGATCGATAGACGCGCATTTCGGGATGCTGAAAGACCGCATATCGCACTGCCACATACAGGAACTGTGGGAAGACAGGTACCCGTGGCAGCACCTGTTCGACATGTACGCGGAAACGGGGTACGCCGGGTACACGATGGCGGAAATACCCGGGGCCGCGTGCGACGACGATGCGCTGAGGATAATGCGGTTCTACCGTGCGTGCTGGGAAGCAATGGTCCGCTGAAACAAGCCAAGTGAAAGCCCGGGAAAGGGAAAAATCATGAAAAGAACATGGCTGGCGCCGGTCGCGGCAGTACTGCTGCTGTCCACGGGGATCCGTGCGGAGAACGCAAAAGCATACGACATAAGGATGCACCGCGCCGACATGCCGGACACAACGGACATCCCTTCGATCCTCAGGAGCATACTGAAACCCGGCATGTCGGACGAGGAGAAGGCGAAGGCGATCTGGCGGTTCGTATTCAAGTACAGCCACCAGGACGCTCCGCCCCAGGAACAGATAGCCGGCTGCACGCATGACGTCGTGAAGCTCGTGAACGTGTACGGCTACCGGATGTGCTGCTGCGCGGCGGGATGTGTCGAGGCGCTGGCGGACGCCGCCGGGTTCCAGCAGAGCCGGACGCACGGAGTGACCGCGCACAACGTGGCCGAGGTCTACTACGACAACGCCTGGCACATGCTCGACTCGTCGCTGATAACCTATTTCAAGAAGGACGACGGGAGCATAGCATCGGTGGAAGAGCTGAACAAGGACGGGGCCAAGCTGCTGACCAGCGCGCGCTGTCCGTTTGCGGACGCGAAGGGGTGGTTCCCCGCGATGACGCACAACCTGAACAACGCCCACCACGAGTATTCGAAGATACACGGCGAGGCCGGGGACGGGGTGTCAAACGGGTATTCGGTGGGACACAGGGCGTCCCTGACGCTGCGCGAAGGCGAGACGATGACAAGGAATTTCGGGGTGGAAAATCCCCAGCACGTCAACCAGGATCTCGGGGGACCTCCCGGAAGCGTGAAGCTGCGAGGCGGCAAGGGAGAGGCGGCGTACTTCAACAAGGTGATACCGGACCAGAAGGAGACATGCTACTACGTGCACCCGGGCTATCACGGCGGCGTGGTGGGGAACGGGACCCTGACTTACGAACCGGAACTGGCAAAGGGCGGCTATGCGAGGGGCATGGAAGCGGAAGAGAACATTTCGTGCAAGAGCAGGGACGGGCGGCTGCCGGCGCTTCACCTGAAGAAGCGAGGCCCCGGGTCCGTCGTGTTCCGGATGCGCAGCCCCTACGTGTTTCTCGACGGGGAAATAACGGCGACTTTCAAGAGGAAGGCCGACGACGACGTCGTCGAAGTGTTCGTCTCGACAAACAACATGCTGGACTGGCAGAGGGTGTACACGGCGACCCAGAAGGGAGCGTTCGAGGCGAAGATTCCGCTCAAGGAATTCATAAACCGCAGATACGAATACTACGTTAAGGTGGCGTTCGACACGAAGGGGTATCCCACGGACGTGGGGATGGAAGAAATGAGGATGACTGGCCTGTTCCAGCATGCCGAAAGGGCCGCCCCGTTCCTCGTGCGCGGCGACAATGAAATACTGGTGGACGCCGGGAAGCCGGCATCGACCGTCAGCATAAACCCCCGGGTGACCACCGCGGAGGTGTCGCCGGAATTCAAGAAAAACGAGACCCTGACAACCATGCACGCCGTGATAAGCGGCATGGACGTGCGCGACGGGTATCTCTGGGACAACTGGAAGGGCGGAGGGACAGTGACGTTTCCGGTGACCGTTCCAGGGAACATAACGGGGGTACGGATGGGCGGAACGTTCCGGATGCGCGACGCGGCGGACAAGGTGAAATTCCAGGTATCGACGGCGGGTCCCGACACGGGCTTCCAGGACATACACGAACTGGCCGGCAAGTTCGTGAAGAAAAGCGCGTACACCGAATACACGAAGATACCGCCCGGCAAGGACAGGATATGGGTGCGTTTCGCCACAACGGTGCGGAACACGTGCGGAGTGATGGGACACCTGAGAATCGACGTGGACTACCAGGAGGCGAAGGCCCGTCAACTGCCGTTCAAGGTCAGGCATGACTGGCTGGAGAACGGCCAGGCCAAGAGCCACACGGAGACGATCAAGAAATGGCCGCACAAATACAACATAAAATGCAGCGGGGAACCCGAGATGAAATCAATAAAAGTCTGGGTGGAGCAAGCGTCAAAATGAAGTGATGCCGGTGGAGATGGACGCCGAGAAGACGTCGTAGCGGTCGGCCTTGTCGTAGGCGAAGTTAAGGAAGAAGGAAAGGCGTTTGATCTTGAGCAGGCGGAATTTGAATCCGCCGGTAACGTGCTGGCGCGCATCGACATCGTCGTAACGCGCCGGCTCCCTGTAGGTGCCGAGCCAGAGCCACGCGGCGCGCGAGAACACTTCGACTTCGAATCCCAGAGCCGGCTGGACGAGGGGGCCGTCAACGATTTCCTCTGGGGAAACGCTGCGGAACCTCTCGAAACCGGAGGTGCCGTCAACAGGGAAAACGCCCCGGAGGTCGAACGAAAGCATGGCGCTGTCGAACCACTCGGAACGGTCTTCCGGGCACTTGTCGCCGATTTTCCAGGCGAAGCCGAAAGCCCACTCGCCCGGGTAGACGACTTCGTAAGGGAAAGGGTCCAGCGGCGGCAGGGAAGAAGCGTCTTCGACGGCGCAGCCCCTGGGCCCCTTGAGACGCGCCCCGAACTGAAACCTGCTGTTCTCCGGGACGTACAGGAGAGCGAGTTCCAGGGGGAGGCCGCCGAAAGCGGCGTAGTCCACGTCCACGGAACTCGCGCTGGCCGGCGGCAGATAGGTGAGCTTCGGGCTGGAAGCATCCAGCGAGAGGGAAAGGAAGAGCTGGTCATCCTTGAATTCCCAGCCGAAAACGAACCGAGGGGAAGTGAGGTTGAATTCGGCTTCGCCGCCTCCGCCGTCGGTAAAATAGTAATTCTCGAAAAGAACGTTCAGCCCGTACCCCAGGGCGCCCCCTTCGGCCCGGTCGAAACGCGACTTCAGGCCCAGGCCGGCGATAAGAACGGCTTCCTTGCCGAGAAGGGCCGCCCCGACGTTACCGAAGTCGGACTGGAAGTCGTCGTCCTGCTCGGTGACGGAAACCATGTAATCCAGGTGCGCGTTACCGAGTTCGAAACCGGAAGTCCGCGCGACGGAAGCGGGGTTGACGATCAGCGATTCGGACCCTTCCCCCACCCCGGTAAAAGCACCCGCCATACCCATGACACGCGGGGACCCCACCGGGAACGGGACATAGGCGTTCACGGCCAGGTCCGCGGCCCGCAGCGGCACAGCGGGGACAAGGAGCAGAAGGCACAACGCCGTCCGCCGCACACCAAGCGCTCCGGATGCGACCATGCAGTATTCTCCCGCGCCAGGGGACGCCACCAGTTTAGTCAAAACGGGGCGAAGTTCAAATTCAGGAGCGAGGACTCTTGACTGCGGAGAGAACGTGTAACAGAATAGAGCAATCACCGGTTGAAAGAAGGCTTGCCATGAAAATGACGGAAGGACGCGCCGGCAGGGTGTTCGTGCTGCGGCTGGAAGACGGCGATACCGTCCCCGACACGATAGAACGGTTTGCTGCGGAACACAACGTATCGATCGGCCACGTCATCCTGATAGGCGGCATCGGCGGAGGAGACGTGGTGGTGGGACCGAGAAAGTCGGACGCGACGCCGCCCGATCCCATGGTGCTGCCGATAGACGGAGCGCACGAAGTGGCCGGGATCGGCGTGCTTGCGCCTGACGAAACCGGGAAACCGGTTCTTCATATCCACGCGGCGCTGGGACGTTCCGGGAAGACGACCACGGGATGCCTGCGCAAGGGCGTGAAGACCTGGCTGGTGGGGGAAGCGATAATCCATGAAATAACCGGCGCAAAGGCCGTGCGGAGGAAGAACAGGGAAGCCGGGCTGTCCCTCCTGGAACCCGGGACGTAAGAGGCCGCTCCGTGCGGACCGGGAACCCGGGGATCGATTCGAGACCAAGCAGGGACCGGCTTTCAAACGGATCTGCCATATCCCGGTGTCCGGAAGGGCCCTTGCCTCGGGCGGGGAAAGCGTTATCGTATAGCAACCCGTTCAGCAGCAGGAGGTTCCGTATAAATGCTGAAATTGCACAACACGCTAAGCGGAAAGAAGGAAGAGTTCCGTGCGTCGGACGGAGCCACGGTGCGCATGTACGTCTGCGGGCCCACGGTCTACTCTTCCTCGCACCTGGGGCACGCGCGTCCGGCCGTGGTATTCGACACGCTGAGGCGGTATCTAGAGTTCAGCGGCCACACGGTGAAACTCGTTACGAACTTCACCGACATCGACGACAAGATCATCCGGCGCGCAAAGGACGAAGGCTCGACGGAACGGGAGATAAGTCAGAAGTACATAAACGAGTATTTCGAGGACATGGACGCACTGAACGTCGGGCGGGCAGACATCTACCCGAAGGCCACCGAACATGTACAGGAGATGATAGACCTGGTTCAGAAACTGCTGGACAACGGCTACGCGTACAGGGTGGGCGAGGCCGACGTTTTCTTCCGCGTACACAAGTTCAGCGGGTACGGCAGACTCTCGGGGAGGACGCCGGACCAGGTCAAGGAAGCCCGGATCGAACCCGATGAACGCAAGGAGAACGCCGAGGATTTCGCTCTATGGAAAGCCGCCAGGCCGGACGAGCCTTCATGGGAAACGCCCTGGGGCAAAGGACGCCCCGGCTGGCACATCGAATGCTCCGCCATGAGCGGCAAGTACCTGGCGCCGCTGCCATTCGATATCCACGGCGGGGGGCAGGACCTGGTATTCCCGCACCACGAGAACGAGATCGCCCAGACGGAAGCCGCTTTTGGAAAACCGATGGCGCGTTTCTGGCTCCATAACGGTTTCATCAACATCAACAGAGAGAAAATGTCCAAGAGTCTCGGCAACGTGTTCAACCTGCGCGCTGCCTATGAAAGCTATCCGCCGGCGGCACTGAGGCTGTTCCTGCTCGGCACGCACTACCGTACGGACATCAGCTACACGCCGGAAAGGCTCAAGGAAGCCACCGCCGGGCTGGAACGCATCCTGGACGCCCTGGAAAAGGCTGAAAAACTCGGCGATCGTGAACTTAACGACGAAGCAGAACAGGAATACGAGTCGGCCATGAAACATTTCGGGGAATCCATGGATGACGATCTGAACACCGCCGCGGCGCTGGGAGTCCTGTACGGCAGCATCCACGAGACCAACCTGGCGCTGCAGAGCGGGCAGGATCAGGCTGAGTTGAACGCCATCGCACACGCGAAAGCCGCCGGGGCAATGCTCAAAGTCCTCGGTCTCCCGACGCGCAGGAGCGACAATATGCTCAAGACCCGTTCCGAAGCTGGTGCGCAGGCGGCTGCGCCCGATGAAGCGCTGCTGAATGCTCTTGGTGAAGCAAGGGCCCTGGCCAGAACCGAGAAGGCGTTTGCGGTTTCGGATTTCATCCGGGAACGCCTCATCGAACTGGGGTATGAGATACGAGACCTGCCCGACGGCAAGTTCGAGATAAAGCGGAGGTTGTGATGCGCCGGATCGTCTTCGGCATATACGGATTGGCTCTCACCGTTCTTTCGGTTGCGGTATCCGCGCTGGTGCTCGTCATAGCGTTCGTGCTGACGGTGCTGGCACCGTTTCTGGTGGTGCTTTTCGATTTTGAAGCGGTCAGGAAAGACTTCCGGTCGGTAATTGAAAGAGACCCCGCGGCCAGGGGCGCCGTCGAAATAATCCTCTGCTACCCCGGCTTCCACGCCGTTCTAATACACCGCTTCGTGCACTTCCTGCACGCGCACATGCACGTGCCGGTCGTCCCGCGTGCAATGAGCCAGATAGTCCGGTGGTTCACTGGGGTGGAAATTCACCCCGGGGCAGCCCTGGGCCGGGGCGTTTTTATCGATCACGGCATGGGCGTCGTAATAGGCGAGACTGCGATAGTGGGGGACGACGTCACCCTCTTCCAGGGGGTGACGCTCGGCGGAACGGGCAAGGAAACCGGCAAGCGACACCCGACGCTGGAAGAAGGAGTGGTGGTCGGCGCCGGAGCGAAGATACTCGGCAACATCCGCATAGGCAGGAACGCCCGCGTCGGAGGCGGCTCAGTCGTGGTCAGCGAAGTCCCCCCGGAAGCCACCGTGGTAGGCGTTCCGGGCAGGATAGTGGTGCACAAGGGCAGGAAGGTCAGCGGCGCCAGCCTGGACCACGGTAACCTGCCCGACCCGGTCAGGGAAGCCCTCCAGAATCTTACCAACCGGATCCGCGACACCGAACTGGAACTGCACAAAGAGCAGGATTTTCTGCACGACATAGCCTCGTGCAAACGCAGGGAAGTACACGCTTCCAGCGCCGAGGCGCCGCTGGAAGAAGTAAAAGCCGCGGCGGCAAGTCCCCCGACGGAGCGGATTTCCTTTCTGGATGCGATAAGGCAGGAAGGCATCAGTCTTATAGGCGAAATTAAACGCGCGAGCCCTTCCCGGGGCATAATCCGGCAGGATTTCGACGTGCCCGGCCTAGCGGAAGCCTTGAAAAACGGCGGTGCAAGGGCCCTGTCGGTATTGACCGACCGCTGCTACTTCCACGGCGCGCTGGAATATATCGCGGCGGCCAAGAAGGCTTCCGGCCTCCCGGTGCTCAGGAAGGACTTCCTCATAGACCCGTACCAGGCCTGGCAGGCGAAAGCCGCCGGCGCCGACGCCGTCCTGCTGATCGCGCGCCTGCTGGAAGGGGGCGATCTTGCGGAAATGGCGGCAGCGGCCCGCGACGCCGGTCTCGACGCCCTCGTGGAAGTTCATGATGAACGCGATATCGAAAGGGCAGTTGACGCCGGGGCGACGCTTATAGGCATAAACAGCCGCGATCTCACATCGTTTGAAGTGGATGTCCGGCGGCTTTTCGAACTGCGCAAGAAACTGCCCGAAGGCATCACAAGCGTGGCTGAATCCGGCATAGAAGACGCTTCCACGGTACGGCGACTGGAAGAGGCCGGTTTTGACGCCATTCTCGTGGGAACCTACCTGATGCAGCAGCAAGACGTATCCGCCGCCGCCAAGACGCTTCTTTCCGGGTGATTCCCGCAGCAGGAAACGGCTTTCATCCCCCCGTTCGACACGAAGAACCTGACGCCGTGGAGAACGGCGGCCGCAGAGCCGATAAACACCGTATAGCCGGCAGGCGAAAAGGCCCGTGCCCCCTGACCGCACAGGTCCGGCGCCCGTCAGACAACACAAGGAGTAGACATGGCCACCGGGAAACGCATCGGCAGAGATATAGTGCACAGGTGGGAAGGGAACCCCCTTATTTCCATGAAGGACCTGGAGTTCCGGTGTGCAGACGTCAGGAACGCCGGCGTGGCCATTGTCAACGGCGAGACGGTCCTGCTGGTAACCATCGAAGGCCTGACCGGCGTTCACAGCATACACCTGGCACGCGTCAACCGCGCCGGTATCTACTGCGTCGAAAAAGACCGCTTCATAAGCCGCGACAGCCTTGCTGCGTACGGAGAGCACGCCCTGGGCGGCGCCATGGACGCCCGCGTAACGGAACTCGACGGCTGGTACTACATTACCTTCGTGCTGACCGGCGAGCACGGATTCAGACTGGCCGTCGCGCGCACCAGGGATTTCGAGACGGTAGAGCACATCGGCATAGTGGGCGAACCGGACACAAAAGCCGGCGCTCTCTTCCCGGTGAAGTTCGCCGGCCGCTATGCGATACTGAGCAGGCCCGAATCCGGCGGCAGCATATGGATTTCCTACAGCGAGGACCTGCGCTACTGGAGCGGCGGATGGAGGGTGATGGCGCCGCGGAGCGGTTTCTGGGACCAGTCCAGAATAGGGGTCGGTTGTCCTCCCATCGAGGTCGAAATGGGCTGGCTGCTGATCTATTACGGGGCCAAGGACACTTCGGCCGGCCCCATCTACAGGCTCGGCGCAGCCGTTCTCGACCGGAACGATCCCTCAAAGGTCGTAGGCAGGAGCGTGGTCCCGATACTGACGCCCCGCGAAAGCTATGAGAGAATAGGCGACATCCCCAACATGGTCTTCGCCACCGGCTGCGTCGCGGAAGAAGACGGCGGCCTGCGGATATATTACGGCGGCTCCGACAGTTGCATCTGCGTGGGAGATACGACGGTTGACGAGGTCGTGGTCTTCTGCATCAACGGGAGGGAGGAATAAATGGCCGCCGAGAGGGGAATCGACAGGGATCTGCTGCAAAGGTGGGAAGGCAACCCGATAATATCCGTGGAACACATGCCCTTCAGGGCCAACACGGTTTTTAACGGCACCCCCATCCCCAACGAGGACGGCGTATACATGCTCCTGCGCGTGGAAGGCCGCCGTGGCTATTCTTTCTTTGCCCTTGCCCGGAGCGACGACGGCCTGCACTTTGTGGTGGACGACAAGCCCGTCATGCTGCCCGCCACGGACGGGCCCTTCGCTGTTTACGAGGAAGCGGGCATCGAGGATCCCAGGGTAACCTTCGTTGAAGGAACCTGTTACGTTCTGTACACGGTCGCCGGCAACTGCGGCCCGCGCATCGCTCTCGCCAAGACCGAAGACTACGTGCATTACGAAAGGATAGCCCTGGTTTCCGAACCCGGTAACAAAGACGGCGTACTCTTCCCCAGAAAAGTGGGCGGCCGCTACGTACGCCTGGACCGCCCGATAGGACTCGGACGCGGCAGCATCTGGGTCTCTTATTCGCCGGACCTGGTGAACTGGGGCGATTCCCAGGTCATAGTCCCTCCGAGAGGCGGGTATTGGGACAGCTATCGGGTGGGAGCTTCCGTGCCGCCGATCGAGACTCCCGAAGGCTGGCTGGAAATCTACCACGGCACCAAGATGACCTCCGCGGGCCCCATCTACCGGATAGGCACCGTCCTGCTGGACCTGGACAACCCTTCCAGAGTAATAAAACGATGCCTTGAGCCGATCCTGTCCCCGAGGGAATATTACGAACGCATAGGCGACGTGGGCAACGTCTGTTTCGCCTGTGGGGCGGTTATATCCGGCGACGGACAGGTAAAGATTTATTACGGTGCGGCGGACACGTCCATATGCGTAGCCACCTGCACCATGGATGACCTTGTCAGGGAAAGTTTCAAGTAGCGGCGGGTCAAGCTGTTGCCGCCGGCGCAGGAAGATCTCTATACTGCTGATGAAATATCCGGCAACCTCAATCTCCATATTGACATGCAGGCCGCCGGAGGGTAGAATGTCTGGTGTGTACCTGTGTCGTAATTACAGGGGGGTAACTTTTGCAGTACCTGCTGTCACTGTTTGTGCTTGGCGGGGCGGTTTTCCTGGCGCTTGCCTATCTTGTTGATTTCAAGATAGAGTTCGGGCGCCCGAAACTGCAGGAACGCAGGAGGAAAAGGCCTCTGCTGAAGGGTTGCGGGCCGTTCGAGATGACGGGCTCGAACGAGTGGGGGGTTCTCTTCCTGCACGGTCTTTCCGGTTCCCCGGCGCAGATGAAGCCTTTCGCTGAACAGTTAAACGGGGCGGGCATGCACTGCTACGGTCCGGTTCTGCCGGGCCACGCGACCCACCCGGACGACCTCTACTATATCGACTGGACTGCATGGTACAGGGCGGCCCGCGACGAATACCTGAAGGTTCGCTCCCGCCATGAAAAGGTAATGGTGGTCGGATTCAGCCTCGGCGCAGCACTGGGACTGCGGCTGGGCGCCGAATTCCCGGATATCGACAGGTGCGTGTTCATCAGCACGCCGCTCAAGTTCTTCCACAAATACCTCCCGACGGAACACATGCTGAAAGTGGCGTGGCTCTTTTCAAACGTAAGCCGCTCATGGCCCAAGAAATATCCTCAAGGGCCGGACGGCCCCGAGTACCTGATTTATCCGTACCTGCCGCTTGACGCCCTCTTTGCGGTAACGGACCTGGCACGGCAGAACCGTGAAATCATCGGAGATTTCCGGATTCCCCTGCTGATGGTGCATTCGAGCCGGGATCCGTCATCCAAAATAGAAGGTGCTCGATATATTTTCTCAAACGTCGCCAGTTCGTACAAAAAGATGATAGTCTATGAAAAAGCCCCTCACGGCCTGATGCACGACGGCACGGAAGAGCAGAAAGAGCTGCTTGTACGGAGCGTGGTCGAGTTTGCCGGCGCCGAGTTGTCCTAGCCATTCGGGAACCGGCATGTCGAAACATACCCCCGAAAACAGACCTTGGCGTTTCACTTGGAAATTGCGTCTGGTCGAATGGGGCATGCGCCTGGCGAACTATCACATTCTGAGGGGCGTCCACGGCTTAGAGAATGTTCCCATGGAAGGCGGCTACATAACCGTCGCCAACCATCTTTCGTTCGGGGACGGCATCATGCTCGCCCAGATCCTGGACAACCGCAGGCGTGAAGCAACGCACTTCATTTCATATTCGGAGCTTTTCGACATTCCCTTCGTAGGAATGATCCTGCGCATTGGGGAAGGCATCGTCCTGGACAGGTCTAACAAGGACGGAATAGAGCTGGCGCTCAAGGAGGCGGAAAGACTTATAACCGAAGAAAAACACGGGGTAGCCCTTTTCCCGGAGGCCCACATGGGGAAACCCGAAAAAATGCGCCAGGGCCGTCCGGGGGCGGCGTTGCTTGCCATGCGGACCGGAGCCCCGGTCCTGCCCGCGGGACTGGTCGGTTTCGAGCGGATCGCCCGGATGGACCGTAAGGGCAGACTGAGACTCCATCTGAAACGCCGCCAGGGCGAAGTATTTATAGGCCGGGCGATGGACCTGTCTCCATGGAGGGAAGTTTATTTTGCTGCAGACAAGAAAGTGCAGGAAGCTATACTTAGCGGTCTGACAACGCTGATGATGCGGGTAGTAGCATCGCTTTCAGGACAGCATTACCCATTCAAGGAAGCGGATTTGCTCCGTGCCGTGGAACTTCTGGACAACCCGCCGGCATGGGTGAGTAATTGGATCTGACAGCACCACGGGACCACTGACAGGAGGAAATTCACGATGGCAGGAGCCTTGAAGAAACTCGCCGCGTTCGTCGGCGCCAAGAGCATCAGCGCCATATTGCCCACGCTTGCCAAAAAACCGGAACTGCTCAACAAGGCGATAGACAGGATACGCGACGTCGGCGTTGAGAACATGCGCAAGTACTCGGACTACCCGGAGCAGGTGCTTGAGCGCAAGATCCAGGTCAATGACATGCTGGTCGGCGCCCTCAAGGCCAAACTGCCTCACCTCAACAAGAACGTCCAGAGAAAAGTCGTGGTCGATCTCTGGTACAACACGGTAATTAAAGGCGAGGAAATAAGACAGGCATACTTCAAGGAACACGGCGAATGGCCGCCGAATTTCATCGCCATAAGCCCGACGATGCGCTGCAACCTGCGGTGCGTGGGGTGTTTTGCAAGCGAGTACAACCGGGACGGCGAACTGACCAAGGAGGAAGTCTTCGACGTTGTCCAGCAGGTCAAGGATGACTTCGGCGGTTATTTCATCACCGTCCTCGGCGGCGAGCCCACGATCTGGCCCCACCTGGAAGAAATGGTGGAGCATCACAGCGACGTTTATTTCCACGTCTACACTCACGGGCAGAACATTACGGAAGAACGGGCGAAACGCTTTGCGGAATACGGCAACATCAGCTTTGCCATTTCGATAGAAGGAGACAAGGAATCCACCGACTGGCGCCGTGGCAAGGGCGCTTATGACCGCATCATGCAGAGCATGGACTACCTGAACGACGCCGGCGTCCTCTTCGGCTTCAGCGTCACGCACACGACCAAGAGCCACGACACGATACTTTCCGACGAGTTCAACGCGAAAATGGTGGAAAAGGGAGCGTCTTTCGGCTGGGTCTTCCAGTACATACCCCTGGGGCGCGACCCCATAATGGAGCTGGTGCCTACGCCGGAGCAGCGAGTTGAACGCTTCCGCCGGGTGGAAGAGCTGCGTAAGAAGTACCCCCTGGCGCTGTTTGACTTCTGGAACGACGGCGAAGTGACTTTCGGCTGCATGGCTTACGGCAAACGCTACATGCACATAACGA
The DNA here is from genome assembly GCA_016930595.1 of Planctomycetota bacterium. Classification (GTDB taxonomy): domain Bacteria; phylum Planctomycetota; class SZUA-567; order JAFGGJ01; family JAFGGJ01; genus JAFGGJ01. Next base: position 19,725 of record JAFGGJ010000014.1, read on the forward strand.
ACAAGGGCTGGGCCGAGCCGTGCGTGTTCGTCCATTTCGCAAAGCATAACGTGCGGGAAATGCGGCTGAAGGACATCGTGCTCAGCGAGGAGTTCACCCACGCCAGAAAGCAAATGCCCTTCACCGAAGACCTCCGCGCCCCCTGCTCGTTCATAGACAATACGGAGTTCCTGCCCGATTTCGTGACGCGTTACGGATTCCAGCCGACACACCAGGGTGCGGAAGGCATCGTCGGCGTCCTGCACCAGCCGCTTACCGAAAGAGCCGAAGAATACCTTTCGATGCTGGCCAAGGACGGAGACCACCCGGCCCGGATCAAGCACCGGGATCAGTGAAAGACCTGGGGAGCGCGTCGTGGCCGAAGAAACACCTGCCGGCAGCCGCGCCCTCCTGATGTTGCCCAACTGGCTGGGCGACTGCATAATGGCCTGGCCGGTAATAGACGCGCTGAAGTGCTCGGGGATGAAAGTCCTCCTGGCCGCCCGCCGGAACCTGCTGCCGCTGTTCGACTCGGTCGATACCGGATGCGAATTGATGGAAGCGCCTCCCGGCGGCCTGTCGGGAGTTCTGGCAGGCAGGGCTTTCTCACGCGCCATCATGGCAACGGCCCCTGACGTTGCGGTCCTGCTGCCGAACACGTACTCGTCCGCCCTGCACGTCTGGCTGGCAGGGATACCGCTGCGCGCAGGCGTGGCCTTCCGCCCCCTCAGGAGCCTGTTCCTCACCCTTGCGGTGACAAGGGAACGTTACCTGTCTCTGCCGCACCAGGCGGAGAGATACCTGACGGTGCTGGAACCGCTCGGTCTCGGCACCGGCGATGGAGAAACTCCCGAAATAACCGTAGACATAAAGCCCCGTCCAGGCCTTGCTGCCCCCCGGCCCGGCCTGGATCTGCCGGAAAAATACGCCGTTATCGCGCCCGAAGCGGCATACGGTCCGGCCAAGGAATGGCCCGCTGAAAGGTTCGCGGGCGTCATCGAGGGGCTCGCTCGACGGGGCCTCCCCGCCGTCATAACCGGGAAAGGCGCCGCGGCGGAGAAGTATTCCCGCATGCTCTCGCTGCCGGGCGCCATAGACCGCATGGGGAAAACCGACCTCGCCGGGCTTGTTTCAATAATCGCCGCCGCCGCCCTGTTCATAGGGAACGATTCTGGGGCGGCCCATCTCGCCGCGGGGCTGGGCGTGCCCACCGTGGCGATTTTCGGCAGTACCGACCCCGTAGCCACCCGCCCGCTGGGACGCAGAACCAGGGTCCTCTACGCGCACGTGGAGTGCTCCCCCTGTTTCGGACGCACATGCAGGCACTCTACCTACCAATGCCTGAACAGCATCTCTGTCGAAAGTGTGCTGGAAGCGGCTGGAGACCTGCTTGGCCATTGAGGAAACAAGAGAAGCCATCCGCAGGGAAGTCGGCGAAATCCGGCGCCTTCTCATAGTCAGGCTGTCGGCGTTCGGCGATATCGTGCATTCCATGCACGCGGCGGCCGGGCTGAAAGCCGCCGCCCCCCACATTGAAATCGGATGGCTGACGGATATCAGGTACGAAGAACTCGTCAGGTGCGCCCCGTTTGTGAACTGGGTCCACGGCGTCGACGGCTCCAACGGCCTGATCCACGCCATAGGATCGTGCATATCCGTCAAGAAGAAGTTACGCGGCCTGTACGATATCACGGTGGACGTGCAGGGCCTGCTGAAGAGCGCCGTTGCGGCAGCGAGGGCTGGGACGGGCGTCCTCGGCTATGCCGGCCCTGAATCCCGCGAAGGCTCAGGGCTGTTCTACAGGTGGCGCGTCGAACCGGACGGCTCCGCCTCGCACGTGGTCGACAAACAGGCCCGGCTCCTTTCCGCCGTTGTTCCGGTCGTTCCCGCAAGAAAGCTTGCGCTTGCCGCTCCCGCCGCCGTCGTGCGAAACCTGGAAGACCGGTATCCCTGGATAGCCGAAACCTCACACGTACTCCTCCACACGAAAACGCGCTGGCCAAGCAAGGACATCCCCCAGGAAATAACCGGCCCCATTGCCGATATCCTGGCCGGGTACGGAGCGCGTCTCGTTGTAACGGCGCAGAACGAAAGCGACGCTGAAAGCCTCCGCCGGACGTTAGGCGCCCGAAACGTCACGGTCGTCGCAGGTCTCGCTCTCGCCGAACTTGTCCACGTATTCTCCACGGCCGGCCTTTTCGTCGGCCCGGATACCGGTCCGACCCACCTGGCATCTGCGCTGGGCGTCCCGACGGTCGCCCTCTACGGTCCCACCGATCCTGCAAGGAACGCCCCCTACGGACCGGCGACTGTTTCCATCAGGCCCTATGGCAACGCATGCGCACCGTGTTGGAAGAAGAACTGCGCCAGAGGCACAGGGCCCGCCGGCGCTTGCCTTTCGGCGGTTACGCCGGAAGATATAGAGAGCGCCGTAAAAGAAGTACTCTCCGGGAAGGACCCCACCCGATGCGCAGGTTGATGCGCTACGTCCTCGCAAAGACCCTCTGGGCGGTGTTCCTCGCTGCCGTCGCGCTGGAAGGAATGCTGCTCATAAGCGCGCTTTACGATCTGATGAGCATCGGCGAACGATGGGGTATTACCGCGGCGACGGTAATGAAATGCATCCCGTGGCTCCTCCTGGAAAGAGCTTCCTTTTCGATACCGCTGGCGGCGGCGGCGGCCGGAGCGCACGTCTTCTCGGACATGGCCGTTTCCAGCGAACTGGTCGCCGTTCAGAGCATGGGCAAGGACGTAAGGAAATTGCTCCTCCCGCTCCTCGCCGTCGGCCTCTGTCTGGCAGGTCTTTCTTTCACGGCCGACGAACTCGGCAAGGGCTACGGTGTCAGGCACATCGAAGCCATGGCCGTCGGAGACGCGCAGCGCCTGCTGGAAAACAGGTTCAGAAGCGGCGAGAGCATCGACGTGGGCGGGGGGGGCATGCGCTACTGGCTGACCATGCGCGGCAATTCCGGGGGGAAGCCCCCCTGGGTCTCCATCATGTACTACCGCGGAGAATCTCTGCAGCTGGCGGCCGCCGCCGAACTGCGGGACTTCCGCTGGGATAACGGCCCGGGATATCACGGCATTGTTCTGGATCTGGCCGACATGGTCGGCCAGGAGCCCGGCAAGGGCGAAATGACCCTTGAAAAAGGCCGTCTCGTATGCCGTTTGAACAAGGGAGAAGAAGGCGTCTACCTCGGCAACCGGGCCGCGAACAGAAGCATCCGCGGCAACATCGCCGCAAGGCGTGAAATGCGCCGCCGCCTTGAAACCATCGGCGTCTACACGTTCGGCGTCATGCTGGACGCCGGCCTTCGCGCCGGACGAACCGGCACAACCGATACCGGGGCTCTGGCAGGCTTCGAATGGGCCCGCCATGAATACTTCGAAACCAGAAAGGCCCTGCTCCAGGCCGAAGCCGGCATCCATACTTCGATCGGTCTCGCCGCGGCTCCCGTCGCTCTTCTGATCCTCGGGGCGGCCTTCGGCGCAACCGTCAAATTCAGGAACAGGACTTCCGCCTTCCTGGGAACGGTCCTCGTAGTCATATTGATCTACTACCCTACACTGATGGGAGCCAGGGGCCTGATAGAAGCCGCCGTCCCGACGGCCTGGACTTTGCCTCTGGCGCTGGATGCCGTCATCATGGCTGTCGGTCTGGCGCTGTGGCAGCGCGTTCCGGGAGGTATGCGCTGATGCGTATGGGCAGGCTTGACAGATGGGTCTCCGTGCGCTTCGCCTGGGCCGCGGCCGTCGTGGCCACGGCGCTGGTGGGACTTTATATAATCGGCGACGTCTCTCAACACCTGGACGACCTGCCGCGCTCCGCCGGGCAGCGCGGATGGGGACACACCGCTTACCTGCTCTCGGGCTACTATTCCATGGGAATAGCGAGGTACCTGTTCGAATTCCCGGAACTGGTCTTTGCCGGAGCCGCCGCGGCGGTGCTGGTGGGCATACTCAGGAACGGCGAGGCTGCCGCCGTGCAGGGCATGGGCAGAAGCCTGCGGAGATTCGTCCTGCCCATAATCGTCATGGCGGCAGCCTTCGGCGTACTGCAGCTGGCGGCTTCCGAATTCGTCGTCCCCCGCGCCATAATGCTGGAAGAAGCCTTCCGTGCGGAGCTGCTCGGGGGCAGGGCCATGTCCGGCGTGGTTTTCCCGGCTGAAGGCGCAGACGCCGTCGTGGGGGTGGGTTACGCCGGCGAAGAAGGACACGTTTCGGACATGGTGGTGATAGAGAGACTCGATAAAGGTTTCCGGTTCATCCAGGTGGAAAAAGCCGGCTGGGACAGCAGCGGGCGTATAAGGCCCCTTGCCGACCCCCGTGTCCTGGCGCAGACGGAGGGCGCTCCGCAGCCCGGCAACCGCCTCGAAGAATTAAACGCTGCACCGGCGGCCGCTCTCAAACTCAGGCTCCTCAGCCCCGCCGCACTGCGGTTCGGCGAACTGGCCGCTCTCGGCGGCGGCAGAATGCTCGCCGAACTCGGCTCCAGGCTCGGTGCCCTGCCGCTTCTCACGGGCACCGTACTTGCCGTCATCGCGCTCCTGGCAAAAACCGGCGACAAGCCTACCGCCGGACGCGGCGTGGCCGCGTTCCTGCTCGTGGAGCTGGCGGTCAGGCTGGCGGACACGGCTTCTGTCGGCGCCGGGGCCGCTTCAACCGGCATCGCCGCCGTATTGCTGGGCATGTCCGCCGGCATCGCGGTCCTTGGCGTCGGTCTCGCGCTCTTCGTCCGCATGCCCACCTGACCGGGACAGCCGCCGTCCACCGGATAGAATAGGAATCATGCCAGAACACGACGATCATCCGCAGCGATATCCGGGGAAATTCCGGCGGATCATGGGCTACCTGTTCAGGAACAGGATGCGCATAGTCCTCTTTGTATTCGCCAGCCTCGGCGCCAGCGTTTTCAACAGCATGCCGCTTCTGGTTATCAGGCAGTTCCTGGGCGTCGTTCTCCAGAAGGGCGATCCCTGGGACCTGTACGTCATAGCCGCGGTGCTGGGGGCCTGCTGGCTCTTCCGCGGCTACTTCACGGCCCGCAGGGAAGTGGCCTCTGAATATCTATCGCGCCGCGTGACAATGGACCTTGTCAATGAAACCGCCGGGGCGCTGATGCGGCGGCCGCTCGCCTATTTCTCCAGGACCAGGACGGGAGACCTGATCAGCCGCATAATGACCGATGCCCAGGCGGCCGGCGAACTGGTTTTCCTGCTGCTGCAGCTTTTCAAGGAACCCCTGACCGTCGTCATGATCGTGGCCGCCGTGGCATACATGAACTGGAAGCTGGCGCTTATCGGTTTCGTGGGCTTCCCGCTGGCGGTCTATCCCCTGTTCCTACTCGGCCGCAGGATCGCCAGGTCCAGCAGGAAGGCGCGGGAGCTTACCGCCGAACTCGCCGACTCAATGGTCCAGCTTTTCAGTGGCATCAAGGTGGTCAAGGCTTTCCAGATGGAAGATGCCGCGCTCGCGAACTTCAGAAATACCACCGGCGGCATGTTTCATCACAACATGAAACAGGTCCGGGCGGCCGCCATGAGCCACCCCATCGTCGAACTGGTCAACGGCATCGGCGTCGTTCTGGTGATACTCGCGGGCGGCACCATGGTGCTGCGCGGATCCATGGACGCGGACGAACTCGTCGTGTTCATAATCGCCTTCCTTGCACTACATCATCCCGCAAGAACGATCGGCAACGCCTACAACAGGCTGAAATACGTCGCCCCGGGCCTTGAAAGAACTTTTGAGATACTTGACTCCTCAACCGGCGACATCGACGACGGCCGCTCCGGCGCAACGCCCGAGCCCCTCGCCGGCGATATAACCCTTTCGAAAGTTTCCTTCACTTACGGCCGCGAAGAAGTGCTGCACGATATCGATCTTGAAATCAAGGCCGGCGAAGTGACCGCCCTCGTGGGGCCCACCGGCGCAGGCAAGACGACCCTCCTGGACCTTATCGCCGGCTTCTACGGGCCGTCGGCGGGCACCATACTGTGGGACGGCCGTCAGATCGCCGCCTTCGACAGGAAACTGTTCCTGCGGCAGGTTTCCTATGCTCCGCAGGAGCCGGTCCTCTTCAATGTTTCAATCCGTGAAAACGTCCGCCAAGGGAGGCCGGATGCTTCCGATGATGAAATACGGGAAGTCTGTATCCTGGCCGGCGTACATGACGACATAACGGGCTTTGCGAGCGGTTACGATACCCCGGCCGGCGAAGCGGGCGGAGGGCTTTCCGGCGGCCAGAAGCAGCGCATAGCCCTGGCAAGGGCGCTTCTCAAGAAGAACGCCTCGCTGTTCGTCTTCGACGAGCCGACCAGCTCCCTGGATGTCCAGACCGAATTGAACCTGTGGGCGAAAGTCCGGGAATACCTCTCCGGCAAGACCATAGTCCTCGTCGCCCACCGCCTTACCCTGGTCCGCAACGCCGACACCCTGGCCGTCGTTTCGGGCGGAGCGATCGAGTCCGTGGGCAGGCACGCCGACCTGCTGGATTCTTCACCGGTCTATTCCAACCTTTGGAAACTTCACGGCAGTGTTTCCTGAACCGGAAGCGTTCCCACGGTATCTTATCGTAACAGCCGGGAAAACACGTCGCTTGCAAACCGCTCCCGTCAACGTATGCTTTTTGTTGAGTGCGGTCCCTGAACAACCGGCAATTGCGTCCATTCATGGAGACTTTCATGGGCGGCGAATCACCCGATGACAAGAGGGAAATGCTCGACAGAATCAGTGAACTGACGGCCATAGGCAGGCTCGCTGCCAACATGGCCGGAGCGGAAACGGGCGACGAGTTCTATGATGTTATCGTAAAGGGCGTGGCCGATATCACCGGGGCGCTGTTCGTCGCCGTTTCATCCATCAACCCCACCAAGCCTGAAGCCCGCGTCCGCGCCGTCGCCGGCGACCGGGAGACGCTGCTGAAAATAGGCCGTATCCTTGGACCCGATTTCGATCGCATGCACTATCCAATGGATGCCGTTCCTCCCGTAGAAATCCTCCAGAGCGGCGTCAAGCTCGTGCGCGACTGGCGGCAACTTGCTTTCGACGCCATCCCGGAAACAGTCTCCCGCTCCCTGGACGAAGCATTAGGGGAAACCACCCTGTACGGCGCCGCCCTCAAGTATGCTGGAGACCTGCTCGGCACCATGGCCATAGCGATGCCGGCCGACGCGCGTTCCTTCTCGATGGAAAATATCGGCCTGCTCTGCGACCTCCTGGCTGCAGCCTTGAAGCGCAGACGTACCGAAGAAGCCCTGCTGGAAATGGAGGACAAGTTCAAGTCCATTACCGCCGACTCGGCTTACGCGTGCTTCGAATTGGACCTCGACGGCACCGTCACTTCGGTAAACCGCAGAGCCTGTGAAATCACCGGTTATGCCCCGGATACGCTCCTGGGCAGGAAATACACGGAAATCCTCATTGAGGACCATTGGGACATGGCGCTGTCGAACCTCCAGAAAGCCTTGTCCGAACCCAACGACGGCCCCAGGGAATACACCATTCGTGACGCAGACGGGGCGCTCAGGCATATCGAAGTGAATGCCGTCCCGCTGAAAAACAGAAGCCGCGTCGTGGGCCTTCTGTGTACCGCCCAGGACGTAAGCGACCTGAAACAGTCCCTGGCCATGGAAAGGAAGTACTCCGAATGGCTCGCCTTCCTTTCCCGCACCGCCAACGAACTCGTCGAAATGGGCCCCGAAGCCGACGTTTACGGCTTCATCGCGGAAAAAATCCATGAGCTGGCAGGCGAATCCCTGGTGACGGTCAGCTCCTATGACGACGCCACCGGGCTTCTCACCTGCCGCGCGGTCGCGGGTTCCGGTCCGCAGGGGAACACCGTCGCCGGCCCCCTCGACTGGAATCCCGTCGGGACTGAAACACGCGTCAGCACCCGGGTCGCCGGCCTCCTGAAATCCGGCAGGCTTCACCTGATACCGAACGGCGTGCGTGACATCCTGCCGGATATGTCCGCCGCAAGCGCCCCCGCGCATTCCAATGCAGAACAGGAAGTCTTCTCCATGGGCTTCACCAGGAAAGGCGCCCTGTTCGGCTGCACCTCCATTCTGACCGCCAGGGACCGGCCGCTCCAGAACGCCAACGTCATAGAAGCGTTCGTCTCCCAGTCTTCGGTCGCCATCCAGAAAAAACTGGCCCAGGAAAAAGAACAGGCCGCGGTCAACCGCCTGGCCGAACAGAACAGGCTCAACCGCCTCCGGGCGGAAATATGGAAGCTCGCCGCCGACACCTCTCTTTCCGAACACGATATGATCCAGGCGCTCCTTGACCACGTCGGCCCCGCCCTCGGCGTCGGCAGGGCCTGTTTCAACAGGCGCTCCGGCGACGATTTCGTCTGTGTCGCCGAATGGTGCCTGGACGGCGTCGCTCCCTCCATCGACTCGCGGCTGCCCATCGTTATTGTCCAGCACATGGTGGACAGCGAGTTTGCCGAGCTGCGTCCCGAAACCGTCCTTGCCGGGCTGCCCGACGATATCCGCCCGCAATTTGAACCGCTCGTCAGGGACTTTGCCGACACCTACGACCTCCACGCCGTGGCCGCCGTGGCCTACAACGTCAACGGCGTCATGGAAGGCATCGTCAGCTTCGACGTCTGCAGGAGCATGCCGGTCCGGCCCGCATGGACCGATGCCAAGAAAGACATCGTCTCCGACCTCGTGCGCATCCTTTCCCAGACCGTCGCGCAGAAACGCACGAATCGCGCCCTCCAGGAAAGCGAAGAGCGCTTCGCCGCCATCTTCAAGGCCGCCAACGACTCCGTTTTCATGAAAGACTCCTCTTTCCGCTACGTCCAGGTCAACCCGGCGATGGAACGCCTCTGCGGCGTCGCGGCGGACGCTTTTCTCGGCAAGACCGACTCCGACCTCTTCGGCGACGAACTCGGCGCGTGGTCCGCCTCCATCGACTCCAGGGCCGCTTCCGGCCTGGTCGTCGAAGAAGAATACGCCGCCGTGCTCAACGGCCGCAGCACCGCACTGCACGTCGTCGAAGTCCCCGTGCGCGACGCCGCCGGGAACGTTATCGGCATCTGCGGCATTGCACGCGACATCACGAAACGCAGAGAATCCGAAGAAGAAATACGTCGCCTCCAGCAATTCCTCTCCATCGTCGTCGACAACGCGAACGTCTGGCTTGACGTCCTCGACGAAAAAGTCAACGTCCTCGTCTGGAACAAGGCCGCCGAAAGAATCAGCGGTTATTCAAGGGGCGAAGTCGTCGGCCACGGCAAAATCTGGCAATGGCTCTACCCCGACCCCGATTACCGCGAGTCGATAGTCGCCAATGTCGCCGAAATCATCGACGGCAAGACTTCTGCCGAAGGCATGGAAACCGTGATAACCACCAAGTCCGGCGAAAACCGCGTCATTTCATGGCACTCCAGGAATCTCGTCGCCCAGGACGGCAGCCCCATCGGCTCCGTCGCTCTCGGCCGCGACATCACCGCAAGGAAAGAAGCCGAAGACGCCCTCATTAAATCCAAGGAGGAACTCGAAGTACGCGTACGCAGCAGGACCGCCGAACTCAACGAAGCCAATCTCCTCCTCCAGAACGAAATCATCGAGCGCCGGCGCGCCGACGACGCCCTCAAGGCCAGCGAACACCTCTACCGCACCCTCGTCGAAACCTCCCCGGACGGCATTGTGATGACCGACCCCAAGAACCGCATCGTCATGCTGAACAGCAGGGCGGTCGAGCTGTTCGGCGGCACCTCCGCCAAGGACTTCCTGGGCACCGGCTTCCTGGATACGGTCGTCCGCAATAACAGGAAAGCCCTCGATTCGCTCCTCCGCTCCGCGGCAGCGAGCGGCGGCGTTAAAACCGTTGAATGCCTTCTCTCCAGGCGCGACGGCTCCACCTTCGACGGTGAGATCAGCATTTCCACCCTCGCCGATATCCAGGACGCCCACGGCGGCTTCGTCCATATCATCCGGGACGTCAGCGAACGCAGAAACGCCGAACGCGCGCTCGCCGATTCAGAACGCAGGTTCCGCCTCCTCACCGAAAACGCCATGGATATCATCTGGGGCATGGACCTCGACAAACGCTTCACTTTCGTCAGTCCCGCTATCGAGTATATACTCGGCTACACGCCCGAAGAAGCCCTGAACATGCCTCTCGCCGACAGGCTCTCCCTGGGAACCTCCGCTCTTGTCGATGCCGCAATCACCGAAGAACTGGCCATGGAATGCGCCGAAGGCGTCGATCCTCATCGCAAAAAGGTCCTTGAACTCCTCCAGAAACGCAAGGACGGCTCGTCCGTCTGGACCGAAGCCACCGCTTCCTTCATCAGGGACGAAACCGGCCGTCCCGTCGGCATCGTAGGCGTCACGCGCGATATCAGCGAGCGCAAGAGACTCGAAGAAGAACGCCTCAAAACTCAGAAGCTCGAATCCCTCGGCCTCCTCGCCGGCGGCATCGCTCACGATTTCAACAACATCCTCACCGCCATCATGGGCAACATCAGTCTCGCCAGAATGCATCTCAAGAACGAAAAGATTCATAAGGTGCTCAAGGCCTCCGAAGAAGCCGTCTCCCAGGCCGGCAGGCTCACTCAGCAGCTCCTCGCGTTTTCACGCGGAGGAACTCCCGCCAAGGAAACTGCTTCCGTCGCGGAAATCCTCCGCGAAACCGCCGAATTCGTCCTGCGCGGGTCTTCCATCAGCAGCACCATCTCCATACCGCCGGACCTCTGGCCCGCCGACGTCGATAAGGCTCAGATCGGCCAGGTCATACATAACCTCGTCCTGAACGCGCTCCAGGCCATGCCCGACGGCGGCACCGTTAAAGTCGAAGCTTCCAACATGGATCACCCGCCGCCCGGCGCCGCCGCCCTTGCGGAAGGCAGATACATCAGGATATCCATCACCGACTCGGGCGCAGGCATTTCCCCGGCAAACCTCCAGAACATCTTCGATCCCTATTTCACCACCAAGCAGAGCGGCAACGGCCTGGGCCTCACCATCACCTACTACATCGTCAAGAGGCACGGCGGGCACATCGAAGTCGATTCCGAATTGGAAAAAGGGACCGCCATCACCGTCTACCTCCCGGCTTCACCCGACGCCGCCGTCTCCGCACACCCCGCCGCCGCGAGAATCCACTTCGGAGCGGGCCGCATCCTGGTCATGGACGATGATAAAATTGTCCGCAGCGCCGCCGAAGGCATGTTGAGCTACCTCGGCTATACCGTCGAAACCGCAGTGGACGGCATCGACGCCGTCACCAAGTACCGGCAGGCCATGAAGGCCGGCCGCTCCTTCGACGCCGTCATGATGGACCTGACCGTCCCAGGCGGCATGGGCGGCCTGGAAGCAACGCGGGAAATCCTCGCGTCTGCTCCCGGCGCGAAAATCATCGTCTCCAGCGGTTACTCCAACGACCCCGTCATCTCCGACTACAGGGAACACGGCTTCGCCGGCGTAATGACCAAACCCTACAACCTGGAAAGCCTCGGCTCCGCCCTGCACGGCGTCCTGAACCCGGGCACCCGCTGAACGCCCCCCCCCCCCCCCCCCCCCCCCCCCCCCCCCCCCCCC
>JAFGGJ010000082.1 GCA_016930595.1 Planctomycetota bacterium
AGTAACGGAGGAGCCCGTAAGGTTCCCTCAGGACGGTTGGCAATCGTCCGTAGAGTGTAAAGGCATAAGGGAGCTTAACTGTGAGACTGATAGGTCGATCAGGTGCGAAAGCAGGGCTTAGTGACCCGGTGGTCCCGAGTGGAAGGGCCATCGATCAACGGATAAAAGGTACCCCGGGGATAACAGGCTTATCTCGCCCGAGCGTCCACAGCGACGGCGAGGTTTGGCACCTCGATGTCGGCTCATCGCATCCTGGGGCTGCAGCAGGTCCCAAGGGTTCGGCTGTCCGCCGATTAAAGCGGTACGCGAGCTGGGTTTAGACCGACGTGAGTCAGGTCGGCCCCTATCTGCAGCGGGCGCAGGAGACTTGAAGGAGAACTATCCTTTGTACGAAAGGACCGGGATGGACGCACCCCTGGTGTGCCAGCTGTTCTGCTAAGAGCATCGCTGGGTAGCTAAGTGCGGAAAGGATAAGCGCTGAAAGCATCTAAGCGCGAAGCCCCCTCCAAGACGAGGTCTCCCCGACCCTAGTGGTGTTAGGCCACTGGTAGACCACCAGTTTGATAGGCCGGAGGTGTAAGACGGGCAACCGTTTCAGCTGACCGGTACTAATCGGCCGAGCGCTTGATCGCAATAATCCGTATTGCCTTGAGGTCTGGCTGAGGAAGCAGGCGAAAGGGAACAACTACTGCGAAATAGACAAAGAGTTTTCCGGTGACTTTAGCGGGGAGGAAACACCCGATCCCATTCCGAACTCGGAAGTTAAGCTCCCCAGCGCCGATTGTACTGCGGGGTTCCTCCGTGGGAGAGTAGGTCGTTGCCGGGATTACGGGCCGGGGGCCTCTAAAGGGTCCCCGGCCCACTTTTTTTACCGGCAGCACGGAGTCGGGACACCGGGAGCGGCGGGGATTATTGACACGCGCGTTTCCGCCGCATATACTTGACGGAGACAAGGAGAACGGCATATGGCAAAGAGATACGTCCTGGTGGTGGAAGACAACCCCGACATATGCGCGCTGCTGGGCCGCCTGCTGGCTTCGTACGAGGCCGAAGCGGTGGTAGCAAGGACATCGGAAGAAGCCCTGGGGAAGATGAAGGCTCTGCCGGTGCACCTGGCCATGGTGGACGTTATCCTGGAGGGGATGCCGGAGGACGGGATAGAGATAGCGCGCAAGCTGCGGAAGGAAGGACTGCGTTCACCGCTGTACGTCATGTCGTGCATGAAGACGGACGAACTGCCGTCGGACATCGACGAAATAGCGGACGGGTTTCTGGAGAAACCGTTTACGCTGTCGGACATCAAGTCGGCCTTGCAGAAGCACCTTGGGACCGCGACGTCGCTCGGCAAGGGCACGGTGCTGCAGGACGTGCTGGGCCTCATGACGTCGGTGGCTACCGAGCAGGAGGAAATACGCCGGCAGCAGGGGCGGCTTACGAATTTCATAATGCTGCTGCAGGATCCGAAAGGGGCCGGGTCGGCGCAGCTCGACGCTCTGCGTGCGTCGGTAGGCAGGTACGAGGCGGGGCTGGAACGCGTGCAGGAAACGCTTGAAGACGTGCAGGAACTGCTGAAAGATCTGCGTTCTTCCGACGAAGGAAAGTGACGGTGCCGCCGGGATCCGGCGGGCAGCGGGATTCGGGCATTCAACCGGGAAGCCTAATGTCATACGAAGCGGTACTATTCGATCTGGACGGCACTCTGCTGGACACGATAGAAGATCTTGGTGATTCTGTCAACGCGGCGCTTGCGGAGATGGGTTTTTCCGGGCACGGCTACGAGGCGTACAAGATGTTCATCGGCTCGGGCATGGAGACGCTGATCCGCCGGGCGCTGCCGGAAGGCCACAGGGATGAGGGCACGGTGCGGGGGACTCTGGACCGCATGCGCCGGGTGTACGCCGGCAGGATGACGGCCAGGACGCGGCCATACGCGGGAGTGCCGGAGCTGCTTGACGGCCTGACGGAACTCGGCGTCGGCAAGGCGATCCTGTCGAACAAGCCCGATCGTTTCACCCGGCGGCTGGTGGAAGAACTCCTGGGCGGCTGGGATTTCGACGTGGTGCGCGGCGCTCTGGATGGAATACCGACGAAGCCCGACCCGACAGGCGCCCTGCGTGTCGTGGATGAAATGGGCGTCAGGCTCGGGGCGACGGTGTACGTCGGCGACTCGGGCACGGACATGGGAATGGCCCTGGCGGCGGGCATGGGGGCTTTCGGGGCGACGTGGGGGTTCAGGCCGCGTTCGGAGTTGGTGGAAGGCGGTGCGATGGAGCTGCTGGAAAGGCCGCAGGATCTGCTCCGGTTCTTCCCTTGACGCGAGGGACGGGGACCGGTCGGCAATTTGCGGCGGGCGGTTGACGGAGGGCGGCATTACGGTTACCATATGCAGGATTAAGCTGGATATGGCAGGCACGAAAGCGGGATCGGCACGCTTACGGAAGAGCGCGGGATGAAGGCCATAATATCCGACGTTCACGGCAACCTGGCGGCCCTCGAAGCTGTCCTGGAGGATATCGACAGCAAGGATGTTGACGAAATAGTGTGCCTGGGCGACGTGGTGGGATACGGGCCCGAACCCGTGGCGTGCCTGGAGAAACTGAGCTACCTTATGGACGGGGTGCGTTGCGTGATGGGGAACCACGAGGAAGCCGTAACGGCTGGCTCGGCGGACAGCTTTACGAGCAGGGCGAAGAGGGCGATTGAATGGACAAAGGTTCAGCTGTTCGGGCCGGAGGGCAACCCTCACCCCGACGCCCAGGCGAGGATGGAATTGCTTTCGACCCTGCCCACGATAGTTGAGCGGGACGGGACGTTCTACGTGCACGGCTCGCCCAGGAACCACACGAGGGAATACATTACGCCCAGGGACGTCCGGAACAAATCGAAGATGAAGGCGATTTTCGACCAACTGGAAACGTTCTGTTTCGCCGGGCACACGCACATAGCGGGCGTGTTTACGGAGGAAGGTTTTTCGACTCCGGCGGACCTGATGAACATATATCTGACCGGCACGGAAAAGGCCATTGTGAACGTCGGTTCCGTGGGCCAGCCGCGTGACGGCAACCCCAAGGCTTCCTACGCGACCTTCGACGGCGACACGGTTATTTTCCGGCGGGTGGACTATGACGTGAACAGGACGGCGGATCTCATATACTCGATATCCGAACTGGACAGGTCGCTTGGAGACCGCATCAAGGTGGGCCGTTGAATGAAGAAGGCCATAATTTCCGACATCCACGGCAACCTGGAAGCGCTGGAAGCGGTACTCACGGATATCGATTATTACGGTCTGGAAGACATCATCTGTCTCGGCGACGTGGTGGGTTACGGTCCCAACCCCGTGGAATGCCTGGACCTTGTAATGAAGCGCTGCAGCGTGACCATATGCGGCAACCACGATATTGCCGTGTTGAACCAGGCGTTCGGCTTCAACAAGTGGGCCAAGCGTGCCATTGACTGGACGCGCAGGAAGTTGAAACCCGGGTTCATGTCGAGACCGCAGACGCGTGCGCGGTGGGAGTTTCTGATGTCCCGCCCGGACCGCCACGAAGAGGACGACGGCAACATCCTGTACGTACACGGCTCGCCCAGGGACCCGGTCATGGAATACATGGATGAGAACGATCTGATGAACGTCGGTTTCGGGCCGGACAGCAAGATCATCGAGGTGTTCAACCTGGTGAAATGGGTTTCGTTCATCGGGCATTCGCACAAGCCTGGTATTTTCACGCACTATCCCAAGAAGGACGACTACGCGTATACGCACCTGTGGGACCTGCCGGATCTGAAACTCAAGCTGGGAGAGCCCGGGGAATTCAAGGCGGTGGTGAACGTGGGTTCAGTGGGCCAGCCGCGAGACGGGGATCCACGTTCATCGTACGTGGTGCTCGACAGCGACGAGAAGACCGTCACGTACCGGCGGGTGTTTTACGACGTGGAGTTGACGCGCAGGAAGATACAGTCCATACGGGACCTCGACGAGAAGCTCGCTGCGCGTCTTGAAGCGGGCACGTAGGAGCTGGAGGATCAGCGATGGGAAGGTTGGCTGCACTCCTGGCGATTGCGGTGGCGGCGGCGGGTTGCAACGGTGTCAGTGCCGTGTCTTCGAAAGTGGACAGCGTCGCCACGGGCGATCTGGTGGTGCTGCGGTCCGGCGAGAGGCTCCGGCTGGCGCACATAGAAGCTCCCCCGGAAGGGGCGGAAGGCTGGGAAGACAGCAAGGCGGTCCTCGAAAGGATCGTCAAGGACAAGCAGATCCAGATCAACCGCATAGGTGAAGACGCCGACGGGGCGATAATCGCCGACCTTGTAATCGAAGGCGTATCGGCGTCCAAGGTCATGCTCATAATGAACGCCGCGAAACCCCGCGACCGCAGGCCGGTATCGAAACGCCGGTAGGGGCGGGATTCGCCGCGGGTGCGAGAACGGCAGCCTTCAGGCGCCGTGAGCGCCCTGGCCCTGGGATCCTCCGTATCTCATGGCTGCCCAAGCGGTTACGGTCGTGCGCCCATGTCTTCCGCAAATATTCCCGAAACGAATTCACCGGCACCGCATCAGTAATACCGGAGTGTCACGGCGGGCCATTGTGGCCCGGCCGGACGATGGGAGCGGTAGTGGCAGGGACGTGCTCCGGTGGAAAGACAAGGCATACTTCAGGCAGGCGGGGATGCGGTCCAGCTGCCGCTTGTGCCGGACTTGAGCGGAGCGGCGCAGGCGGTAAAATGGCTTCACAAGGCCGTTTCCAGGCGTGTCGGAAGGCGGAAGGCCGGATTGAACAGGGAAGGGCGCGGAAGCCGCATGGGAGATAGCGAAGCCGTACTGCTGCGGGAAGCGATGGCCGGAAGCACGGGAGCTTTCGAGGAGCTCGCTCTCCCACTCGCCGACGGCCTCTATTCCGTGCTGGCCGGCATGGTGGGCAGGGCCGAAGCGGAAGACCTTCTGCAGGAAACCCTTATGAACGCCTACCGCGGCATTGGGAATTTCCGCGGTGACTGTTCCTTCAGGACGTGGGTTTCGCGGATCGCCATGAATGCAGCGAGAACGTTCCTGAGAAAAAAGCGCCCGCAGCAGGCGAACCCGGGAGAAGACGGCGACGCTTCGGGCGGCGATCTTTTCGACTGCCTGGCTTCGCCCGGGCGAGGGCCGGTGGAGGAGTTGACCGTGGAAGAAGACAGGGAAATGGTGGGCGCGGCCCTGAACAGGCTTACGCCCGAAGAGCGGGAGGTTCTCGTCCTGAGGGAAGTAGACGGTTTTTCCTACGACGAGATAGCCGGCGCCCTGCGGATTACACAGGCTTCGGTGCGTTCCAGGCTGCACCGCGCCCGCAACAGGATGCTGGGCCTGCTGGGTGGGAGGAAACGCGATGCCGTGTGACTTTGACAGGGTTCTGATTGACGCGTATGCCGATGGCGAACTTTCCCCGGAGGAAATCCAGGAGGTGGAAGGCCACATGGCCGTCTGCAACGAGTGCCATGAAAGGCTGATGGCGGTGAAAGGCCTGTCTGCAAGGTTGAAAACCGCCCTGCGGCTCAAGGCGCCTGCGGCCGCCGTGGAAGGTTTCCTCACCGGGATGCGGGAAGAAAGTGCCGGCAGGGCGCACAGGGACCGGAGGCTGCGCTTCTTCGGGCACACGTGGCGCGTGTCCCTGCGCGACGCCGTGGTTTTCGGCAGCATGGCGGCGTGCCTGCTGCTGGTTCTGGTTTCGGCGACCATTACGCCTCTTGCCGGGGCGAAAGATTCGGCCCCGATGAACTACATACGCCGGTCGATAACGGGGGTCGAAGACAGCGCCGGCGGCTGGCTCAAATCCGAGCAGGCGGTCAGAGAATACTGGGATGAAGTCGCCGAATGCGAAGCCCCCGTCGAAGAAGTCGCGAAGGAAACCGATTTTTCCGGCAGGTTCAACTACCGGCCACCCGAGACGCAGCCGTGGTCTTCCACACCCGGCAGCGGGGAAGCGCCTGCTGCAGTGCCGCCCGTGACCCGGCCCGCCCATGAGCCGTATGCCGACACCGGGCGTTCCAGAAGACAGCCTGCTTTGCCCATGACCAGGCCTGCTCCCACGTCCGTCACGACACCGGACGTTCCTGATTCGGGCGTGTATGCCGCAGAACCGGGTGACCGCATGGACATGGCGACGGCCCACGGCGATGAAGACGACATATCCGACATACCTATCGGCGGTACGGGGACGGTGGGGATCTTCGGCTTGACCGGCGACGCCGACGGCCGACCGGCCAGGCGGCCCGAAAAGAGGAAAGAGGAGATACCCAGGCCTTCTCCCGACGACCCGCCCGTCGTGCAGGAGAAGCTCGATTGGGAGGTGGCGACGACTGCCGATGAGATTGCCTCCAAGGGGAAGGACGCTTCCCTTCATGCGGACGACAAGACGCCTTCCGAGTCCACGATTGAAATGGACAGGAAATCGCCTGACACCACGGAGGATACCCGCGGCAGGCCGGCGGCACGTCCGGTGAGCGAGACGCGCGGCGAAGAGTACAAAGCCGTTGCCGTCCTCAACGCCATGAAAAAACCTCCCGAGGACCGGGCCAAAGCCGTTGAGCGGCTCGAGGAAGAATACGGCAAGTACTCCATCCGCACCGGCGGGGACGACACGTATCGCGGCGAAGCCGAAGACACGTCGACGACGGCCGTGGCCATGGAGGAACTGAAAGAACGGCTGGTGCAGGCCAGGAAGGAAAAGAAGGAAGCCGAAGAGAAACTCGACCGCGTCCACTGGGTGCTCGATACCCTGCGGACCAGGGGCATGGATGTTACAGGCACGGTTGTGAAGGAAGGAGCCGCTGAGCCGGCGATGGAACTCTCCGCCGGCAAGACACACCGCATGCTGGCGCCGCGGGACTACCCTGGACCTGTAGTCACGCGGAATGAAGCCGCCTTCGATCCAGCCAACCCGCGCGTGCAGAACGTATTGAAGATGCTGGGAGCCGTGAACGGACCCGTGGAAGAGCAGGGTGGCGAGGTCATTGCGGAATCTCCTCCCGCGCCGCCCGAAGAAAAGCAGTTCGTGGTGCTGGAGCAGAAGGAGACCGAACCCCTGGAGCAACAGGCCGTCGTTGCGGAGTCCACCATCGCGGACGTACCCACGGAAACAAAAGAGGTGCCCGTTGAGGGCCGCGAGGTCGAAACGCTTCACGGGGCGGTATTCAAGGAAGTTCCCGTCAACGCCTTTGTGCTGGCGGACAAGGATCGCTTTTCGACGTTCTCACTGGATGTCGATACCGCGTCCTACTCGCTGGCCAAGCGCTATATCTCGGCCGGCTACCTGCCGCCCCGCGGTGCCGTGCGCATGGAAGAATTCATAAACGCTTTCGACTACAATTACCCGCGCAGGTCGGGCGGCGTTTTCCACGTGGATACGAAGGCCATGCCGTCGCCGTTCGGCGAAGGTCTCACGCTGTTGCGTGTCGGAGTCGTCGGCCGGGTCATCGGCAGGGAAGCGAGGAAACCTGCGAACCTTGTGTTCGTCGTGGATTCTTCCGGCTCCATGGACCTCCCGGACAGGCTGCCGCTGCTGAAGTATTCCATAAAGCAGCTGGTGGGCGTGCTGGCTCCCAACGACAGGGTATCGGTCGTGACCTACGGCACCCGTGCGACCATTCTTCTGGAAGCCGCGAGCGCTTCCGACACGGAACGGATACTGGCCGCCGTTGATTCGATAAAAGCGGACGGCTCGACCAACATGCTGGAAGGCCTGGCCCTCGGTTACGAAGTCGCCCAGCGCGTCTATGTCAACATGTCCAACGATGCGATACGCTCCGGCAGGGTCAACAAGGGCATTATGAGCCGCGTGATGCTGCTTTCCGACGGCGTGGCGAACATGGGGTCGACAGAGGCCGCCGACATGCTTCACAGGGTCGAGCGTTACAAGGAGATGGGGATCACCTTCAACAGCACGGGCTTCGGCGTGGGCAGCTACAACGACGCGGTGCTGGAGGAGCTTGCCAACAGGGGCGACGGCAGCTACCAGTTCATAGGCTCGTATGCCGAGGCGCGGCGCGTCTTCGGCGAGGAGATGTCGGCGTCGCTCCAGACCATCGCCTATGACGCAAAGATACAGGTGGAGTTCGATCCGCGGCGCGTCAGGCGGTACAGGCTGATAGGCTACGAGAACCGCGATATCGCCGATAAGGACTTCCGCAACGATGCGATAGACGCCGGCGAAGTCGGCAGCGGCCAGTCGGCCACGGCGCTTTACGAGCTGGAGGTCGTGCCTGCTCCCGCCGGCGTTCTTCCCGCCGACATCGGCACCGTTTACGTCCGCTACAGGGACGCCGACAGCGGCCGCGTCGAGGAGATATCGAGCGGCATTCCGGGCGACCTGCCCCGCAGCTACAAGGTGGAGGAGGCGCCGCGGCTGTACCTTGCCGCCGCCGTTGCCGAATTTGCAGAAATCCTGCGCGAAAGCGAACATGCAAGTGGCGGGAACCTGGACGACGTCATGAAAATGCTGTCGTACCTGGGCATGTATCAGGAGATCGGGGTCGGTGGGGGGACCGTTCAGGATCCCAAGCTGAGCGAATTGATATGGCTGGTGAAGCGTGCCAAGGGACTGCCCAGGGCGCAGTAACCCGGGCCCGCCTGCCGTGAGGAGGACGCAAGATGAAAAGATGCATGACGCTGACGTCGGTGCTTCTGTTCGCAGTGATGCCGCTTCTATATGCAGCCGACGCCGCTTCTTCCCAGGTCGCGGCCGATAACCTGCGGAGACAGGCCGAGCAGGAACAGGCACTGCGGAGGCTGATGGCCTCGGCGAAACGCGAGCAGTCGGCTCCTCCCTTCGCCAACATCGTCGAAAACGAGAACGTCAAGGTCTCCGACCTTGCAGTGAAAGGGCACATCGAAGGCGAGAACATCACCTTCAGGCTCACCTGCAAGGTGGACAGCCTCCGCCGGCGCCAGGAAATCCCGCTTTTCGCAGGCGACCTTGTCCTCATGGAAGTCGTCAAGCCCCAGAAAGGGAGCGAGATCCGTTATGACAAGGACTCGGGCGTTTATTACATGTCGTGGCCGCGCGGCGGCAAGTACGACGTCGAAGTGACATTTGCCTGCCGTCCCACCATCGTCGGCGACGGCGACTGGCGCGAGACTACATTCTACCTGCCGTCTTCCAACATGCGCGAACTGGAAGTTGTCTGCGACAGGACCGACCTGGAAGTTGTCTTCCCCGGATCGATGCGCTTTGGCCGCAAGGTGGAAGAGAACGTCCTTACCGTGACCGCCGTCATGGGATCCGGCAGGCCGTTCACCGTCAGGTGGAAACCCAAAGTCCAGGAACTCGACGCCAAGCTCGTCTTCGGTTCCCAGGCCAACACGGTGGCGGTGGCGAGCGCGGGCGCCCTGCGCATGAATAACCTGTTTGTTTTTGATATTTCCCAGGGGAAGCTCTCCGAGGTGGCATTCAAAATCCCCGGCGCACTGAACGTGACGCAGGTGCGCGGCGCCTACATCAGGGACTGGCAGATCTCGACCGAAGGCGACGAGAGACGCCTTCTCGTGAAGCTCAACCGCCCCAGGACGTCCCAGTACGCTCTCGAAGTAGTCGCCGAACAGGCCGTCAGCGCGTTCCCGGCCAGCCTGGACCTGCCGGTTATCGAGCCGCTGGGCGTCATCCGGGCCGGCGGCTACCTTACCGTCGGCACCGACAGCGCCATACGCCTCATGATGAATACCACGGGGGGCCTGAGCCAGATAGACAACTCCGCTTTCCCGCGCATCGTTCTCGACAGGGAACACCCCCGCCACCTTCCAGGCAGCAACGCTTTCTATTACATGTATGCCACGACCCCTTACCAGGTGAACGTGACGCTTTCCGATATCGTGCCGGCATATGACGCGAGCAGCAGCCTTGCCATGAGCGTTCGCGAGGACGACCTTGTCATGACCGCCGACATGAACCTCGACATCCGGGAAGCACCCATCAGGAACATCGTGGTCGAAATACCTGCCGGCTTCATGGTCTCTTCGGTCCAGGGGGCCCTGGTGGACGACTATACGGTCCGTTCCGAAGGCGCCTCGGAAGTCGAAGTGCATTTCAGCCGCCCCGTTCTCGGCACCACCCTAGTGAACCTGCGCCTCGAACTCGGCAAGAGCCCCGTCGGCGCCGCGCTGAAAATCGCCGGATTCAAAGTCAGGGGCGCCAAGAACGAGCGGGGCGATATTGTCATCGGCGCCGAGGAAGGCGTTGATCTCGACGCTCCCCGGATCGACGGCCTGAGGGAAGTCCATGCCGGTTCCATCACCACCAAGCTCCCCGACCCCAAATTCGCCTACAGGTTCCGGTCTTCCGAATGGTCCATGGAAATGAACGCCAAGGAGAAATCCGCGGGTATCGGGGTCGAAGGCTTCCACCTGATGTCACTGGGCGACGGCGTTCTCTACGGCAGCGTCACGATCCTTTATTTCATCTCCGGTGCGCCGGTGGACGAGTTTCATTTCAGGATACCCAAGGAATTCCAGAACGTCGAATTCATCAGCAAGGACGTCAGGCGCTGGTCCAATAACGGCGAGCACTGGACCGTCTTCCTTCAGCAGAAGGTCATCGGCCATTACGAATTGCTCGTCACCTACAACCTCAACTATGACAGCGGCGATACCGTCGTGGTCGGCGGCGTGGAATGCGAACAGGTCGATACCCAGACCGGTTTCATCGTCGTCGCCAGCAGGCAGAACCTGAAACTTACCCCCAAGGGCTCGATCGACACAGCCATGCTGGAAGTGGACAGGGAGGAAGTCCCCTACAACCTTTCCGTCAACGCCCCCATGCTCAAGACCTACAAGTACGTCGGCGCGCCGCACAGGGCTTCCATCGAGATCAAGCCCTACGACCAGGGCGAACTCCTTGCCGTCGTCGTCGAAATGGCCGAACTCGACACCCAGCTTTCCGTGCTGAAGGACGGCCATACCGAATCCCTCACCACTGCGCGCTACATGATCAAGAACACGAACAGCCAGTTCCTCGCCGTCGACATGCCGAAAGACGCCACGGGCGTACAGGTCCACTCCGTGGGCGCCGACGGCACTACGGCCAGGATACCGGCATCGTTTGACGCCAGGGAGCAGCGGCTGCTCGTGCCCCTCGACAGGAACCCCAACCCGAACAAGCCCATGACGGTCACGCTCAAGTACGGCCAGTCCCACGGCGAACTCGGCTGGGGCGGCAGGCTTCTGCTTGTCGCTCCCAAGGGCAACATCACCTCCACTTTCTCTCGCTGGACGCTTTCGGTTTCCGGCGACAGGGAATTGATCGATCCCGCAGGCAACATGGTGCCGGACTCCGCTTATGCCCGCCGGCGCGGGCTTTCCGCCGTCGCGCTCGCCGTGGTGCAGAGCCTCGAGTGGGGGCTTTCGAGGATTATTGGTTTTCCGCAGCTGTTCGTGGTGCTCTTCATACTTCTGGCCGTGGCCGCCGTCAAGCGCCGGGCCCCCATCCGGGAACTCGCAGTGTGCGTGCTGGTTGCCGCGTGGCTCATTGTCGGCGTGTTCGCTGCTTTTTCCAAGCATATGCCCGGCGATACGGGCAGGCGTGTTTCCAGCCTTGTGTTCACGCAGGTTCTCGATACCGGCGAGCAGGAATCCCTTTCCGTCGGAGCCACCCTCGTGCCGGTCTGGCGCAGGGACGCCACCCTTTTCGGAGCGGTTCTCGTCCCGCTGCTCTCCGTGGCCGCCGTTGTTTCGGCGGTCGCAAGGGACCGGCGCAGAAAGGCCCTCATAGCGTTCGCCGTCGCGGGCATCGTCTTCGCTATGGCGCAGTTTCCCGTTGGGGCAGCCGTCCTGGGCCACCTCCTTACCTACGGCGTACCGGCGGCTGCAGTCGTCTATCTCGTCGGACGAGGCCGCTTCTGGAACATTCCCTCCAGGACCGTTGCTTCGGCGGCGTTCCTTCTGGCCTTCCTGAGCCTCGGCTGCGCCTCGCGCGCGGCGGCTCTAGAAGACAGCGAGCCCCCCGTTCTTGAGTCCGTCGAATGCACCCTCGTCGCCGAAGATGACAGCATGTCGGTCAAGCTCACCCTGTCCATAGATTCCCGCAGGCCCGTCACTGTGCCGGTCATGCCCAAGTCGGCCATACTCCTTACCGATATGGAAGCCGTGAAACGCGTTTTCAAGGTGGAAGAAGACCGCGGCATGTACTATCTCTCCACCGTGCGCGGCGGCAAACACGATATCGGCATCGAATTCCTGATGCCGCTGCCCAAGGCTCAGGACGATCAGATTTCGCAGTTCAGCATGCCCTTGCCGCTTGCCCTCCGCAACAAGGTCTCGCTCGATATTCCCAAGACGGGTCTTGAAGTCGAATCCCCTACCGCCATGCTCCTGACAAGGGAAGAAGTTGACGGCGTCAGCAAGGTCAAGGCCACCGTGGGCCCAGGAGACGACGTTTTCTTCATCTGGCGGCCGCGTGCGCGCCAGCGCAGTCTTGAAGCCACGTCTTTCTACGCCCAGATTTCCAGCCTTGTTTT
Source organism: Planctomycetota bacterium (assembly GCA_016930595.1). GTDB lineage: Bacteria > Planctomycetota > SZUA-567 > JAFGGJ01 > JAFGGJ01 > JAFGGJ01. The sequence continues at coordinate 12,480 of JAFGGJ010000082.1, forward strand.
CTTCGACACCGGCCTTGCCGAATGCCGCCATGACATAAGGCTTCAGATTGCGCAGGGCGAGCTCAAGGATATCGTCCTCAGCATCCCGCAAGGCATGACCGTCACTTCCGTTGACGGCGCCGATGTTGGCGCCTGGCGTTTCGACCCCGCCACCAGGAACCTTGAAGCCCACCTCTCCAAGCCCGCTATCGGCGAATACACGCTCCATGTCGTCACACAGATTTCGCGCGACAGCCTTCCCTATGAAGTCACGATAGGAATACCGGAAGTAAAAGGCGCAGTGAACCAGCGCGGTGTCATCGGCCTTGCTTCCAGCCAGGCGGTCTCCATGGAAATAGGCTCCCACCCGATGACCATGAACGTGGACGACTTCGCCAGGGATTCCACCGCCCTTATGAGTCTTGCGGGCAACCTGCAGTCGTCAGACGTCAGGTACGCCTTCCGCCACGAAAAGACGGGCGAAACCCTCACTGCCAAGATCCAGGAAGTCCGCCCTGAAATAAGGGCCGAAGAAGACTCCATTTTCGACGTCGACGACGACAAGCTTATCCTCAAGGGCCGTATGACCGTCGCCATCTCGAAGGCCGGCGTCTTTTCGATAAGCCTGCTGATTCCAAAGGGTTACGATATAGACGCCCTCCACGCCCCGGAAGTCAGCCATTGGGATGAAAAAGACGTGGATGGACGCAGGGTCGTCACTGTCCACCTTAACAAGAGGTTCATGGGGGCGGTCCGCCTCGATTTCGGCCTCAGCAGCATCTACACCGACCTGCCCAGGCAGCTCGATGTTCCCCGTGTCGAAGTCGTGAACGCGCTCAAGCATTCCGGGAAGATCATCGTCAAGAGCCACATGGGCGTCAGGCTGGCCGTGGCCTCGCGTGACGGCGTCAGCGAGCTCAATCCGGTCGAACTCGGCATAAGGGAGCAGGGCTGGCTGGCCTTCAGACTCCTCAGGCCCTCGTGGAACCTCAAGCTCAACACCGAAGTAATCCAGCCGCGCGTCATGGTTGATTTTCTCCACGTTGCAAGGGTCGCCGAAGGCCTGGTCCGCCATAATACCTATCTCCGCTACAACATCCATAATGCGGGCGTCAAGGTTTTTACCATCGAAGTCCCCGCGGACGCCATGGGCCTGGATATCGTCGGCCCCTATATCGCCAACGTCAAGGAAGTACCCGGCATGCCGGGCCGGCGAAGGGTCGAACTCGTCAAGAAATGGGTCCCGCTCGGCACGAGGCTCAGCAGCGGCCCATATCCGCTCACCGTCCGCTATGAAACGCAGTTCGACAGGGCGAAAGGCCGCGTCAGGATCGAACAGGCGCGCGCCCTCGACGTCGACCTGCAGAAAGGCTTTATCGCCGTTTACGCCACCGAGAAAGTCGAAGTCAGCTCTGCCTCGAAAAGCGACGACCTCCAGGTTGCGGAAGCCAGGAACATTCCGCGCAGTTTCGGCTCCGGAGACCTCTCCGGCGCCGCTTTCTGCTTTACCAGCACACGCTCCGACTACAACCTCGAATTCGACGCCCTTCGACATGAAAGCGCCGACCTGCTTCAGGCCAACGTTTCGAGAATAGACATCGTTTCCCTGGCCACCGAGTCCGGCATGACGCTCAATCGCGTCGACATGGACCTCATGGTTGGCGGCAAGCGCTACCTCGAAACCCGCCTCCCCAGGGGCGCCAGGATCTGGACGCTCCTTGTCGGCGGCGGCTCCGTCATCCCCTCCGTCAGGACCGGGGACGACGGCCGTGAATTGATTCTCGTTCCCCTCGGGCAGGCCGCCCAGGGCGAAATACCCGTCCAGATACAGTTCATCTACGTCTCTCCACCTCCGGAAGGCTGGCGTACACGGGTCCCGAAATTCCAGGGGCCCGAGTTTGATCTGCCGCTGCGCAACGTCTCGTGGCTGCTGTACATGCCCCCGGGCTACAAGTACGGGGATTTCGAAGGCACGCTCACTTTCGACCGCTACGAGTATCCCCAGACGGATACCTTCGAATCCATCCTTCTCAGGGCGCAACAGACCCAGGTTCAGGAAGAACGCAAGGTCAAGGAACTCCTGGACAAGGCGCAGTCCTACGCCAGCGCCGGCGAACAGTGGAACGCAAGGCAGGCCTTCGAAATGGCGGGCAACATGTCCGTTTTCGACCGCGATCTCAACGAAGACGCGCGCGTCAAGGGACAGAAGCTCCAGAAACAGCAGGTCATCGTCAACGTTCTCGGCCGCCGCACCAAGATGCGCCCGTCGTACCAGTTGCAGGGGACCGAAGCGCGCTTGCCCGGCATAGCTGATCTCGGTGAAAACTTCAGCGCCCAGCAGGCTGAACGCGTCCAGAACTCCCTCGACAAGGAAGACAACGACAACCTCGAACTCATCGCTCAGCGCATGCTCGGCCAGCAGGAAGCCGCCGCAGGGTTCAACTGGCCGCTCCGCATCAACATGGTGGAACGAGGCAAGGGGCTGCGTTTCCAGCGGGCCCTCCAGGTGAGCCCCGACACCGAAATGGCTGTCTGGTTCGACGCCAGGCCCGTGCGTAAGTGGACGCGCTTCGGCAACCTTGCCTGGGGCCTCGGCCTCTTCGCCGTCATACTAGCGGTTTTCAGCGTCAGAATCCTTGGAGCTCCGCGCTCCACGGCTCCCGCCGGGCGCGGCCGCCGGAACGGCGCTTCGATTCAGCCCCCACCGCTTCCATCCTCGGTCGAAGATTCCACCCCGTCCGCTGAAGAGCCCGCTGCCGCCGAAGAAGCGCCCCGTCCCGGAACTGCAGAATCCGCCCCCCGGGACGACTCGCAGCAGGCCCCCGGCGAAGCGCCGCAGGAATAACGCGTGGCTTTGAGGAGGGTATCTCCGGATGCCCTCCTCAGGCTTCTTTCTCGTGTTCAAAGCGGACTTTTTTCACGTCTTCGGTCGAGCCGGCCCCTTCGCATATCTTTCCGTACAGTTCCGGTCGCCGCGTCCGTATCCACCGCCGCCCGGTTACTTTCTTGAACAGCGCCGGGTCCAGATCCGCCACCACCATGTCATCCCCGGCCTTCCATGTCTCCGCAATCACCCGTCCGTAGCAGTCGATGATCATAGCGTTCCCCGTACGGATCTCGTCGTCGTCGGGTCCCACCCCGTTTGAAAACAGGTAGAATACGCCGTTGTCGTGAGCCCTGCTCGGCAGCCATCTCATCAGCCAGCCTCGCCCCTTGTTTCCTTTCAGTTCCTCTTCGACGGCCTCCGGGTCCGCTTCACGGTTATCCCATTTCGCCCTGTCCACCAGTCCCATTGAATTCGGGTCTTTCAGGTTGCATCCGCCGGTCTGGTGCGGCGCCATTATGATGTCCGCCCCGAGCAGCGCCGTCATCCTGGCGTTCTCTATTATGTTATTGTCGTAGCAGATCAGCACGCCTATCTTCCAGCCCAGGTCCGTGTCGAACACAGTGTATTCCGAGCCCGACTCCATGTGCGGGCTTATGAACGTGTGGATCTTCCGGTGTTTTTTCATGCTGCCGTCCGGCAGGGCCACCGCGTACGTGTTGTACAGTTTTCCGTCGGCGTCCACTTCGGCCAGGCCCGCCCCTATTATCATCCCGTGCTTTATTGACAGCTCCGACAGCTTCCGGCACGCCGGGCCGTCCGGCACGGGTTCGGCCAGCGCCGCCAGATCCTCCCGGCACAGCTTCCGCAGGTGCCAGTAGCCCGATATGCAGCATTCCGGAAAGCACACCACCTTCACGCCGGCGGCTGCAGCGCTCCCGCAGAACTCCTCCACCTTCTTCAGGTTGTATTCCTTGTCTCCCATCGCGTGCTGAAACTGCACGCATGCTGCGCGTATCTTTTCCACGGCTCGTTCCTTTCATTGAAATGCTTCAGGCGGTTACGAATACAAATAAGTCAACCGGCCTTCATTGTCAAACGATTTTGCCCGGCGGTCCTTCCGCCCTTGACCGCGCGCGCGGACCTGCTAGTAATAGGGGGGCGCGGCCCTATGTAGGGAGGTTCCCCATGGTTTCCGTTCCGCTAGTCGATTTCTGCGGTCTGAAAATATCCAGGCTCATCTGCGGCGGCAATCCCCTGAGCGGTTTTTCCCACTTTGACGCCGCCATGGACCGTGACTTCATCGAATACTACACCATGCCCAACATCCTGGCCCTGCTCGACGAATGCCTCGGGAACGGTATCAACACCTTCCAGTCGCGCGGCGACCGCCACCAGATGCGCGCTTTCCTCGAGCACCGCCTAAACGGCGGCAAGATCCAGTGGATAGCGCAGACCGCATCCGAGTTTGCGGACATATATGCCAATATCCGTGAAATTCTCAACTACAAGCCGGTTGCCGTATATCACCACGGAACTCACGTGGACAACTGCTGGCATACCGGCAGGATCGACGAAGTCGCCGATATCGTCAAATTCATGAAAGACAGCGGCCTTCCCTGCGGCATTGCAAGCCACATCCCCGACGTAATAAAGTACGCGGAAGACCACGCGTGGGGAACCGACTTCTACATGTGCTCCTTCTACAACCTCGCCAGAAAGTACAAGTCTGCTCCCGCCAAAGACCAGAACGCCTACGCCCAGGACCAGTTTCCGGCGGAAGACCCCCTCGTCATGACCGCTCTCATGCGCGAGCTCGACAAGCCCTGCATCGGTTACAAGATCATGGCCGCCAGCCGCAACTGCTCCACCCCCGACGATACCCGCGCGGCCTTCCGGTTCGCCTTCGACAACATCAAGCCCGGTGATATCGTGGACGTAGGCATGTTCCAGAAATACAGGAACCAGGCCGCTGAAAACGCCCGGATAGTCGTGGAACTGCTGTCGCAGTAGATCCCGCCTCGGGGAGTCTTACGGCCCGTCGCGCAGCACCCACTGCACATGCTTCATCGTCTTTCCCCAGGCGATTCCGGCCTTTTCCATCCCCGCCCCGGTCCAGTGTATTCCGTCGCCGGAAATGTAGTTTCTCCTGTCGCCTGCCGCCTGTATCTCCTGGAACACATAAGCCACCGGCACGCCGATGCTCTGTGCGCGCTCGGCCAGCGCTTCGTTGTACCGGGCCTCAGGCTTGGAATCCGGGTCCGTAAAGCCCTTTGGCGGCACCGTCCCGAACATCACCACGGTCCCGCGCTTCTGTCCGGCTTCCGCCACGGTCTGCATGTTGTCCAGCCACTGCTTGAGTTGCTCGTCACTCGGCATGCCTATGCGCAGGTCGTTCGTCCCGAAAATAACGCACAGGAACTCCGGGTTCTCCCTGTCCAGTATCTCCTCCACGTGGTCTTTCGCATAACTCGTCGTCTGGCCGGAAAACCCGTGCGCCGCCACCGTGAATATTCCCAGCGCCGCCTGCCCTGCCTGGGGGTAGCTAGTGGCGTGCGTCAGCGAATCGCCGTAGAAACACACGTGGCCCTTGCGCACCTTTCCTCTGCCGCGCTCATGCACCTCTCGTACCTTCACCGCGTACACGGCCCTGTCCAGTTCCTCCCGCGTCCGCTCAGCCGGTTTCTGCACCGGTACGGCGAGAGCGGACGTCGCCTTGACGAAGAGTCGCGACGGCCCCAGGTTGTTCTCGAAATCGCACGCCCGCACCATGTAGGTGTACGTATTGCCCCTCCGAGCCGTCGTATCGATGAATCGCGTCCTGCACGTTGCCGCGTACTTTTTGCTGTCGTAGATTCCCGTCCCGAACGCCGAACCGTCCTCGCCTTCCCCCATCCGGTCGATTTCGTATTCCATCACGCCCACGTTATCCCGTGCGGGGTCCCACGTGAGCTCTATCCCTTCGGCCGTCACCGTTGCTTTCAGCCCGGTCACGGCCGAAGGAGCGTCCGTGTCATCGCCCCGGTAGATGACGAAGTTATCCAGCGTCAATGTTGTCTCTCCCGTTGGGTCCGGCCCGAAGAATCTCACGCCGCTGTACGCCGTTTCCTCTGCCACGTAGCCCTCGTTCGACGAGTTGTAACGGAAGCGGTCGAGGTAGTAGACCACCGGCGTCCATTCGCCGTCCGGCAGCATGCGGGGGGCGTAACTCGTTGTGTTGTCTCCGGCACGCCGGTCGGACACGTTGAGAGACGCCCGTCCGAAGTTTTTCCCCTTCGCCAGGAACGCCATCTTCAGACCTTTGGACCCGGCGATATCGAAAGCCAGTGCCGGCCCCGCCCACTTGCCCTCGCAGACGCACAGCAGCGCCTTGCCGTTTGCGGCATCGTCCGTCAGCGACACCTTCGCCGCCCCCGACGCCTCGAATCCTTCCATCCCTCCGTCGAAACTCATCCTGTGGTACACAGTCGGGCCACCGGGTTTCTGCGGCGCTTCCCCGGCCGGCTCCGGTTCAGTGGCTTCGGGGGCAGGCGTTTCCGCAGGTTCCTCCGCCTCGGGTTCCGGCGTTTCCGGTTGCGCCGTTTCCTCCGGCGCATCTTCGGCCGGGCCGGGTTCCACGGTTTCCGCTGCGAGGGCGTCGGCCGGTTTCAGGACATCGGTTCCCGGCGTCTCCGGCGCGGTGGCTTCCCCGGCGGCCGTATCCGTTTCCCGGAGCCCGGGTTCGGGCTGCCGGCCGCTGCACGAACCGAGAATCGCTGCGATGGCGACTATTGTCGCGGCTTTCCTGAGCATGATTTTCCTCCCTGCCTGCGGAACGGTGCCATTATACATTGCTTCCCGCGGCGCGCCGGGCTAGAATGGCCGCGCGCTTTCATTATAAGGAGGTTCCCCGTGAACGATAAGTTTCTCGAAGACTACCGGCGCCTCCTGGGTCCCGTGGCCGAAAAATGCGACCTGAACCCGCGCGTCCTCGAAGTCACGCGGAAAGACGGCTACGTTCGGGAAAAGCTCCTCTTCACTTCCGAGCCCGGAGTCGATATCCCCGCCTACATGCTCATCCCCGACGGCATTGAATTCCCCGCCCCCGCGGTCCTCTGCATCCACCAGCACGCGGGGCAGTTTGCCATAGGCAAATCCGAAGCCGCCGGGCGCATAGGTGCTCCCTACGCCCAATACGCGCTCAAGTACTGCCGCGCCGGGTTCATCACGTTCGCCGCCGATCAGCGGGCGTTTGAAGAGCGCCGCGGCATCAGGGACTGGACCGGCGACACCATGGCCATACACGAACTCATCCTCGCCGGGCGCACCATGGCCGGTCTCTTTGCCTACGAAGCCGGCAGGGCCATAGACTATCTTCAGACAAGGAGCGAAGTGGATTCAGGCCGCATCGGTGTCACGGGCCATTCGATGGGCGCCATGGCGTCGCTCGTGACGCTGCCGGTCGAACGCCGCATCAGGGCCGCCGTCATTTCCTGCGGGATCAACACGTACAGGGGCCGCATCGAACGTGGCGAAACGATGCCGGGGGCGTGGTTCATCCCGGGTATGATGCCCCGCTACGAACTCACCGACATCTACGCCGCGGCGGCTCCCACGCCGGTGCTGCTTTGCGCGGGCACCGCCGACGGGACGTTCAAGTACGCCGATTTCCAGGAAACTCTGCCCGCCGTAAAAGCCGCTTATGAAAAAGCCGGCTGCCCGGAAAACCTCGCCGTCCACGTCGAAGACACCCGCCACATGTATACCGACGCCATGTATGAAAAAGGCATCGCCTGGTTCCGCAAGTATCTCGCCTGACCCACACGCCCCGCTGCCTGCGCCCCCCTGCTTAACAGCAATTGAGCATAGTTGTCGGGCGGGACCGTATGCAAGGGAGCCTGCGCGGGAATCGCGCTCTCTCGCTGATAGGTGGGCAGGCCACAGGCAATGGTGAGTGGGCGCCGAATTGCGACTGTGCAGACGTTTTCAGGCCGTTTTCACGTGTGCGCCGTATACGTCCGTAGCGGATTGTGAGATCCGGCACGAAATTTGCGAATGCCGTGTTCCATGCGTTCGTCCGGGCGGCTATTTCGACATTTCGACTATCAGATCTGATATGCGCTTGCGGTAATCATCCTGGTCCAGCCAGCCGGGACATGAATTCTGGTGTACGGCAATGTCCTTCTCGATGCGGTCAAGAACCCGGCGGGCTTCGCCTGCCGCCGGGTGGTTGGGACGGCGCTTCAGCAGGTTGGAAAGAGTCTGGCAGTAGAGCATGTCTTCGACGCCTTCGCGGATACGGGCGAGGTTGACGGTGGGCAGAATGCCGAGCTTTGAATGGTACGCGATGACACCGGTGTCGGGCTCGCGCCCGTCGAGGTCGAAGTACTGCCAGCCGTGCTGGACGAAGAGGTGCCACTGCATGCGGCCCTTGATACCCTTGGCGTATTCGGCCCACTGGTAAAAGCCGAACGAATACCGTGACTGGCCCTGGTTGTATATCCAGAGTTCGTTGCCGACTTCGTTGGCTTTCGCTACGACGGCGGCGTCGTGGTTGTTCATGAAGTTCACCCTGAGCGTGACGAACATTTCCTGGAGAAGGCGTTCGAGTTCGCCGGGGTTGGGGTGGGAGAAGGAGACGGAATAGGAGCCGCCGGTCTTGAGCCAAGGGGCGGCGCTGTTCAAGGCGCGCTGGAGGACGAGCTGTTCCCTGGCGACTTCCTTGACGCGGGTTTCATCCACGAGGCCGAGGATGAGGGGGAGGTAGTTGTTAGCTTCGGCATGTTTGCGGTATGCTTCGAAAGCGCGGCGGCAGACTTCTTCATAATCAAGGCCGGTGTCCTGCGCAAGTTTTTTGCCTTCGTCCCCGATGACGTAGCCGTGGCGGCTGTAAAGGCCGGAAATACCGCCTCCGCCATAGTTTACATAGGGCCTGTCGAAGCCGTTTTCGCGGGCCTGTTTCATGAAGGCGTCCATGGCGGAGAAGTCAATGTCGGGTTCGCCGTTCCTGAAGCCCCTCAGGACCATGTCGGGGCCGCCGGAGAAGGTGTTCATGCGGTAGGATCTGAGCGTGGAGAAGATCGCGTCCTGGAGGGTCGATTGCGTGGGGCCGTCGAGCAGGCCGGGGGGGGTGATGCCGTAGAAGCCCATGTTGAACGGGGTATCGTCGAGCCTGAAGGGGAGGATCGTGAGCGCGACCGGCACGGTTAAGGTGTTTTCCCTGTCGCCGGCGGTGTACTTGACAACGAGCGAGCCCGAATAGCGGTCGGGGAGGGTGTTTTCCGGCACGGCGATGTCAACCCAGACCTGCCTGGCGAGGCCCGCGGGTACGGAGAATCCCGAGGCGGGGCGCAGGGTGTGGGCAACGTAGTTGTAAGCGATGTTGTTGAAGCTCCTGCGGCCGAGGTACCAGGCGACCTGCGGCTTTATGGCGGATGCCGGGATGGGCGTAAGCCCTATGCTCTGGCGAGCGCCGGCGCGCGCGAATGAGAGTTCCACGGACACGTCACTCAGGGCGGTATTGGCGCGGATGCCGAAGATGACGGGTTCGTTTTCGCCGCGTGCGGCGGAGAGATCGACGCTCTTGAGAATCCGGTCTGCGGCGGGAACGGTATTGGGAGAGACCGCTTCATCCTTGCCGACGGAGAAGAGGACGACAGGAGAGGATTTGAGGCCCGGGGGCATTTCCGGAGCGGCGGGGGTGGTATCAATTGCTTTGGCGAGGAAGGCGGAGCGCTGTGCGGCCCAGAGGCCGGAGATGAAGCGGTCACCTTCGGTCCGGTTTTCGGCGGGATAGATGATGAGAGCGGCGACTTTGCTGGACCAGTGGTTATCGGCCTTGAATTCGATATCGAGGACGCCGCCTGCGACCTGGACGTCGAATTCGACGGGGCGGAAGAGTTTCGTCATGTAGGTCTGCCAGAAATCGGTGCCGGGGAGGGCTTCGACGTCCTGGAAATCATAAAGGGAATGCGCCCAGCCGAGAGGGCGGGTTTCGGAATAGACGGTGGAGCCTTCGGCGACGACTTCGCGGCGGACGTGCCTGGCCTGTTCGCCGCCCCAGTAACCGCAGTCGTCGTAGACCATCCAGACGTGGTATGAACCGTCGGGGATAGAGACTTGGAAGGTGCATTCATTGGTTTCGACGAAGTCCTGGAGGAGCGGGGTGGGGAAGGTATCGTCGCGAGCGCGGTTTGCATGCCAGGGGCGGCGCCTGGGGTGGAAACCGAAAGGGGCGCCGGCGGAGGAGAGCGTGTCCCACGTGATGCAGGTGAAGCCGGGTTCGAGCGGCTGGCTGGCGGGGCCGAAGTCGAAGGCCTTGAGGAAAGCGGGGAGGGAGGCGGATTCTAGGCGGAGGTGGTCGATGTAGATGCTGCCGGGCTGTCCGGAGAAGCCGAGGTCGAGGCGGACGATGGAATCGACGTCGATATTGCGCTTGATGTCGTTATTGCGGCTGCCGGCTTCGCCCCTGTAGAGGCCGCGTATGGGAATGGTTATAGTTCCGGCGCCCGGGAGAAGGATATCGCCGCCGTTATGTCGGTTCCAGTAGGTGCCGTTGTCCTTGTCGCGCCAGGCCTGGTCGCCTACGAGTATGTAGAGCTTGACGGGTGAGCGGGTATCGTTGTAGTAGTCGAAGCGGAGGACGTCGAAACCGGCCCATGAGCCGGTGACGGGAGGACGCCAGCTTACCATGTATTCGCCGTTCGTGATGCGCATGGAGTGTTCGCCATGGGTGGCGTGGTCGGGGACAATGGCGGAGGATTTCTGCTTGAAGTCGAAGAAGCGGAGTGTGTCATCGGATTCGAAATCGAGGAGCACCCTGGTTTCCGCCCGGGAAGAGGCTGCAGCGAACAGGACGGCGAAAGACAAGAGAACGAGGCGTCTCGACATGGGGCCCTCCTTCCAAGGACAATGATTTTAACCGGTGAGAGGTGAAAGAGCAACAGCCGTGCGGCGGCCGGGAGAGGAGGGGAAACGTTGAAGGGCGTCAGACCTGGATGCTCTGGAGAGCAGACGCCATTTGTCCCGGGATCTGGTATCGCATCCTGGGGTCCTTGCGCATGGCGGTTTCGACGACAGCTGCGAGTTCGATGGGAGTATCCTGGGAAACTTCCTTAAGGGGCCTGGGGCTTTCATCGACCTGCCTGGCGAGGACGCGCCTGGGATCGATGTCCTGGAAAGGGAGCCTGCCGGAAAGCGCCCTGTAGAGGATGGCGCCGAGGGAGTAGATGTCGCTGCGCTCGTCGAGCGTGCCGCCGGAGACTTTTTCGGGGGGCACGTACTGAGCGTCGCGTCCCATCTGGAGCCTGGAGCGCTTGCGGTCCATGCCGAATTCGGCAACCTTGACGAACCCATCCTGCGTGATGAAGACGACCTGTGGGCGAAGGGCGCCGTGGATGACGCCTTCCTGGTCGAAGGCGTACTGGAGAGCGGTGAGGACCTGGAGTGCGGTGCCGACGGCTTCGGGCGGAGAAAGCTTGCCTTTTTCGTTCATGAGGCGGTCGAGGGACATATCGCCGGGGTATTCCATGGAGCAGTAGATGGCGTCGGCTGTTTCGCCGACTTCCAGGATACGGACGACGTTGCTGTGGTTGAGGGCGCCGAGTCTGCGTGCAGCGCCGAGCAGGGCAGCCTTGTCGCGCGGGGTGGATCCCGGCGGAAGCTTGTCGACGCGCAGGAGAACGCTGCGTTCAAGCGAGGCCTGGTAGGCGCGGTAGAGTGCGCCGGAAGGCCATTCCTCCAGAAGTTTTTCAATCCTATAGCCGCCAGCAACTTCACCTGCCACGGGCGTCCTCTCAACAGCTGCTATGTGAACGGAAGCAATGATACCGCGAAGCGGAAGTTTATCAACTCCAAGGACGGGCGCTGCATGCGGATTACGTGGCCGGAAACACCCTCGAGTGTATACTTGGTGAAGCACACGGGGGACGGCGTGCGGAACATGGAGCGGCGTTCAGGAGATAGAATGGACGGGAGCAGAAACAGCAACGGAATGGGCGGAGACGCCGCGCTTCCGCCGGACAAGCGCCGGGACTACAAGCTGCTGAAACGTTTCGCAGGGGGAGACGAAAAGGCGTTTGTGGAGATATACGAAAGGTATTCGGAACGTCTGCTGAAATACACGTACAGGTGCATGGGCGACTGGCAGGAAGCGGAAGACGTGGTCCAGGAGGTGTTCGTACAGGTGATGAAGGACGCCGCGGGGTTCGAGCCGAAGGCGAGCCTGTCTACGTGGATGTACCGGATAGCGACGTTCATGTGCGCTAAACGCCATCGGGACAGGGGCGTAAGGAAACGGATAATTGAAAGAGAGCTTGCGGCGGGGACGTTCGACAGACCTGCGGCCGAAAACGAAGGAGAGAAAGCCGCCGAACTGGCCGAGCAGGCGGCGGCGGTGAAGGAGGCGGTGGCCGGGCTGCCGTACGAACAACGGACGGCGTTCGTGTTGAGGGAGTACGAGGACAGGAGTTACGGTGAGATAGCGGAGATAACGGGGGCGGAGACCGGGACGGTGAAAAGCCGGATATTCAGGGCGAGGCAGGCCGTACGGGATGAGATGAAAAAGAGGGAGCTGCTGTGAAAAAACCGGGACCCGGGTGTGACGCGGTGAAGGAAAAAGTGTCGATGTTTCTGGACGGGGAACTGTGCCGGGAAGAGGCCGGGAAGCTGCTGGAGCGGATCCGGAACTGTGCCGAAGAGGGGTGCCGGGAATGTGTGGAGCTGATGGAGGATCTGAAGAAACTGCGGGAGGCCTGCCGGTGTCCCGAGGCCGGATGCTTCGTGCCGCCGGAAGTGCGGGAGAATCTCAAGGCGCGGCTGATGCGGATAATGAGCGGCGGGCACGGGGGGGCGGGCGCCTGAAGGGGCCACGGGAAGGGCGCCCCGCGGCTTGATTTGCGGGAGCAAAGAACGATAATGGTCCGATGGGCGTAACAGGAGGAGGAAACGCGTTGGCCGGGAAAGGTTTACTGTTCGGCGGCACGGTGCTGGTGGACATCGTGAAACGCATAAACACGTACCCCACGAAGGGCAAGCTGGGAGTAATAAGAGAAATGACGAGGGGCGTGGGGGGGCTGGCGTGCAACAACCCCATTAACATCAGGGTGCTGGATCCTTCGGTGGAAGTTGCGACGATGGGGAAGGTCGGTGAGGACGAACTCGGGACGTACGTGATAGAAAAGCTGTCGTCCTACGGGGTGGACGTGACGGCGGTGGCGAGAGCGCCGGGACTGCCGACGTCGTTCACGGACGTGATGTGCGACACGTCGGACGGGAGCCGGACGTTTTTCCATTCGTACGGGGCATGTGCGGAGTGGGGCCCGGGTGACATTCCGTGGGAAAAGGCGGCGGAAAAGTACGGCTACGTGCAGCTCGGGTATGCGTTGCTCCTGTCGGCAATGGACGCTCCGGACGAGAAAGACGGGACGGTTATGGCGGGCGCGTTGAGGAGGTTTTCGGAGCTGGGGCTGAGGACGTCCATGGACGTGGTGAGCGACGAGGGAGACCGGTTCAGGAGCGTGGTGGGGCCGAGCCTGCTGTACGTGGACGACCTGATGGTGAACGAGGTTGAGGCGTCGGCCATAACCGGAGAGAAGGTGCGGGAGGACGACGGGAAGCTGGTTCCCAGCGGACTGGCGGCGGCGGCGCACGGCCTGATCAGGGCCGGGGTGCGGCGGAACGTGGTGATACATGCTCCGGAGGGAGCCGTGGGAGTGGACAGGGATGGAGAACTCTTCCTGCAGCCGAGCCACGAGATAGCGACGGGCGAGATAGCGGGATCGGTGGGGGCGGGAGACGCGTTCGCCAGCGGGGTAGTGTACGGGCTTAGCCGGGGCTGGGACCTCGCCGACGCCCTGGAACTCGGGACCGGAATGGCCGGCCTGAACCTGTTCGATCCGACGACGACGGGCGGAGCGAAGCCGCTCATGAAAGTGAAGGAATTCATGCGAAGCCGAGGATACCGAGAGGGGGTTTTCGATGGGGTCTGAAGGACTGGAATACGCGGCCTCGATGTACGGCCAGGGGATAATCGAGAGCGTGATAAGCGCGCTGGACGTGGCGCGGATAGAAGTCCCGTCGTGGGCGCTGGGACGAGGGGGCACCAGGTTCGCCGTCTATAATGCGCCTTCGGATGCCGGGACGCTGGAGGAAAGGATAGGCCGGGCGGCGGCGGTGCGCGACCTGACGGGATGGGGCGAGACGGTGGCGCTGCATTTTCCGTGGGACGGGTCGACCGACGAGGACGTGGCCCTGCTGAAGGGACTGCTGGAAAAACACGGGCTGAAGGCCGGAGCCGTGAACCCGAACCTCTTCAGCGTGCGCGGTGAAGGGGTGCTGGACCACCGCATGCGCTACGGGAGCGTGACGAACCCGGTGCTGGAAGTGGACGACGCGGCAAACGATCACTGCCTGTGGTGCATCAGGGTGATGCGGGAACTGGGGAGCAGGAACCTGAGCCTGTGGCTGCCGGACGGGACAAATTCACCCGGACAGATGAGCCTTTACGAACAGGCGGACCGTGTCGAGGAAGGTGTGCGGGACGTGGCGAAGGCGCTGTTCGCCGAGGAAACGCTGCTCCTGGAGTACAAGTTCTTCGAGCCGGCGTTCTATTCGACGGCGATACCGGATTGGGGACGGTCGGCGGAAATCGCGAGGAAATGCGGCGAGAACGTGCGCGTGCTGGTCGACCTGGGGCACCATGCGCCAGGGACGAACGTGGAGCAGATAGTGACGTTCCTGGTGCGCGAGGGAGTGCTGGGGGGGTTCCACCTGAATGATTCGAAGTACGCCGACGACGACCTTGCAACGGGATCCGTGGATGCGAGCCGGCTGTTCAGGATAATGGTGGCGCTGGCGGAGGGGGCGTGGAGAGGGATGATGAGACTGGAAGACGTGAACTTCATGATAGACGAGAGCCATAACGTAAAGGACGCGACCGCGGAAATGATAGAATCCTTGATGAACATAGAGACCGCCCTGGCGCGGGCGCTGCTGGTGGATTTCGAGGCGTTGAAAAAGCTGCGGCCGGACCGCGGGGCGCCGGACGTCGAGCGGAGCGAACAGGTGCTGTACGGGGCGTTCAACACGGACGTCAGGCCGATACTGGAGGAGCGCAGGAGAAGGCACGGGTTGCCGGAGAATCCGCTGGAGGCGTGGCTGGACCGGTAGGTCAGAAGAGTTCGATGAGGCAGCGGGAGTCTTCGAGGGGCAGGGGCCCCCGGCGTAGCAGCCAGGTCTCGACGTTGTGGGAGGATTCGCCGGGGCGGAGGGTGTTTTCCGGGCCCATGGTTTCGAGTTCGACCATGAAGTTGTCCGGGCCGATGTAGAAGGCCATGTTGCACCCCAAGGGATAGCACGCGCCGGGGCGGTAGGCGACGCGCTTGGCGAAGGTGAGGTCCCGGGCGGGGTCGCTCATCGCGGCGATGCCCAGGCGGGACTGTAGCATGCGCTTGTTCTCGTTGCCGGCCGGGTTGACGACCAGAAGGTCGTTCCTGAAGCTGAGCTGCGGGTCGTCATAGCGGCCGTGGTGTCCGGCCCATTCCTTGAAAAAGACCATGGAGAAGCTGTCCCATCCGGAGCCGTCGCCCACGGTGAAAGCGTAGGATGTGCCGGGGAGGGGGACAGTGCATGTGATGGCCCAGACCCCGCAACTGGTGAGCATGTCGCCGGTATTCATGATGAAGTTGTCGACGTGCAGCCTGTCGTCTTCGACGGCCCGCACGTCGATTCCGCGCCGGATTCGGCGGACCGGGTCGGGAGCGCCGATGATGCGGAAGCCGAATTCACGCGTTTCGAGTTCGCCGTGTTCGTTGTCCGGGGCGTAGGCGTCTTCGCTTTCGTCGGCGCCGGGGCGTGTCATCCAGACGCGGTGGCCGCCGCGCAGGTCCCAGTCGCCGCGGGTATACTTGCCAGGGGCCCACAGGAGCAGGTTGTCGCCTCCGGGCGCCCCGAAGAAGGCAATGCGGGGCCCGCAGTCGCAGACGGCGACGAGCCGTATCGAGCGGGTGGTGAGTTCGACGGCACGGGAACCTTCAAAGGTGGTGTTCAGAACTGCCATGGGGTAAGTCCTTTCTGTTCATCCGGAAGACGGGCCGGGGAAGGCCTCGGCACGGCTCATGCGGGATTGGGTTCCGGGGGACGCGGTTTTTCGTCGCTGAGTGCCAGAAGGAAAGCAAGGACGACGCCGATGCCCCGAGCGAAAACCGGTACCACGAGCCCAGCGGGGACGGCGGCGAGAAGGGAAGCGGCGACTTCCGGGCGGCCGTTCCTGAACGCCGATACGGCGCCGGAGACGAGGAGGATCATCCACGCGGCGGTGAGGACAAGGCCGCCTTCGACAGGGATGACTTCCCACAGCGCCTGCGAGCCGGGTTCATCGGACTTGAGATCGTAGGCGGCGACGTTGTCTGTCATGCCGTCGGGCTTGTCGCAGCCGGTGGGATAGCACGCGCCGATTTCGTACTGGTACCTGCCGAGGCCGACGCCGAACACGGGCTTGTCTTCGACGGCGATGATGTCGGCCTGCAGCCGCTTGGCTCTGGCGGAAGGACGCATGGTGCCGGTGACGTCGGTCCTGAAGGTCGCGAGGCCCCCCCAGACGTTGGGCGAGAGCGAAGTGGCGGCGATCCACACGAGAACGACGGCGGCCAGAGACAGCCTGCCGAACGCTCCGGAAACGAGACCGGCGGAGTTTCTGCCGGCGATAGCGATCAGTACGCCCATCAGCAGAGCCAGGGAGATGAGTACGTTGGCGGAGACGAGAAATGCCGAGAGGACGAGCAATGCGGCGCCGGCGCGTGCGCCGACGGGGACGCGCGATCCTGGTGCAAGGTACCTGCCAGCGGCCCATGGCACGGTCAGGACGAGATACGCGGCGAGGTGGTTCCTGTTTTCCAGGAGGCCGCCGGTTTCGAAAGGTGCCGCTCCCTTTACAAGAAGCTGGTATAGTGCCACGATGGAAGTGACGGCGGCGGCGGCCAGGAGGAGGTCGCTGACGAGCGATTCCCCCCGGCCTTCGTTGACGGCCGTTCTGAAGAGGATGTAGCCGACGAGGAGCATTTCCACGAGCTGTATGAGTTCCTTGATGCCCGGCGTGGAGGGATTGACGAGAAAGACGGCGAGGGAAGCCGCGATCAGGGACACGACCGCCCATCCGGGCACAAGGCGCGTAACAGCGACTTTCCTTTTGAGCACGAGGACGGCGAGGACCGCGGCGGCGGCGAGCAGGACGACGTCAGCCGGGCTGATGGAAAGACCGGATTTTTCGACAGCGGCGAAGTCCAGGCGGTAAGAAACCTGCAGACACGAGACCAGGGCGGCGAGGCCCGCAATAAAGACGAGAATCTGCATTCAGAAGCCCTTTCAGGGATAGGTTGAGGTCTTCCATGTCGGCGCGGATTCCACCGAAAGAACCAGGAAGTAGGCTGCGGCCAGGATGGTCATGACGATGCCTCCGGCCAGCCATTCGCGTGCGACGGACACAACGAAGGCCGCTTCCACACCAAGCGGGAGCGACAAGGCAAGGCTACGGATGATGCGGCGGCGCTTGCCGATACCGGCGGGCCAGAGGACGACAAGCTGTTCCACGACCACGACGAGCAGGCCGATCCAGACCGCTGCGGCGACGAGGCCGTTCCTGGTAGTCCACGCCGCGGCGCCCAGGACGGCCAGCAGGGATATCCCCGCGAGAACGGCCGCACCTCCGGCCTGGCGGGGTTCGGGTTCGAGCGCCCTGCCCAGGAGCGTGACAAGAAAGGCCGCGGAGGCGACGAGGAGGGGAAGCTCGTAGGTGGACATCGAAGTAAGCCTGTAGATGGCTTCCGGGTAGGCCAGGACGCCGGCCAGGACCATCAGGCCCCTGGTGATGCCGAGAGCGAGGCCTTCAAGGACGTCGGTGCGCTGCAGAACGCCGCCGGAAAGAAGCAGGATGAATGCGCTGCCGGCGACGGGGAAGACGGCCCTGCGGCCGGCGGAACCGGCGATGAGAACGCCCGCGACGAGAAGGATGCCGGCCGCGACGAACATGGTTTTGAGGCGGCCCGGGGGCGCTGCGCCGTACGGGGACGGGTATCCTCTGGCAGTGGCGAAACATTCACCCAGAAGGACGCCTCCGGACATGACCAGAAAAGCGGAGAGGGCGACAATGACCATGCGGGGCCAAGGCATGCCGGCGGGGGAAAGGCCGAATACAACCGCTCCGGCAAACACGTCAAGAAAAGTGGCGGCGCCGGCCAGCAGAAAGCGCATGACTACGCCCCGCGGCGGCGGGAAAGCGGCGTGGAAAAGCGTCGGTCAATCGGCATTATCAGGGGTTTCCTGTTCACGGTTCAGCTTGTCGATGAGGTCCCTGAGAAGGAAAGATTCCCCGGTCTTGGTGGACTTGAGCGTGACTTCTTCGCCTTCGACGGAAACGACTTCTATTTCAAGGCTGTCAAGTCTTTCGCCGGGCTGCATGGTGAGGTAGTAGCGGTTGTCTTTCACCTGGAGGACGACGCGCCTGAGGCCGTCGACCGTAATGACCCCCGCCAGCGAGACGGGCAGTTCGTAGGGCTTGGGCATTTTGGGGGTGGTGTCCGGCGGAGTAGGGGGCGTAGGCGGTGGAGGGGGTGGTTTGGGTACAGTGACGGGTGGGGTCGGAGGGGTCCTCCTGGGAGGAGGGGGCTTGATACCGGTTTTGGGGTCGGTCCTGGGAGTGACGCCGGTGAGATGGACGTCGGAGCCATGGGCCCCGGCGGGATCGGCGAATGGGTTTTCCCTGCGGCCGGCGAGAAAGGCCTGGATGTCTTCCTTGCGCCCGATATCGGCGACGGCAAGGGAGGGGACGGAATCGCTGACCCTGAGTTTTTCAGGGGCGACGATGGCGGCGTGCGCGGCGGTGAGGCGGGCGGCTTCCAGTACGATGAATAGGACCGCGGCGAAGAAGAAGAGCATCTCCTTGGTAATCCCGCCGGAGCTTTTCATGTTCCACCCTGCCTTTCTCAGTAACCCTTGGGCCGCACGGGGCCCGTGCTCTTGAACCTGTCGTACCACTGCTGTTCGATGCGGACTTTTTTGACCTGTTCGGCGTGTTCCTCGGGAGAGAGGAAACGCATGGCGGCGGCGGCAATCTTAACGTAGACCTGCCCGGGCTTCATCATTTCGGCCACTTTCTTGTCGCCGGGAGTTTCGGTGGAAATGGAGATGTCGCTGATGAGGAAAAACTGTTTTTCCTGGCGGACGCTGGAGAGAAAGCGCATGAGCGTGGTGACGTCGGTGATGATTTCGAGCCTGACGGGGTATTCGCGTATGAAAGCGGGATTCGGCACGACTTTCATCTTCGGCTGGCCGCCCCTGGGCACGTACTGGGGGTTTTTCTCGCGGCGGAAGGAACCGGTGACGATGGGCTCTTCCGGGGCGACCCTCGTGATGGCGGTGACCTTGACGTCGGCGAGGAGATAGATGAGCTTCACCACGATGGAAAGGTTCTGCAGGTCTTCGGTCGCGCGTGCCCTGTCGATGACGCCCCTGTCGGAGAAACCGAGGTTGCCGTCCAGGAGCTGGACGCCCTTGACGGTGCAGGTGGAAGTGGCGTCCATCCTCCATTGCGAATGCATGGTGCGGAAGTATTCGCCGGGGTTGGATTCCTTGGGAGGCGTGACCCATTCGGGGAACGGGAACTCGAGGCGCGTCTTGAGTTCGTCGATTTCGTCGGAGATCTGCATGTGGAGCTGGCGGTACTGTGAGATCTGCTTGTCGAGCAGGAATTTGCCCTTGCGGCTTTGTGCAAGCTGGGGCTCGATTTCGTCGATTTTGGTCTGGAGAGTTTCGATCCTGTCGGCGAAGAACCTGCTGGTGACGAGAAGAACGGCGAGCGTGAAGAGCGCGGTAATGATCACGGTGGCGAGGAACCGCCTGTCTGAGGGGGCGAGTTTCATCCCTGGACCTCCCCGAGTTCGAGGAGCAGGATGAACTCCTTGTGAAAGGCGCCTGCGTCCTGCATTATCTCGAAGGAGATGTAGACGGTTTCGGTGCTGGCGAAGAGATCCTTGGCGGTCTTCTTGAGGTCTTCGCTGAACTTCGTCACGGTCTCGACGGCGGCGCGGTCGGATTCGCTGCTGGATGCCATGCCCCTGACGAAGAGCCTACGGGTTTCCTGGAAGCTGCCGCCGGCGGGGAAA
Organism: Planctomycetota bacterium; assembly: GCA_016930595.1. Lineage (GTDB taxonomy): Bacteria > Planctomycetota > SZUA-567 > JAFGGJ01 > JAFGGJ01 > JAFGGJ01. The sequence goes on from JAFGGJ010000082.1 coordinate 32,418, forward strand.
CTCTTCTCGTCCAGGATCTTGGGCGGATCCACGGTCATGGAGATAATGCGTATGTTGTCCGGCGTGATTTTCCTGAAGACCGAATTGACGCGCAGGATGTCCCTGCCGGAATAGACCCGTTCAAGGAGAGCGTTGAGGTCGAGCTGGAGCCATTCGCTTTCTTCCTTTACCATCTTGTACTCGTCAAGCTGCTGTGCGTCGAGCTGCAGGACGGCTTCGCGCTCGGCCAGGCCCTTCTTGAGGCCGAGGTACCACGCGACCTTGGTGTAGATGTGCATGCCCAGCGCCCCGAGCAGGACGGCGATAGCGTAGTAGAGGAAGATGTCGTGGCGCAGAAACTCGCGCTTCTGCTTGGCCGACGCCGGCAGGAGGTCCAGGCTGAAAGCGGAGGCGTGGAGCTGCCCGACGGCGGTGCCGAGAACCACGGCCATGCGCCGGAGATCTTCCGGGGGGATGTCCTTGTCCCTGGCGACAAGGTTCCTGAGCGGGTCGAAGCGTTCGGCGGTGGTGACCTTGAGCCTGCGTTCAAGGAATTCCATGAGGCCGTTGAGTTCGGCGCCGCCGCCGGAGAGCACGAGCCTGTCGGCGGCAAGGTCCTTGATGCCCGTCTGGGTCTTGGCGTACATGAGGCTTGCTTCCAGGCTGGCGGCGAAGGATGAGGCTTCGCGCATGAGGGCGAGGTTCATTTTTTCCGCCGCCGTCGGGTTCTCGTTCGCAGACTTGTCAGGAGTGGCGGTCGAGATGCGGCCTTCCTCGAGCTTGAGTTTTTCGGCCTGGGGCTGGTCGAGACCCGTGGCCTGCGCTACGGCGTCGGTGAAGCGTCTGCCGCCGGTCATGAGCGTCCTGGCGAAGTAGAGACAGCCGTTGCGTTCGATCACGAGATGGCTTTCTTCGGCTCCCACGTCGACGAAGAGAGTAGTCTTGCCCATCTGAACGCCGTGCAGGTGGCGGTAGGCGTTGAAAACGGCCGTGGAGGAGAGGTCGAGAGCGACTTCTTCGATGCCGGCGGAGCGGATGGTTTCCATGAGTTCGAAAGCGGCCTGTTCCTGGACGACGCCGACGAGGACGATCATCTGCGACGGGGAGTAGGGGAGTTCAAGGATCCTGTGGTCAAAGGTGCACGCCGCGCCCTTGGCGAGCTGTTCCCTGGCTTCGAATTCGACCATCATGTTGAGGCGCCAGAGGGGGACGGGCGGGACTTTCATGTAGCGGATGGTGCTGGACTTGCCGGCGACGCTTGCCGAGGCCTTGCCGGATTTGACGCGGCCTTCCTTCAGGGCTTCCTTGACGCGCTTGGCGATGAGTTTGCGTTTCTCGGGGCTTTCAGGAAGGCGCGCCGCGTCCCCGATGGGGGCAAGCAGGCTGCGCCTCAGGACAAAGGTCCCCTTGGAACCGTCCATCTGGACGGCCTTGATCGTTTCGCTGCCGATATCTATGGAGCGGACGCGTCCCAAGGGTGGCTCCGATCCTAGTGGTTGACCGCCGGGTAGAGGGCCCGGTTGATGGTACGTTCCACGTCAGGGGTGTAGTCGAAGATCCAGCCGTCGGGAGAACCGGTGTCGACGCGGAGGGCGGTTTCGGCCCTCGGGAGAATTTCGTCGCCGTCGGCGTAATGTTCGCCGGCCGGGGTGACGATATTGGCTTGGACGACAATGAAAAGGTTGGAGCGTTCGACGGTATCGGACTGGGATCTGAAAAGCAGGCCGATGAGGGGCAGGTAGCCGAGGAAGGGGACGCGCTTCACGACTTTTTCGGCGCGGTTGCGCAGGAGCCCGCCCAGCACGACCACTCCGCCGTCCTCGATAATCAGCCTTGTGACGACTTCGCGCTTCTTGATGATGGGGCGCTGGACGGTCTGCGTGGTGCCTGCGGTGACTTCCGCACTGATGACTTCGAACTGCTGGAAGCGGTCGGTCCCGCCTTCAACGTCGTCAACCAGCGGATGGAGTTCGAGAGCAATGGTCTTCAGGTCGTTGCCGACGGAGGGAGTGACTTCCAGGTGGAATCCCACGTCGATGTCTTCGAACTGGTCGGGGACAAGTATGGACGGGGCCTGGGTGGTGGTGCTGGTGGTGGTAGTGGTGGTGCTGGCCGACTTGTACTGGCTGACGTAGGAGAAGGTGGTGGCCACGTCCATGACGGCCTTCTGGTTGTTGAGAGCGAGAATCTGTGGGGCCGAGAGGAGCTTGGCGCGGGTGTTCTTCTCAAGCGCCCTCAGGATGGCCTGGAACTGCGGTTCGGTCTGGAATCCGGTGAAGACGATATTGAAGCCTTCGCCCGCGGCAACGCCCAGGTTCGTGCCTGTCCCGGCGTTGAAGTTGTAACGGCGGTTGGTATCGACGAGGAACGGGTCGCCGCCTTCGCTGTCGGGGGGGATGGATATGTCGAAGCCGAGGTCTTTTTCATTGGTGCTGTTGACTTCGATGAACTTGGTCCTGATAAGCACCTGGAGAGGGGGCCGGTCTACGACGTCGAGGATGGCTTCCAGCCTCCTGTGCATGTCGGGGGTGGTGATGACCATGAGCGAGTTGGTCTTCTTGTCGATGAAGTACTGTGAATCGGCGGGCCAGAGGTCGGGCCAGCCGGAGACCCATCCGAGGACTTCTTCGAGGTAGCTGCCCTGCGCTCCGCCGCCGCCGCCGCCGCCTCCTCCGGCTCCGCCGCCGACTGCCTGGGAAATTGCCCTGGCGACGTCGGCCTGGTTGACGATGCCGCCGGAGGATGATGCCGTCCTCCTGCCGGTGCCGCCCATCTGCATATCGCCGAAGGCAACAAGGCCGGTATTGAGGGGATAGATGCGCGGCTCGAGCATGGGCTTGTCGGAAGAGACGATCCAGACGGCTTCAGGGGTGACGGTATAGGACAGGTCGCTGTGGACCTTGGTTATGAAATCGAGAAGGCCCTTGAGCGGCATGTTTTCGACATGGACCGTAAGGCTCTTGCCGTCGATGGTCGCCTGGTCGGCGATGATGTTCACCCCGGTGGCCTTGAAGAGGGTATTGAGGAGGTAGTCGAGGTCGACGTTGATGAAATTGAGGCTGATGCGCTGGCTGAGCATCTCGTCCATGCGGATTTCTTCAGGTGTACGCGGGGTCTTGCCTCGCGTCTTGGGCTCGGGCCGCGCGACGATGACGGGCCTGCCCGGAACACGGCTGGCTTCTTCGACCATGTCGAGGGCGTCTTCTTCACGGATTTCCTCCGCCTTGGTCTTCAACTCGCGCTGCTGATTGCGGAGGACTTCTTCGCACTGCATCTGCAGTTCGAGGGCGTGGCGGTTCTGAGGATCAGAAACCAGGATATCCCGGCAGAACCGTGCGGCAGTGGCGTAGTCCCTTGAGCGGTAGAGACGCCTGGCGAACCACAGCTTGCGATGGTTCTCTTCGAGCGTGCCGTCGGACGGCTTCTCGAAAGGCCGTTCGTCCGGGAGAGGAATCACTTCGACTTCGCCTCCCCGGACTTGCAGAGCCGCTGCCACCAGCAGCACCACCAGCAGGTTTCTCATGGAATGCATGGCATCTCCCTAGTACGTCATTACGACAACACCCATAATAGCCGAGACGGGAACCTGGCCGAAAGCGCGGCTGTCGAGAGACGATGACGCCAGGTTGTCGTTGAGGATGAACACGTTGCCCGGGTTCACTTCGACCGCTTCCAGTTCGGCTGGAGCCTTGTCCGGCGCCGCCGGGGCGAAGAAAACGTATTTTCCCGCCGTGGCGCCGTTGATGAGCAGCCGCCCGTTTTCGAGGGCCACTTTCTCGCCGCCGGTGGCCGCTATTCTGCCGAGAAGCGCCATGGACGGGGCGGGCCTGTAGAGCACGACGTCGCCGCGTGAAAGGCGCCCGTGGCCGGTCTTGACAAGTATGCCGCTGCCCGCCGGAAACGCCGGCGACATGCCGTCGCCTTCCGGAGACTTCATGTTATCGAAGCGCAGCATGAAATACAGGACGGCCGCCGTCACCGAACCGAGGGCGGCAATCCGCACGCCGGCTGCCGCCATGTTCATCCAGGCTTTAGGATACTTGCCCATGTTCCGCTTCCCGCAAAACCAAACGGCCTGCGGGATACTAACCCCGCAGGGCCGCAGCGGTCACAAACTAATGAGGCCGGCCACCACCGGAAGGCCTTTCCGTTTCAGACGACAGTCAGGCGTTTGCGTCCTTTCCCGCGGCGGCTCTTGAGAACGGCCCTGCCGGCCTTGGTCTTCATCCGTTTCAGAAAACCATGGACGCGTTTGCCTTTTATTTTCGAATTGCGGCGGTTAAGCTTCATCGATGGGTGCTCCTTTCATGCGACTCCGGGTAGTGAGAACACTATTGTATACCGCCACGCGACTCGGTCAAGAGCCGAGACGGGGCCTGGGCGGCCGCAGCCGGGGCAGCCCGGTCAGGGCAGGATGAGCACCCCCATGTGTTTCGAAGGCTCTTCGATCAGCCGGCGGTAGCCTTCCGGGGCTTCGGCGAGCCTTATCCTGTCGGTTATGAGCGGCTTTACGGCCAGTCGGCCTTCCAGGATATCGCTATAAAGGCGTTCTTCGAGCCGGTCCTTCTGGACGCCGCCGTCGCGCTGCATCACTTTCCCGTGCGCACCGACCACGGTGAGCGCCTTCCTGTGGATCCACTTGTACAGGTCGATTTCGACCGGCTCCCTTGTGCTGCCCAGAAGTACGACGGTGGAAAAATCCGGAGCACCTTGCATCAGGGCGGCGCCGACACGGGCCGACCCGGTCGCTTCGACGATGATACTCGGTCCGCCGTCCGGGAAGGTTTCAGCGAAGCTTTCTTTCCAGGTCCTGTCCGGGGCGACGACGCGGGCGCTGCATCCGCACGCCTTTGCCGCGGCGACACGGGATTCCGTCAGGTCGAAGCCCACGGCCGCGGCCGGCTCCACGGGAAACAGCAGGCCGCGCGTGTAGACCTGCAGGCACATCTGGCCGATCAGCCCGAGGCCGATGACGGCAACGGAGGAATCGTCCGCGGCGGGCGCGGCGAAAGGAGCGGAAGCCCCTATGACGGCCAGGGGAATACAGGAGGCTTCTTCGGCCCGCTCGGTGCCGGACAGCCTGATCGCGTGCGTCTCGGCGGGGTCGAAGTCATGGACGTTCGCGTGGGCTAGCGGCAATACGACTCCGCTGCCGGCGGGGAACTGTTCCGCATGGCCGTTCGGATCGGTCACCACGCCCGCCCAGCAGTAGCCGCCGTCCATGGGAACGGTGCCCCACTTCAGTGACTTATCCCTGTAGGCGGCGTGTCTGCCGGTCAGAACCGCCAGTTCGGTGCCAGGCGAGATGACCGAGGCTATGCATTCGGCGCGGACCATGTTCTTCCGGGGGGCGCCTATATCGCGCTCTTCTACCACGGCGCGGTTCACTTCCTTGAAATGCACGATTTTCTGCATCGTCATCGGGCGATCCTTTCATGCGGGTGGTGGGGGCTGCGGAGATATGATACAGGAATGGGACCGTTTGAAAAATGCAACGGGCAGGACCCGGGGCCTGCGGGTTATTCCGGACGTTCCGAGATAAGGCCTTTCAGGGCGTCGAACCCTTCCGGGTCTTCGGCCGGAACGCTTTTTTTCTTGTCATCGGCGGGCCTGGGACTGGGGAGCCATTCTTCCTCTTCGTCCGGATTGACGGCCGTGCCGTGCTTGCCTTCCCGGTCCGTTTCAAGACGGCTTTTTTCACTGTCGGGAGGTTCCGGAACACGAAAGAACCGTATGTCGTCGAAACCGTAGCTGTGCCTCGGCCAGTAGCAGAAAACAACCAGGCGGACGTATTCGACTTTCACGTCTTTGCGGAGCTTGCCGGGAGCGAAAGCGCGCTGCCAGGTGAAGTACTGCCATCCCTTGGAATCGTAAGCCCGGCAGGCAAGGTATTTCCTGACGACTTCCCTTTCCCGCCCGCCCGGCCCGTTGCTTGTGTAGCCTTTCACGAAGATCATGGGCATAAAGTCGAAATCGGCGCCTTTTTCCCAGGTGCCCTTGCACCATGCGGCCACGTTGTAGTAGGCCTCAGGGTCTATGGGTATGGGGTCGGAACGGACCGCCACGCCGGAAGTGCCGCCCACGGTGTCGTAGCCGGGTGGCTTTACCGGGAGCCTGGCGGGCGGCGCGGCGGAAGGGTTCCTGTCCAGTTCCTTGCGGCGGTCTTCGTACTGCGAAAGGAGAACGTCGGTGTCGATACGGAGATAACGCCCGGAAGGGCTTCTGCCGCCTGCGGCCTTGAGGCTCTCCGGGTCGATCTTTTCACGCCCGGAAGGCGCCTGCTCCCAGAAAGAGGAAAGCCTGTCCATGCGGCTCCAGTTCGCCGGCTGCCAGCCGGAGCCCTGCTCAAACGAGCTGTTGGCGACAAGGTTTACGCCGTATTGCGGAGCGTCTTTCGGTTCTTCCGCGGCGGCGGACAGGGCGATCAGCGCCGCAGCAGGCAGCCATGCGTGTCTGAGCGTCATTGCTTGCTCCATGAGCGCGGTCGAACCACCGGGTGATACGCGGTTTAACTGCCAGAATGGTCCCAAGTCACAACGGCGGCGACGCCCGGAAACCTACCTGGGGGAGCGTTCGACGACGGCGACGGGCTTCGGCGGCACGATCGAAATTCCCACCGTCTCGAAGTCCCGTTTCAGTGACGGGTATACGCCTTTCAGCAGTGTGGAATTGACTTGCAGGACGTTTACCGGTTCCCCCGTGACGAAGGCGTCCACTACGTATTCTTCGGCCGCCGTCCCGCCTGAGCGGTAGTCGAACGTAAGCCTGTAACGGGCGCTTTTCTCAACTTCGCTCAGATTGAGATTGGTGATGCGCGTGTTGTCGAGAAAAGAGCTCCGGAGTTCGTCGGCATAGTCTTTGGGACTGCTGAGTTTTGTGGAGAGTATGGTCCTTATCTGGACGTCGGTGTCGAGGGTGGGCCGGCTGAGGATCAGCTTGTAGACTTCCTTGACTTCCTTCCTGTCCTGGATGTCGTCGGCGGGGTCGTAGAGAATGTCGAGGTTCCAGTCAGCCGGAAGCTGGAAAGTGTACCAGTTGTAAGTGACGGTGTTGTTTTTGCCCACGGTATATCCCGGGCCGTAGAACTGGAAGGTGGTGAGAAGCTTATTGAGATATTTTTCGTATTGCTCGCTCTGTTCTTCAGGGTAGACAAGGTTGAAAACGGTGTCGCCGACGGATAAAGATGTGCCGTTGAGCATGTTGACGGCCACGCGGTTGATAATCACATATGTGTAAATGGTCCTGATGCTTATGGAGCCGTCTTCCGCCTGGACGTCTCCCACGAGATCGATTCTGCGGGCGTCGAGCCCCTGGACGTTCATGGAGAGGGTTTCGCTTTTTACGGTAAAGCCCTTGTTCTTGGCTTTCAGATATGCCTTCAGGCTTTCGTAGATGTCTACGATGCCCAACCGGCTCTGGACCTGCCAGATGCTCATGGCTGTGCGGAGTCCGAAGACAGAAGGCCCCCTGCCGTCCAGCTTGGTCGTACTCTGCGCGCTTTCGGTGAAACTCCATCCGGAATCAACCCTGAATTCCATGCCCGCCGATTCAACGCGTACCTTGCGGTCCAGTACGATGGGACGTTCTTCGGGGACTGCTTCGGGAGACGCCGCGCCGTCTTCGGCCGCAGGGGCTTCTCCTCCGGCAGGCGCGGGTACGGCTTCCGGTGTTCCTCCGGGAGCCGGTTCCTGGCACAGTATCGGGCGCGACAGCACCGGCATAACGAGCCCCACGAGGACAATGGCGAGACATTTCCATGCTTTCATCAACATTCCTCCTGCTTTCCCCCTTGGGGGGCACATCTTTTCGATACTATATCTTTGTCGGCAAGTAACGCCGGCTGCGTTAGCGGGCAACGAGCGCTCCGCCGCCTCCCGCCTGAACGCATTATCGGCTATCGCGGACCCTTTGGCAAGCGGTCATCTCCCGTTCGTTCCAGCAGCATGTCGGCCAGGACAAGGGCCAGCATCGCTTCGCCCACGACAACTGCGGCAGGTACGGCGGTTACGTCGGCCCTTTCTCTGGACGCGGGGGCTTCTTCCCCGGTGGATATGTCGATGGATTTCAGCGGGGCGGCCAGGGTGGGTATGGGTTTCATGGCGGCGCAGACGACCACCGGTTCGCCGTTGGTGATGCCGCCTTCAATGCCGCCGGCCCTGTTGGAAAGCCTGCGGTACCCGCCGCCGCCGCCCGGGACAATCTCGTCATGCACGGAACTGCCCGGCAGGCGCGCGTTCGCAAACGCCGGACCGATTTCTACGCCCTTGATCGCCGGTATGGACATGAACGCGTGGGCTATGACGGCGTCGGCGCGCCTGTCCCACTGGACGTGGCTGCCAAGGCCCGGAGGCACCCCGAACGCGGCCACCTGGAATATGCCTCCCAGCGAGTCGCCATTTTCACGTGCGCGGTCCACCGCTTCTTTCATCCGGGTGGTGGCGTCGTCGTCGGGACATCTCATTTCGGATTCGTCGGCGCCGGCAAAATCTTCCGGCACGGCGGGAAACGCCAGCCCGGAATCCACGTCCCCGAGCGCCGTGACACGGCCGAAAATCCGGCACCCGGCCCTTTGCAGCAGCAGTTCCGCTACTGCTCCGGCGGCTACCCGGGCGGCCGTGTCCCGGGCACTTGCCCTTTCCAGCACTTCCCGGATGCCTATGCCGTACTTGATGTGGCCGGCAAGGTCGGCGTGGCCGGGACGGGGCACGGTGAGCTCGGGAGTTTCGTCCAGGCGGCTGTCGCGGTTCTCGATCACGAGCAGAAGGGGGGCGCCGGTCGTAACACCTTTCCTGACGCCGGACAGCACCTTGACCGTGTCGTGTTCAATCTGCTGCCGGCCGCCGCGGCCGTAGCCGCCCTGTCTCATGGCGAGGCGCCGGTTGACGTGCGACTCGTCCAGCACCAGCCCGGGCGGTATGCCGTCGAGAAGAGCCGAAACGGCCGGCCCGTGGCTTTCTCCGGCGGTAAGCAACCTCAGTATCCTCATAATATCTCCAGAAACCCCTGTATCCTGCTCATGTTGTCGGACGCGTGCTCCAGCGTCAGGGGGATGTCGTCCAGCCCTATCCCCAAGGCGCCGAGTGCCTCGTGGGACAGCCTGGGAATCTGCTTGTCTCCGCCCGAGCCGATAAGCAGTGCCCGCACAAGTATGTCGGCCACGTGAACGCCGGCGGCCAGCCTGCCGTATGCGGCGGCGTCTTCGCCGGGCGCCTGCCCTCTTGCCTCGGTATGATGGCGGCTCACGCCTTGGACAATGTGCGTGGGCAGGTGCCACTGGTCCAGCAGTATCCCGCCCACGTCGGCATGATTGTAGCCGAGCACTTTTGTCTCCGCTTCCACGAGCAGGCTGTCTTCCGTCTTGACCACTTCCAGCACTTCGGCGAAACGCTCGCGGGCGTACTGGTGCATGACCACCTTGCCGATGTCGTGCAGTAACCCGCAGATGAAGCCGTCATCGGCCTCCTTGTGGCTGAAAGGCTGCAGCAGGCCGCTGGCGGCGGTCGCCACGGCGACGGAATGGACCCAGAAGTCCCTGTAGCCGAAAGGCAGATCCTTGGCGTCGAATGCATCCAGCACGAACGATGAGAGTACAACGTTCCGCACGGTGTTGAAGCCGAGGATGACCACGGCGTGGGTCACGTTGGCTATCTTGCGCGGGAACCCGTACATCGATGAATTGACGAGCTTCAGCAGGCGCCCGGACAGCACCAGGTCCCGGCTGATTACGGCGTTCAGGTCGGCGGCGCTGGTGCTGGGATCCTGCACGAGTTCGTTGACCCTGGCGACTATGCTGGGCAGCGTGGGAAGGGCGTCTATGCCTTCCACCAGACGATGTGCTTCCAGCCGGGGTCCGTTGTCGTCGGGCATGTCGCGGCTATCTTTCCGTGGTGTCGGCGGTGAGACGCAATGCCGTTTCGTGGAGTTTCTCCATAAAGACGTCGCCCTTGTGCCGCTCGAACATCTGGTCCAGGGTTTCCCGCACCCTGCTTTGCGTGTTGGGTTCGCTCAGAATGGTGCTGATGCCTTCGGACAGCAGGAAATTCGTGACGTCGTCCGTCAGGACCGTGCCCGCCCTGGCGAGCAGTTTGCCGTCCGAAGAGAGTATGTCCGTGGCCAGTCTTCTGCCGACGGCGTGCTTGCCCAGCTTGAGCATGACGCGGCTCTGGTCATGCATGGGCGGCCTCCCGTCGCTGCCCCACGGGGATCCCCCTGCCGTGGAACGGCCGCGGCGACAAGCGGCATACGGCGAGCCTGCGCGGCACACGGTGCGTGAATTCCCGGCTTGCCCTCATTGCGATCCCTTCCCCGTGGGTGCTTTCGGCCCGTTCGGTCGTAATCGGAAGGGCGCCCGCAGTCAGTTCTGCTCTGCCGCTACAACGCTTACTCGACGACGTGACTCGAACTTGACCGTGCCGTCCACAAGGGCGAACAGTGTGAAATCTCTTCCAAGCCCCACGTTCTTCCCGGGGTGAAAGCGTGTGCCTCGCTGCCGCACGAGAATATTGCCGGCGCGCACCACCTGCCCGGCGTATTTCTTGATGCCCAGGTACTTCGGGTTGCTGTCGCGGCCGTTCCGGCTTGAGCCTTGTCCTTGCTTGTGTGCCATTACCAGTTGCCTCCGTCGTTGCGTTTCTCGAATAATTCAGAATAGCCCGCCCATAATAAATGTCAAGCAATTTGCCGCGTTTTGCACGGCTAGCGGAGCTGATCCAGAACGTCGCCAGCGGCGGGATTGCCCGTCGCTCCCACCTGCTGGACGGCGTATCTTGCCGAGGCGTTCCCCAGCCCGGCGGCTTCGGCCGGCGAGGCGCCGGCGGCCAGCGCAAGCACGAACGCCGCCGTGAAAGCGTCGCCCGCTCCGCATATGTCCAGTTCGCCCGTGGCCGGCCGGCAAGCCGCCAGGACGGGCTCGACGCCCGCTCCAGGCACCACGAAAGCCCCCTTCTCTCCCATTGTCATGACCACCGGGCCGGCAAGCCTGCCGGAAACGTTCGCCGCCGCCGATTCCGGGTCTTCTCCCGGCAGCCCAACGGCTGCCGCCGCTTTCTTTATCTCGATGTCATTGCCTTTTATCCACATGCCGCCGAAGGCCTCCGCCTTGTACCGGCTGTCGGCCAGGAATATCTTGCCCGCATGGCGCCCCGCCTCTTTCACGATCTCGCCGGCGGCGTAGCGTGTCACAAGGTTGGGCGCGACCTGGTCCATTACCACAAGCGCGTCGACGTCCTTCAGGGCGGCGTCCAGCGAAACCATCCATTCGTCCACCAGCGCCTTGCCGGCTTCGGTAGAGTTCACGAAATCCAGCCGGGCGTCTTCCTGCTCCGTCGTCTCCTCGAACCCTCGCAGCATCGGCTTGATGAACGCCGTGGTCGTCCAGTCCGGCGAAAGGACGGTGTGTCCGGCGCCTATCCCCAGCGAGCCCAGGATGTCCACCAGTTGTCGGCCGCGCCAGTCGTCGCCCAGCACCGTCGCCACCTGCACGTCGCCGGCGCCCAGCGTCTTCAGGGAGACGGCCACGTTGCCCCCGGCACCGGGCGAATATCTCTCGGCCACCACGGGTTTCATGTAGTGGGGGGTTTCCCGGCTGAGCTCCGAGAGCCGCATGTCTATGGACCAGTAGGAATCCAGGCAAACGTCCCCCGTCACCGCAACGCTGATGCCGGACGCGGCTTCCAGAATTTCCTCCGCCCGCCCCCTGTCAAGCACCTGCCTGTTCATGTCAATGCCTCCAGCAGCCGTTCCGGCTCAGTATACCCGGGGATGAGCAGCTGCGCCCCCGCCGATTTCAGCCTCCGTACCTTGGCCATGTCCCATCCGCCGCGCTTCGATTCGTCTCCCGCCACGCCCACGGTCCTGCCGCCGGCCTCGCGGCCGAAGCGTATCTCGACCGGGCCGTCTCCGAATACCACCAGCTCCGGCCCGCGTATGTCCCGTTCGTCCGCAATCTGCCGGATGACCCGGTCCTTGTCAAAATCCCTGTCCGAATCCCTGGCCCCGTAGATGCCGCCGTCGAAGTATGAAGTGAGCCCCAGCGCCGCAGCCTCCCGCCTGACGTCCGGTTCGTCGGTCCCGCTCGCGAGGTAGAGGGGAATGCCCGCCGAGGAAAGCCGCCCCAGGAATTCACTGGCGCCTTCCATCAGGTAGTCCCGCGGGGAAGCGCTCCCGGACTCCAGGGCCTCCAGCCGGCCCCCCACGGCCTTCATCAGCCTGTCCAGGTACAGGCGCTTGTAAGCCGTCGCATCGAGCGGCTCGCCGCCGAGACGCCCCACTTCGTCCGCCAGCCATTCCATCTGCAGGATGGTCCGTGTGCCCGTGTTGCGCTCGATGTAGTCGGCGACTTTTTCCTCCACGTCCGCCCCGGCCGACCCCGGCGCGGCGGTCAGCACTTCCACCATCACCGGCGCCATCGTTTCTTCCCACCCCGCGCGCAGCGTCGACAGCGTACCGTCGAAATCGAACAGCACGGCCCCGGGTTTTCCGGGGCGCATCTCGGCCAGCGTCACGATATTCATCGCTTCATCTTCCGGCCGGCTCCGGGTACCTGCCTTCCCTGCGCCATACGTCCAGCATCAGGTCGTATCGCTCCAGCCGCATGCCGGTGAAAACACAGTTCGACGTGCAGAACACGTACCCGCCGCCGGGCGAGCCGTGCCTGATGGCATACCTGGCCGATTCTATCACTTCTTCGTCCGTCCCCGTGGTCAGCATGCCGCAGTTGACGTTGCCGCAAAGGCAGAGCTTGTCGCCGGCGAGACGCTTCACCTCAGCTATGTCCACGCCGGCCTGGGGGTCGATGGAATGCAGGGCGTCGGGGCCCGCGTCCACTATCTGGTCCAGGATGGGCATTATGTTGCCGTCGGTGTGCTTGACCGAGTAGAAACCCATCTCGCGGTAGGCCGTGCATAACTGCTTCAGGTACGGCGTGACGACTTCCGCAAAAATGTCCGGCGGAAAGAACGGCGCCGTGTTGAAACAGTAGTCCGCACACATGCAGAAACCGTCCAGCCCCCCCTCCCGCTTGTAGCTCTCGGCGCGGGCCAGCATCCCGTCCGTCATCTGCTGGGCCTTGTCCTTGGCCTTCTCCGTCTCGGTCATGATCCAGACCGAAAAGTCCATCATGCTGTCGCCGTGCGGAATGGAATAGGTGGCGTCGCCGGGCAGCGTCAGGAAAAACCTGTCCCCGGATATCTCTCGGATGCGCTGGACCATGCGTATCCTCTCCTGCTCTCCCGGCGGGGTGCCCGTGATGTATATCGCGTCGTGCTCGTATTTCTCGGCCGTCTCGACGTAAATCCGGGCGATGTCCGTCCGGGTCAGCTCCCGCTCGGTTTCCGTCATCTGGTCCCACTGGCGGTAGACGCGATGTTCCGGATGCACCTTGCCGAACGCCTCCATCGTCAGGTAGAAGACCAGTTCGAACGTCGGTATCCTGCCGCGCATCGGTTGCTTGGTGAGCGCCGCCGTGAAACGCTCGCGGGGCGTCATTCTGTCACTGTCCAGGATTTCCATGAATCCTCCCATGCTTCTGCCTGCCGTGTTCGGAACAATCTTATTGCCGGGAATTCCCCTCGCAAGTCCGCAGGCGCGGATATTGCCGCCCGCTCCAGCGGCACGCGTCCCCCGGCCCCGCGGCCGGACCGGCGCCGCCATCCCCCCCGTCAGACCGGCCTGCCGTGCAGCAGGTAGTCCATTATCCTTGTGACGGTCACCACCCCGATGGCGACACGGCGCTCGTCGGTAACCACCCCGACGCTCCTGCGCGTGGCCCTCAGCCCTTCCAGCACTTCCTCCACCGGAGCGTCCGCCCGCACGAAAGCGACCTCCTTGATCGCGGGCGCGACGGGCTCTTCCGGCGCCATGCCCACAAGGTCGTAAAGATATACGACTCCGCCGAACCCGAACGCCCCGTCTTCCACGAGTACCGCGGCGTCATCGTAGCGCGCCGCCATCTCCACCGCTTCGCCCACGGTCGCTTCCGGCCCTACCACCGCCTGGAATACGATCCCTTCCGCCACGTTGGCCACCGCCCCCCGGAAGCGCCTCAGCACCACGTCCAGCACCGACTGCTGCGAAGGCTTGACCAGGCCGCGCTCGGCCGCCACCCCGCGTATGTACTCGTGTATCCCCTGCCGGCTGAAGGCTCTTTCGAGCATTCCCGCCAGCGACACCGCCTCGTCTTTTACGGGCAGCAGCCTCCTCAGCGCCGCCGCCGCCCCCAGCAGCAGCCACACCGCGGGCGCAAAAACCGTCTGGAATATCGACAGCAGGCGCGACGACTTGGGAAACCACGAATCCGCCGACCTCCTGAACCACCACTTGGACGTTATTTCCGCAAATACGAACACAAGCGGCGTCAGCAGCAGCGTCGCATACAGTTCCGCACGCGCACGGTCCGGCACGAACGCCGACGTTATCCCCATGGCTGCCTTCCCGGATATGTATACCGCCACGTTTGTCCCCACCAGCGTCGTTACCACCAGCGACGGGTGGTTCGAAACCAGGCGCAGCGACCGCCGCGCCAGGGCGTTCCCCTCGTCCGCCAGGTATCTCAGCCGTATCCTGCTCACGGCGTAGCTCGCCGTCTCGGCCCCGGAAAAAAACGCCTCGCAGACCAGGGCGCCCGCCAGCAGCACCGCGTCAGCCGTTATTGTCATCGCCGTCCTCGCCGCCCTCGGCCCTTACTTCCACTTCGACGATCCTGTGCTTTTCCACCCGCGTCACCACGAATTCTATCCCCGCCGTCCTCACGGTGTCGCCCTTCCGCGGCATTCTCTCCAGGTGGTGTATAATGAGCCCCGCTATCGTCGAGTAGGGGAGCTCTTCGGTCCCGTCGGGCAGGTCGTCACCGATCTCCATCAGGTCCGCCCACTCCCTGACCGGAAACCCCCCGGGCACCCGGTAGCCCCCGTCGGGCAGGGGCTGGGGATCCACGGCCGTGGATTCGAACTCGTCGCGCACTTCCCCCACAAAGACTTCTATCAGGTCCTCTATCGACGCTATCCCGGCAAAATCCCCGTACTCGTCCACTATCGCTACCATGTACTCCTTCGGGTGGCTGTGGAAATGCTCCAGCAGTTCGCTTGCACGCCCCCCTTCCGGAAAGTAGTGCATCTTCCTGCTCAGCGACGCCACCGGATCCCCGGACCGGCCGCGGTGTATCGCCTTGAGTATCTCCGGCGTGTGGACCGTTCCGATTACGTTCTGCTCGTTCTCGTCGAGCACCACTATGCGGTGGATCCCGGCGGGAGCCGCCGCAGACGCTGCTTCCGCCAGCGTCGTCCGCCCGCTTACCCGCACAACGTCCGTGCGCGGCACCATCACGTCTTTTGCACGGAGCGCCGACAGCGCCACTATGTCCAGCACCATCTCGCTCGATTTCCTGTCGATGTTCTTTTCGCGCCGCGACAGGGTTATCAGGTACTGCAGCTCCTCCCGCGTCGCACGCGCTCTTTTCAGGGGTTTTTCGCGTCTCAGCAGCGGGCTGAGCACCCGGGCGATCCACCTGCCCACGAGGTTCTGGAACACGTACACCGGCAGCGCCACCACCCGGGCCGCAGCCGCCGGATAGCTCACCGCAACCGCCTTCGGCAGCACTTCCCCGAATACTATCACGCACGCCAGCATCGCCAGCCCGTAGCCGCCTGCCGCAACCGCGCTCCTGGTGCGCGCCGCTTCGTTCACTATCGACGCGCTCAACACGTAGAACGATATGTTCACCAGCATGTTGCCGAATAGAATCGATACCAGCAGCCTCTGCGGCATCGAGCACAGCCGCGCCGCCAGCCTCCCCATTCCGCCCCCGCTCTTCATCCGGGACAGCGTAACGGCGTCCAGCGAAAACAGGGCGGTTTCCGATCCGGAAAAAAAACCGGAAAGCCCCAGCAGAACCACCATTATCGAAACCCTCGTCGGGTCCAGAACCTCCATGCGCCGCTTGTCCCCTGTCTTGCTCTATTGCCCGGCGAAAAGCCTCTCCGCCAGGAACGGATGCAGCCCCTGTTCGGCTATCCTCTTGGCCGTGCGCGATATGTCGTATTCCACGCGGTGGTAGTCTATCCATTCCCCGTCGAATGTCACGTAGCACGCCCGCGGGTCCCCGTCACGCGGCTGGCCCACCGAACCCACGCACGCATACAGTTTCGAATCCGTTATGTTGAACCTGTGTACCACTTCGTGCGGGTAGATGAACCCTTCGTCCGTCCCCAGGAACGCCCTGTGGTTGTGCCCGGTGAAGCATACGTTGAACCCCTGGAAATCCTGCCTTATCGTGTCCACCAGCTTTCTGAACGACGCGTACGAATCCGCCTCCCGCACGTAGTCCATCAGCGGGTCCTTTATCGAGCCGTGCACGAACAGCGCTTCCTCCTCGATGTACGCGCTCTTCAGCCCGTCCAGGTAGTCGATGACTTCCTCCCCCATGTGTTTCACGAGCTGGACGCGCGTCCATTCGATCGCTTCCTCGGCTATCGGGTTGAATCCGTCCGCTCCGTGAACCACCGCATATTCGTGGTTCCCCATCAGCACCACGTCGCAGTAATTGCGCACCCTCCTCAGGCATTCCACAGGGTCCGGCCCGTAGCCCACCGTGTCCCCCAGGCAGATCACACGCTCCGCCTTGTGGCGCTCGGCATCCTTCATGACCGCCTCGAAGGCCGCTAGGTTGCCGTGGACGTCACTGAATATCAGGTCCATCGCTGCCGTTTCCTCCGGTAGCCTTCTCGAGAAGTTTTTTCAATGCCGCCAGTTTTCGCTCCATCTCATTCATAAGATACCGTTCAGCGGGTACCAAGGTCTCATTTTCCAGCAATTTCAGGTCGTTCCCGGCTCTTTCGGCGTAGCGTGCGGCCCGTTCCGGGGCGCCGTTTTCCAGGGATTTCTCGGCACGGCCGATCTCGTACTCGATCCTGCCCAGGACGTTCCGCGGGGCAATTTCCGGGTCTTTTCGGCTGTTCGGCGGGCGGTTAACCGGTGAACTGTTAACCGGTGAACTGTTGGCAGGTGAACGGTTGACGAGTTCGGATATGCCCCAGAGCGCGTATATGCCGGCGACGACGAGTACTATCATCAGGATGAATCTGCGGCGCTGGCGGTCATTGTCTTTCCGTGTTTCTGCGGTCATCGGCGCGTCCTGTCGCCGGGAGAGCGGGCGGAAGCCGGGTCATCGTGGGGCGCTGCGGGGGCGGCTGTGGGAGGCGCCGCGGGCGTTTTCATGGACAGTCTCCTGCTGCCGGCCTGCGTAAGGGATGCGCCGCGTGCGGACGTTACTCTTCCGCTTCGGCCGGCGGGGCGGCGGCTTCCGCTCTGGGTGCCAGTTTGGTTTCCCAGTACCGGTAATAGGCGCCGTGGACGTACGAAGACCTGATGTAGGCCAGCATGGACATTTTGGTGCGGGAATAGAAGGTTTCCTTGTCGAAGTCGGCACGCGATGGCATTTTGCGGCTGACAAGCTGAACGGTCCTGAAGGATTCGTGTTCATCGTCTGGACAGTAGTGGATCGGCTCCAGTCCGACCTTGCCGACGGAGAGGAAACGGGCCTTGCCGTCGAGTTCGCCGGCCTGGACGGTGTAAGACTTGTCTAGGACGGAGGGATCTTTTTCGCCGCCGATGACGGCGCCGGCGAGGAAAGTGGCCTCGTCTTCGGCTTTTTTCACGGCCTTTGAGCGGGCGAGTTTCCGGACGATGACGCCGCGGGACTCATCAAGGGACATGGGGCTGGAAGGCTTGACGCCGAGGACGGATGCTGCGAGCCTGCCCTTGTCGCAGCGGACGTCGGGGATCAGGTTGGACCACGTGGCGGTTTCGCCGAGGTACATTTCCATTCTTGAGGCGTTCCCCAGGGATTTAAGGGATTTGAGGCCGTCCCTGGTCACCCAGTCGATAACGCCGTGCTTGAGGCCGTGTTTTGCCGAGGTGTCGGCGAAAAGGCTGACGAGTTCCTTTTCGGGAGTGCCTGGGTTATCTTCGGCGGCCTGGAGCATGTTGCCCAAGGCTTCGGTGAGTTCCTTGACGGCCGCGTCCATGGCTTCGCTGGAAAGGTCCCTGCCGCGCTCTTTTCTGAGGTTTTCCTCGACTTCCTTCTCGACCTCGTCGAAGGGTGTGTAGACGGGGTCGCCGGCGTCCCCGCCGTCCTCGCGGTATCTGAGTTCCTTGAGTTTCTCATAATGAGCGGAGATTTCCTCGGGGCTCAGCTTCACTTTCTTCTCGAAGACGTTCTTGTCCGCCAGGACATAGAGGATCCGGTATTGAGAGGGATGAACAAGCGCGTCCGGGGCGTCTTCATCGACCTCCGAATGCTCCTTGTGGTAAGCCGCGATCTCTTCTTCGTTCGGGGCTTCGACTCTATCCATGAATTCGGCCACGGTGAATTCGGCGTACGTGAACGTCAGCTCCTGGCGCTCCCTGCGGTAGGAAAGAAAGACCTCTTCGTCGGAAAACAGGACCGAGGAGCGAACGATCCTGTCGAGTTCTTCGGCGGCCATGGCGTCGCTGATGACCTTGTGCACCTCAGCTGCCGTGACGCCGTGCTGCATGAGGTAGTCGCGGTAGGTTTTTTCGTCGAGTGAATCCACGCCGAGGTTATCCTTGATAATTGCGGTCACCTGTTCGCTTGCGGCGTCCGGGGAGGCCTGGACGCCGGACTGTGCGGCGATTTCCTGTCTTACCAGCTGGCGGAACAAGGCGCCCTGAGGGACGACGCGCCCCCTGTTGAGCGTGGTGTAGAGGCGTGAGAGGCGGGTGAATTCCTCATCGCCTATCTTGCGATCACCGATGCTGACTCTTACGCCGGAGACATTTGCGCCGCTATTTTTTCCTTTATAGGCGCCCCAGGCGAAGACGAAGGTGATAACGACGATCACCGCGAGCGGCTTGAACACGGACTTCTGGTGCCGACGTAGCCAGTTCAGTGCCAAGGTATTGCTCCTTTCGGGAGAAGCGGTACAGCGTGAACTGCAGGGGGAACAGGATTACATTATCTAGGGATATCGTGATTTTCCAGAAGATTTCCGTGCAAGAACTCAACAGACCCGCCGGCGATGAGGTTCATGGCCCTGGTTTCGTATTCGCCCATGCCGCCTTCGGCATATCCCAGAAGCATGTAGGCGGCGGGGCAGCCGACGCGCTTGTAAGAGGCGTCGGCGGGGACCCAGCGGCCTTCGGTGTAGGCTTCGGCCCAGGCGTGGAACTGGAAGCTCTTCCCGTCGAAGACCAGTCCGAAGGCCATGCGCGCCGGGATGCCGGCTTTCCGGAGGAGAGCGACGGTGACGGCGGCGTATTCGGTGCAGTCGCCGCCCCTGTGCACGATGGCTTCGACGGCGCTGGCCATAGCGGGCATGCTGCGACCGCCCTGGAGGCGCCTGGAGGTCCAGCGGGTAACAGCGGCTATTACGGCGAGATCGCCGGTGCCGCGGGCGGAGCGGAGAGCTTCTTCGGTTTTTTCCCTTATGACGGGGTCTTCGACTTCGAAGAGGCGTCCTGCGGCGAGGCAGGATTTTCTTTCTTCGGTGCTGAGGGGACAATCGGGCAGCGTGCCGTCGGCGTACGTGCTGCGGAGGACGACGAGTGCGGAGTCGGAGCCGTCTTCCCGGAGGACGCCGGAATACATGCTGTCGGGGATGAGCTTGCGCAGGTTGCCGCCCGGCAGCGAGAGCTTCAGATAGACGGTGCGGCGCTTGTAGAGCTGTTCCGGCCGGCCCGTGGCTTCCAGTGCGTTCGAGACCTGGGGGATGCCTTTGGGCAGCCTGGCTTCGTCGGGAGCCACGAGTCTTTTCAGGACGCCCCCGACGCGGATAACTTCGGTGACGCCTGCGTGCGAACATTCTTCTTCCCATCCCGTTCCTGCGGAGCTGACGTTCTCGACCTTGAGGAGGTAGCCGCCGGAGGCGGTACGTTCCCGGACCGAGACCTGCAGGTGCGCCATGCTGCCTTCTTCCGCCACGATCACGTAGCCGCGCATCGACTGCCCCACGGCAAGGCGACCGTTCGCCCGGAGGACTTCTCCATCCAGGCGGAAGAAGAGACCGCCCTCGGGGACGGACCCTTCGTATTTGGCCCGCTGTCTTCCCGTGGCGGTGACGGTATATGCGTCATCGGTTACGCGGACGGAGTATTGAGTTGCCGAGCCGTTTTCCTCGCGGGTTTCTTCGAGGGCGAGGGCGCGCAGGGTAACGGCGTCCTCGACGCGCCGCGTCCTGGTTGTGACCTTGAACATGCGCGTCCTGACACGCATCCGCGTCTGTTCGGTCATATCGGTGAGCAGGGAGCCGGTTCCTTCTTGGAGCGAGCGTTCTTCGGTGAGGAGAGTGACCGGGGTGCCGTTCAGCGTGGTGAGATAGTACCTGGTGTCGGCGGTTTCGGCCTGCAGGGCGGCACACGCCAGTGCGGCGGCGAGGGCGGCAGCGATGATTTCAGGGGAGGTACGCATAGAGCAGTACCGTCCGTTCCGCGCACGCGACCGCCGGGGCATCCAGTGCCGCCGGCACGAGGAAGCTCTCGCCCGTTTTTATATCCATGCCGCCGCCGGGCCACTCCAGGCGGGCGCTGCCCGCCGCGACCGAGAGTATGCAAAAGCGCCCGCCGCCGGCGGCGTGGGGCGCGCCGGCCCCCCCCGGATCGAAGACAGCGCGTTCCAGCACGAAACTGTCGCAGGAGACGAGGCGTTCCAGCGAGCCGCGTTCGAGGGATTCCAGGGGGGCGGCAGATGCGGTGTTTTCCGCCGGAGGGCCCAGATCCATGACTTCACGAGCCCTGTCGACATGGAGTTGCCGGGGCTTGCCGTCGGCGCCGGTCCGCCCCCAGTCGTAGACGCGGTAGGTGACGTCGCTGGACTGCTGTATCTCGGCCAGAAGTATCCCCCCGCCTATGGCATGAACGGTCTTCGAGGGGAGGAAAACGACGTCACCCGGGTAGACTTCGAACGAGTTCAGGCATTCATCCAGGCGGTTTTCTGCCAGGAGACTGTCGAACACGCCGATATCCGTGCCGGGCAGAAAGCCTTTGTATATGCGGCTGCCCGGTCCGGCCCACAGGATAACCCAGGCTTCCGTCTTGCCGTTGTCGCCCTCGTACGCCCGTGCGTAAGCGTCGTCGGGGTGGACCTGCACGGAGAGGACCTCGGCCGCGTCAATGAACTTGTAGAGGAGTGGGAAGCCTTTTTCTCTAACGTCTTCGGCGTGACGGCCGAAGACGTCCCGGGCCTGGGCGGAAGAGGCGATATCGGGAATGGTTCTGCCTGCGGCGTCAAGCGGGTATTCAGCGGGCGTTTCGTCGCCGGGGTGTGCGGAGACTTCCCACGATTCTCCATAGCGACCTGCGGAGGGGAGCGCCTTGCCCATCAGGGTCTCGAGGCGCCTGCCGCCCCATATTTTTTCCACGAGTCTGGGTTTGAACCTTATGGGTGCGATCACTTGTCCGCCTCCATCAACCGCCGTTGCCGGGCGGATTATTCGGCTTCCTGGAGCAGCCGGGCTTTCTCGTCGAGCTCCAGCAACATGGCCGACATCAGGGATTCGTCGGGTTTGCGCGGGTTTATTCCTGCCAGGTTCTGGAAGTTCTCCCGCTCTATCTTCGCCAGGGTCTGCTCCGGCAGGCACACACCGCGTATCTCGCCGTCCTGAGGCGAGCCCAGCAGGAAGTCCGCCTGTTGCGGCACCGTGTAGACGTCTTGGGTTTCGAGGAAACGTGTCACTATGCCGGAGCGGGCCGCTGCTTCCCGGGGGGTGTAACCGTCGGACAGGTCTGTGCCGAAAAAGATCCTGTCGTCATAGTCGAGAAAGAATTCGCGTGCCTTGTCCGGAGCCGCGGACAGGTTGTGGAGCATTTCCACGCCCGGGGCCAGGTCCATGCCCACGGAGGGATGTTCGTCAAGGAAGCGAGCGGCGCGCCGGAGGTCGGCGGAGAGGAAATAGAAATGTGCGAATATAACCTTGAGGCGGGGGTGTGAGGCGAGGACGTTTTCCACGTGGGCGTAGAGGGATTCCTTCGGCACGTCGCCGGGGCCGTATCCCCAGCCGCGAGAGAGGGCCCAGGAGGGGGTTTTGAGCGGGTCCCAGAATTCCTCCGGGTCCGCCACGTGCCACAGGATCGGCACGCCGAGGCGTTCGCATTCGGCGAAGAAGCCGTCGAAATAGGGGTCGTCAGCGTGGAGAGGAAGGTATTTCATGGTGGTGGGCTTGCCCTCGATGAGCTTGAAGCCGTCGCCGCCGGCATCGAGCATGCGGCGGACCTGTGCCGCGAGGGTTTCGGGATTCTTTGCGCCCGTCAGCCAGTAGTCGGTGTGGTCCAGGCCCAAGAAGGCATAGAATTCACCTGGGTGCTGCATCTTGGCCCGCATGATCTGTGGGTTTGCGTTGACCTTCTTCCTGTTTATCGTCGCGACGAGGTTCATTGCGCTGAAGGAGAGCATTTGCATCTGGCGCCGCAGTTGTTCTATCCCCTGCTCCGATGCCAGGTGCACGTGGCAGTCGATTATCGAGTTCGATTTCATTCCGGTTCTCCTGATTCGTTTGGGGTTCCTGCGGAAGCACGGTCGGGGCATCCTGTTTCACGAGGGTGTAACCGTCGGGAGGCAGGAACATCTGCTCGGAAAAGCGCAGCCGCTCCTCCCGGCACTCGTTGACGTGAAAAAAGTAGTATTCCGGCCCCTGCGGAGCATATTCGAAGTACCTAACGAGACCCCGTTTCAAAAGGGAGGTGCAGGCGTCCAGGACCCAGTAGTGCGTGGAGAAAGGCAGTTCCTGGATGAAGGCGGACATGAGTTTTTCGGAGGGGCAGGGGCGGTCCTTCTGCACCATGGCGGCCATGGTAACGCGACCGGAGAGGAGGAAGTGGAGGTATTCCTCGTTTCCGTCTTCGAAGAGTTTCTGCCAGCCGGAGCCGGAGCCGGAGCCGGCCGTGAGGTAGGCGGGGCCGGTCATGTCATGTTTGACGCCGGCGTTGCGCATTTTTTCCTGGAGGATGCGCAGGGCTTCTGCGACGGGCATCCTGGAATAGCGGCGGTCGGAGATATTTATCTCGTAGCGTACGAGGCCCTCGGTCTCATAGCGGTAGATGACGGGGAAAGAGCCGCCCTGGAGGTCTATGCGTATGGCTTTGGGCATGTGCAGGCGGAGGAGGTAGGTGCCGCGCTGGACCGCCGGGACGCCCATGAGTTTAATCTGGTGGGAGTAGTCCACGGTGAGGGTGAAGTCGCCGGCTTCAGCCGCCCATGGGAATGCGGCGGCAAAGAGGAAAAGGGCGGCAACAGGCCGACTGCCGCGGTCAATGCGGCGGATGCGTGCGTGCGGCCGGGCAGAACCCGAAGACGTGCCGAAGCAGCGCCGGCCGGAAGCGGCGCCCCGTTCTGCGCGGTCCGTTGTCATTTGCTTCCGGCGCCGCGCGTCTGCGGCAGGTTGCCCGAACCCTTACGCGGTATAACGCGGGCCTTGATATTCGCATTGGTCAGTTCTATTTCCAGGGAATCGGCAGTTTTCTTATCCACGTTTTTGGCGACCGGCACGATTTTCTTCTGGGCGAGTTGCCTGGCTTCGGTCAGCGGTATGCCCATAGCCTTGGCCAGTATGGGCGGCAGCTTGGGGTTCGAGGAGCCGCTTGCCAGGATGTCGAAGCGAGCGTTCGGGCCGGCGTGGAGGTCGGGGGCCTCGTCCAGGGAGCGCATGAGCGCGCTCGAGGAGGAAGACACCGCCGGCGTCCCCTTTGCTTTGGGCGGGTTATGCTGCCCGGACGCTTCGGCGCGCTCCTTCCAGATTTTTTCAACGTCCGCGATGTCGAGGGCGACGCTGCTTCTCTTCCTCTTGGGGGCCGGAGACGGACTCGGAGTCCGGATGTCCTTGGGGAGCTGAGGGACGTCCGGGAGTGCGCGGCCGCCATGGGCCGGAGTCATTCTTTCCATCAAGCGCACTTCGGATTCGAGGGCGCCTCCGCACAACGGGCACTTGAGACCACTGTCGCCGGAGCCGTAAGCCGATAGGGGCTTGCCGGCTATGACCGGCTCGCCGGGCCAGCCCAGCGGTGCGAGTCCACCGGTCCCGTCGGCAAGAAGCAGCAGCATGCCTGCTTTGGCGGCAGGCTGCAGGGCCTGCAGCAGGCGCCGGCCCTGGCCCAGCTCCAGCCCGGAGAACAGCACAACGGGTATCGCCTCAACAACGGGCGCAATGGAAGATTCGGGAATCCCCAGCAGTTTTGCGAGAGCGCGTGCCGCGTCGGCTTTCTTGTCCGGTGCGACCGTTGCCACGACTATAGAGAATTCAGCCATCTAGGAGCCCTCTCCGCTCGTCTTTTGTGTTTCGGTGCCCAGTCTTTTCGTAAGCAGAACCACGTTGCCGGTTTCATTGTACACGACCGAATCCATCACCCTGCGTACTATATGGAGGCCGTAGCCGCCGGCTCTCTTTCCCTGGTCGCTTCTCACGCTCATAGCGGCCATGGGGTCGGTTGAGGGATCGGGCACCATGTCCGGCTCGAACCCCTCGCCTTCGTCCTCTATCTTCAACACGAACTCCTCGGGGAACAGGCAGTACGAGACCCGGACGCGCCTGTTGGGGTCGCTTCTGTTGCCCCATTCCATAGCGTTGGCCGAGAGTTCACTGACGGCAATTTTGAGGTCTTCTCTCTCCTTAGGGGTCAGGTTGGCGCCATAGAGTATTTCCAGGAATTCCTCGAAGCGCCGCAGGTACTCCTGCCTGCTCGGGCTGGTAATCTCCACCCAGCCCCGGGTCATGCGTTCGACGCGCAGTTTTTCGTCTTCACTACGCAGGCGGCGGGTTTCGCTTATGGAATTCTCCACCGCGGCGAGAAGATCGGTGTTCGTGAAGGGTTTTGCCAGGATCGCGTCCACACCCTTGGCCGCCAAATCCAACGTCATTTCCTCCGTAGCGTACGCGGTCATCAACACGGTCGCCGTCCGTAGCGGGCGGCGTTTCAGTTCCTCGATCAGCTCCGCGCCGGAGATGCCCGGCAACCGCAGGTCCGTCAGCACGAGAGCGGTGGCGGCGTCTATGTGTTCCAAGGCTTCCTCCGCCGCTTCGTAGGACTTCGTCCGGTAGCCCGCTCCGCCCAGCACTTCTTCGAGGTAGAAGCGCAGCGACCTGTCGTCCTCAACTATGACGACTTCCTCCACGGCCATGGGATATCACCCGGTTTCCCCCTGCGGTTCGCCGTCAGCGGTCTCGAGGTGCTCCGGTGCAGTCGGCTCGCCGTTTTGCCGGGCCTCCTCAGCGGTCTCACCGCCGGATGTTTCCCCCGCGTCGTTTTCGGGCTGTGTTTCGGCGGCGGGTTTTTCCTCCGCGTGTTCCTCAGCCGTCGCCTGTTCGTCCGCTCCGCCATCGGCTTTGTCCGTTTCTCCGGAAGTCTCTTCGGCGGAAGCGGGTTGCGCTGCAGTGTCGGTGTCAGGGGGAGTCTCCGCTGCCGTCAGGCGCTTATTCGACCCCGGCGTTGCGAGTATCGAACCCACGGACATGGCGAACAGAGCGAGTATTTCCACGGCTATCGGGTTGCCCTTGACCCCCGGCCACATATCGGCTTTCGCCATGACCGTAAGGAACACGGCAAGGAGTATGGCGAACGTTGCGCTTATCACGTGCGGCGCCCTGCCCATGGGCTTGACCCAGTCGACGACATAGACGCCCAGGATGGTTGCAAGAAGCAGCGGCACCAGAGCGATCACGGTGGCTGCCGGACCGGCTACCATCTTCCGGTAAGGCTCCTGCACCGATGAGACCTTCTCCCACGCCCGGCCGGTCAGTATTACGTCCTTGATGGCCGAATAGCCGGACTGGTTCCACTTGTCGTCGGGGAATATATCCCGCGTAAGGAGGAAGAGCGCCGCCGCTATTCCCGCAATGGCCACGAGGCGGAAGAGTGCGTTGAGCTTGCGGCCCATCTTTCGGACAGCGATCTGCTTCAGTTGGTCCTGTTTTTTCTGGCGGGCCCTGCGCTCTTCGAGGCTGAGGTTCTGCCGCTCTTTTTCGCGTGCCATCATTCTCTCCTCAGAGATATGGGTTGTGGTGCCGCTCGACGCCCATCGTCGTCGCCGGGCCTTTCCCCGGATACACCCTCACAGCGTCCCCCAGCGGCAGGAGGACCATCCGCACGGACTCCGCCGCGCGCCTGGCGTCTCCGTCGCCGCGGATGCCGCCGACAGCGCCCGCGTAGAGCACGCCTCCGGTGAGCACGCTCCCCATAGCTCCCGGGCCGAATGGCAGATGGTAGCACATGCTGCCGGCGGGTCCACCGGGCGTCTCAAGCACCTCCACGCGCAGCCGTCCCAGGATTATCTCGTCACCGCCGCGCACTTCTCTTCCGCCCTTTGGCGGAATTGCGTCGGGATGGGCCACTATCCGTACGTCCGTCCCATCAGTGAGGCGAACGGCGGCTTCTCCATGTTCTCCGGCGGCGCCCGTCAGGACGACGTGCCGCAGCTTGAGGTTTTCGCTTTGCAGGTACGCACGTATTTCCTGTTCCGCGTTCCCTGGATCCACCACCATTGCTTCCCGCGACAGCCCGCATGCTGCGACATAGGCTGTCCACGCCCCCTCTTTGCGGAAGGGCCGGAAGACATAATCCCTACTCATCGGCCCTCCCTTCCAGCGAGACGCGCTTTGCGCTCGACGGGGTCCCGATGACGGCAAGGTCGGCTCCGATGACGTCGGCGTAGTCAATGCAAGATCCTTCCACCCCAGTGGCCCGCATGTCTGCGCCGGTCAGGTCCGCGTACGAGAGGTCGCAGTTGAAAAACGCGCACTCCCGCATGTCTGCGCCCGCCATCTGCGTCCTGACCAGTGAAGAGGCTTCGAATTTTGCGTTTCTGAGATCCGCGCCGGTCATGTCCGCCCCCACGAACGAACTCCTTTTTGCCTCCACGCCGCTCAGTATCGCTTCACCCGCCAGTGCCCCACCCAGTGTCGAATCTACAATCTTCGCCCCTTCGAGTTCTGCGCCGGACAGGTCCGCGAACTCCATGAAACTGTTTTCTATGAGCGCCGCGTTCAGCCGCGACAGAGGCATTCCGGCGTGCGACGCCTCGACGTTCACGATTTTCGCCCCGCTCAAGTCCACGCCCTCGGCGCGGCAGCCCGTCATGTCTGCGCCGGACAGGTCCGCACCGCTCAGGTTGCTAGCGGAGAGCACGCATCTTTTGAGGTTTGCCCCGGCGAGGTTCACGTTGGTGAGGTCCGTTCCCGAGAGATTTGCGCCGGCGAGGTCCGCGCCGCTCATATCCTTGCCGGCAAGCACGAGACCCGAGAGATCCGCGCCGGCAAGGGCGGCCGCCGCCAGGCTTTCCATCCGCCCGACCTCGTTCCGGAACTGCTCCCGGTCCTCGAGGTGCAGCCAGCATTGCTCCCGTCCGGCCAGTGGCCGGTTGGGGCAACCTTCCGCCATGCAAGACGTTGTTTCCAGGTTCATCGGTTCCTTCCAGCTTCTGTGCGCTCGGCCATTGTACGGGCCGTGTGAATATCATACCGTCGCAGTCGTCCGTCGCAAGACTGCAAACGCCACGGTTCGTTCCCGGCGCCGGCTTTTGCGTTCAGGAGACCTTGTCCCTCTTCATCGAGAGCATCAGATGCACCAGTGCATGCCATTCGCTTTGCGCTATGAATTCCCGGTGTATGAACTCAACTCCACCGGTCTTTGAGACGATCATTATCTCATTTTCCTTCACCTCTATGCCCGAAACGTTCTCCCAGCTTTCGACGCTGCGGTATACGCGTACGCCTTCCTCCGAGACCGTCACGTATGCGCTTGCGGCCTGCCTGTACTCGTAGTACATCAGGGCCAGCAGTCCCGCCGCGCACAGTCCGCCTATCACGCGCTGGGCGGTATCCGCGCCGTTCAGCAGCATCTGGACCATTGCGCTGAGACCGACGGCCGTAGCGATCACGGGTATGCTGCCCCACGCGCCCCGGACCAGCCGGAAGTCCCTCGGCAGGTACCTTTCCCTGTCATCCCGTGTCACTTCGGCCCTCCCGGTCATTTACCGTTTGTTTACCCGTCCTCCACGGCCCGGCGGACCCACTTCCGGGCGTTGATTTCCGCGACGTGCGACAGAGCGGCGCGCAGGTTCTCCAGGTCGTCCCTGTGGATCATGGACGTATCAATGGCCATGTTCGGACCATTGTATCCCATGAGCGTTATCTTGCCCCTGCCGTCCATGACGCGGCGGAAGTCCCCCAGTTCCATCACGTTCCTCTTGAACACGCCTTCGTACACCCTTATTCCTTCGCAGGTTATCCGCACATACGGAGTCAGCAGTATCCACGCCATGGGCAGGGCGAACACCGCGGCAAGCGTGGAATAGGCCCAGAATTGCCAACCGGTTCCCTCATCAAGCATGTTGTCCGCCGCCAGCAGCACGTTCACCATGGAGGGAGCGAGCCAGACCCACAGCCTGCGGCGCCTGAACGACAAAGGCAGGGGCATTTCGCCGTAGTCTTCCGGATCCGCCGCCGCTTCCCGCGCCATCCGTGTTCCGCTCATCCGGCCGCTTCTTTCTCTTCGGCGTAGTATTCCTGCAGGCTTTTTACGCCGATTGCTCCTTTCCGCAGAGCGGCAATGCCTTCGACGAGCGCCCTGGCGCCCGACACGGTGGTGACGCAGGGCACCCTGTGGATTATGGTCTGCCTGCGGATGCGTGCCTCGTCCGTGTCCGGGCCCTCCATTGTGGGCGTGTTTATCACGAGGTTCACCTCGCGGTTTTTCAGGAAGTCGATTATGTTCGGCCGCATCCCGTCCTGTATCTTGGGGAGGGCGTGACCCTGGACGCCGTGTTTCGCCAGAAATTCCCGCGTTCCCTTCGAGCACAGTATCCCGAAGCCCATCTCCTGCAGCTTTTTAGCCACTGGAGCGACCGCCGGCTTGTCCGCGTCGTTGACGCTTATGAACACGGTTCCCTCCCTGGGCAGCTCGACGCCGGCGGCGTACGACGCCTTTGCGAAGGCGGTCCCGAACTCCGCGTCGATACCCATTACTTCGCCCGTGGATTTCATCTCGGGGCTCAGGATGATGTCAGTTCCACTGAATCTCTCGAACGGGAACACGGGCACCTTTATGCTCAGCCTTCCGATGGGGTCGGGGTCGCTGGTGAGACCCAGGTCCGGCAGCTTTTTCCCGAGCATGACCGCGGTGGCGTGCTTGGCGAGGGCCACGCCGGTGGCCTTCGACACGAAGGGTATCGTCCTGCTGGCCCTGGGGTTGACTTCCAGCACGAAGACTTGTCCGTCCTTGACGGCGTACTGGACGTTCATCAGGCCGACGGTGCCGAGTTCCAGGGCCGTCCTGCGGGTGTGGGCCTTAATCTCTTCCACGACGGCCCTGTCGAGGCCGTGCGGAGGCAGGACGCACGAGGAATCGCCGGAATGGACGCCGGCTTCCTCTATGTGTTCCATCACTCCGCCGATGATCACGTTTTCGCCGTCGGCTATGGCGTCGACGTCCACTTCCACCGCGTTCTGCAGGAACTTGTCCACCAGTATAGGCGCTTCTTTCCCCACCTCGCCGGCGCCTATTCCGTCCAGGGCCTGGTAAACGCGCTCCAGGTGCCTCTTCAGCTCGTCGGACGAATTCACTATCCGCATCCGCAAGCCGCCGAGCACGTAGCTGGGCCTGACGAGCACGGGGTAGCCGATTCTCTCGGCCTCGCGCACGACCTCTTCGGCCGCGGTTGCGACCGCGCCCTCGGGATGCCGCATGCCGACGCGCCTTGCGAGTTCCTCGAACTTCCCCCGGTCTTCGGCCGCCATTATGCTCGATACCGGTGTCCCGAGTATTCTGACGCCGGCGCGTTCGAGGTCGCCGGCAAGGTTCAGAGGCGTCTGCCCGCCGAACTGCACTATGACACCCTCGGGCCGGAGCCTGTCCCAGATGTTCATCACGTGCTCGAACGTGAGGGGCTCGAAGAACAGGAGGTCGGACGTATCGTAGTCCGTCGATACGGTTTCGGGGTTGGAATTGACCATAATCGAGCGGTATCCCAGTTCCCTGAGAGCGTACGACGAATGGCAGCAGCAGTAGTCGAACTCTATTCCCTGGCCGATACGGTTGGGGCCGCCGCCCAGTATCATCACGGCTTTTTCTTCCGGCCTTCTCGCCTCGTCCTCGTCTTCGTACGTCGAATAGAAATACGGCGTGTACGCCTCGAACTCCGCCGCACACGTGTCCACCAGCTTGTAGGTGGGCTTGAGACCCGCCGCTTCTCTTACCGCCCGGACTCGGGCGGCGTCGCTTCCGGTCAGCGTGCCTATCTGGACGTCCGTGAAACCGTCGCTTTTCGCCTTTTTGAGCAGCGGAAGTCCGGCGTTTTCCACGCCGCCCGCCCGCAGCAGTTCCTTCTCCGTTTCAGCCAGTCGCCCTATCTGCTCGACGAACCACGGGTCTATCCCGCTCAGCCTGCTGACTTCCCCCGCCGTCATCCCCGCCCGCAGGGCGTGCCGCACGTAGAAAACTCTTTCCGGGCCGGGCACGGCCAGCCGCCTCGTGATCTCCGCCCTGTCGTAGGCCCCGGGTGCGCCGGGCGGCGTCGTTTTTCTCTCCTTGGGGTCCGCTCCCAGCCCGTGCCTTCCCGCTTCGAGTCCCGCCAGGGCCTTTTGCAGGGCCTCGCGGAACGTCCTGCCTATCGTCATCACCTCCCCGACGGATTTCATTCTCGTGGTCAGCGCCTGGGAGGTTTCCGGGAACTTGTCGAAGTTCCACCGCGGTACCTTCACCACGACGTAGTCTATGGTCGGCTCGAAGGAGGCCGGCGTCTCCTTCGTTATGTCATTGGGTATTTCGTCCAGCGAGTAGCCGACGGCCAGCTTCGCCGCTATGCGCGCTATCGGGAATCCGGTCGCCTTGCTCGCCAGCGCCGAGCTGCGGCTCACCCTCGGGTTCATCTCGATTATCACCTGCCGTCCCGTCCCCGGATGGACCCCGAACTGTATGTTCGAGCCCCCCGTCTCGACGCCTATTTCCCTTATCACCGCCTTTGACGCGTCCCGCATCAGCTGGTATTCCTTGTCGGTCAGCGTCTGCGCGGGAGCCACCGTTATCGAATCGCCCGTGTGGACGCCCATGGGGTCGAAGTTTTCTATCGAACACACTATCACGACGTTGTCCGCCGCGTCCCTCATCACCTCCAGTTCGTATTCCTTCCAGCCGTCCAGGTATTCCTCTATCAGGATCTCGCTTATCGGGCTCGCATCCAGCCCCAACGCCGCCGTTTCTTCGAATTCCTCGACGTTGTACGCCACGCCGCCGCCCCATCCCCCCATCGTGAAGCTGGGCCTTATCACGACTGCGCGCTTCAGGTTCTCCGAGCGGGTTTCCTCCAGAATCCTTCTCCTGGTCTCCATCGCTTCCGCCATGTTG
Source organism: Planctomycetota bacterium (assembly GCA_016930595.1). Lineage (GTDB taxonomy): Bacteria > Planctomycetota > SZUA-567 > JAFGGJ01 > JAFGGJ01 > JAFGGJ01. The sequence continues at coordinate 63,735 of JAFGGJ010000082.1, forward strand.
TAGGCGTAGCCGGAGACCGGGAGGTCCAGGCCTATTTTCTCCATCGCTTCCTTGAAGAGTTTCCTGTCCTCGGCCTTTCTTATCGCCTCCCTGCCGGCGCCTATCACCTTCACCCCGTGTCTCTCCATCACGCCCCTGTCTATGGCTTCCACAGTCACGTTCAGAGCGGTCTGGCCCCCCAGCGTCGGGAGCACGGCGTCCGGTTTTTCCGCCGCTATCACCTTTTCCAGCATTCCCGAGGTTATGGGTTCCACGTACGTCGCGTCCGCCAGTCCGGGATCCGTCATGATCGTAGCGGGGTTCGAATTGAGCAGCACGACGCGGTAGCCCTCTTCCTTTAGCGCCTTTACTGCCTGAGTTCCCGAATAGTCGAATTCGCAGGCCTGCCCGATCACAATGGGCCCTGAGCCCACCACCAGGATTGTCTCAAGATCGTCCCGTCGCGGCATCCATCCACCTGTCGTCATAGTACCGTTGTTGAAGCCCCCCCCCGGAACGGGGCCGGGCCCTGTTCATTGTGCACGCCGGACTCCGCCGCGCAACCTGAAATTTCCCGTAAACTCTCCCATCCCCCCCTAAGCTTCCTCCCGCAGCCTCCTCGCCATTCCGAAGAAATTCTGCAGCACCTTCCGCCCGTCCGGGTATTCCTCCGAATACCTCTCCGGGTGGAACTGCACCCCGTAGATCGGCTTTTCGCGGTGCCGGAAGGCCTGCACGCGTGTGTCCGCCGTCGAGGCCAGCAGTTTGAGTTCCGGGGCGAGTTCTTTTACTTCCCAGTAGTGCGATTCCGCGACGCGCACCGGGTTCCCCAGCCCTTCGAACAGCACGTCTTCCGCCAGCCTTTCCACCGGCCACATTCCCTTTTCCTTGAAATATCCCGGGCTGTAATCGGGGTGGTAGTCCGGCTCGCCCGGGTCCAGTTTTCTTATCGGGCCGAGCGTGCAGCCGAAGAAATGCGCTATTATCTGGTGACCGCCGCATATCCCCAGCTGCGGCGTGTCGCCTTCCAGTATCGAACGCCTGTATCCCGCCGCTTCCAACACCCCGTCCTCTTCGTAGCCCGAACCGCGCCCGCTGTGCACCACCGCCCACGGGTCGCATTCCGCCGAGAATTCCAGGGTCGCCCTGGAATAATGGCACACGAGACAGGCGTCTCCGGCCAGGTCTTCCAGCAGGATCTTCACCTCGGCATACCTGCCTTCCCGGTACTTTTCCAGGGTTTCGGTCACCACGAAGAATATCATATCCCGCTCCTTTCCGGCCGAGGGCCGTATTCTAGCGCGCCGCCCCTGCCGCCGCTATGAGAATGAAGGTTTCGTGACCGCCTGGCGTCAGGCATGTATAATCCGTCCGGGGGGCCGGAACCTGCTGGAGCTTTGCGCCATGAAAAAGCTGCCGATGTTCGCCGTCGCCGTTCTCGCGCTGGCCTGCCCGCGGAACGCCGCGGCTTCCGAAACCATCGTGTTGACGCAGAAAGTCCTCCATTTCCTTTCCGACGAGGACAAGCCCAGGAAGACCTCTCTCCAGACCCTCAGCATCGCGCCCCGCCGCATTCGCCTGGACAGCCCCGACGGCACCTACCTGCTGCTGGACTTCGACAAGGGCGTGCTGTACGAAGTGGACGGGTTGCTGCAGAGCTACACAGAGCGTGACATCCGCAATTTCGAGGAGAAGTGGCGCAAGGCCAACTCCATGCTGCTCAGGCAGATAGAGGGCGTCCCCGAAGGCCATTCCCGGCGCGCCGAGCTCATAGATCGCCTTTCGGACGGCCCCGCCAAGTGGCAGATGATCTGGAAGATGAAGGACGGCGAGAAGAAAACCGAATTGCTGAGGAAGTATTTTCTGCCGCCGGCGCCGCCCAAGGTCACCGTCGAAAAAACTTCCGAAAAGAAAAACATCGCCGGCTACGACTGCGTGCTCTACCGCGTCATGGAAGGCGACCAGGTCCGCTCCTACGCATGGATCGCCCCCGCCGTTCCTCTCGAGAAGGACCTTGCCGAATTTCTTAAAGTCACCGGCATCATTGAAGAGAATATCGCCGGGGAATTGGCCAGGATAAAAGGCTTCCCCATCGAATATGGGATGTACTGGCGGAACGGCCGGGTGGAAAAAACGGTTACCACCAAGGCATCGAAGAAGAAGACGGACAGGGGGGTTTTCGATCTGCCGGAAAATTTCGTCAAGCAGAAGACGCGGTTCGGGATCTGATCCCGCTCCCGCCTCCCCCCCCATCGGCTCCAGTCTGCATGTAAGGCGTACCGTATCCATGCAACATCCCACCGTACGGGCTTGGTTACTCTGCTCCAAACGCCCGTTCACCCCGGCGCCTGTGGTCCCCCGCCGGCCGGGGCCGAAAATGGTGGCAGTGACTGATCAACAATCTTTTAGTCGCGAAGGAGCTGTAACGGGTCGTAGTCCCCTCCTGCCCGGGCGTGCTCCCTTGTACATGGTCCTGCCCGTGAGTTATGCTTAATTGCCGAAGGCACGCGCGGCGCAGCCGGGTTGAATAATGGGGTGGGGATGTTATAACTTGGGGACATGGAGTCGGGCGAGTGGAAGAACCAGGGAGCGTATGGCGGCAAGGGGAAAATCCGGGGTTTCGGGCGAGAAGACCGGCGATGCTTTCTTCGAAGGCATCCGTTGGGACCTGCGCGATGCCGCGTGGGTGATATGTCTGCAGGCGGGCCTGACGGCGCTCGTGGTGAATTCTGGAACGATATCGGCGTGGGTCGGGACCGCGCTGGAGGCGGCAGGGGCTGAAGGCGCCCGTGAAGCGATGAAAGCCGCGGGGGAGGCGATACGGCCGTTTGCGGCGGCGATCGCTGCTGCGGCGGGAGGAGCGGTTGCGGCGGCGGCGGCGGGGCGGGAATTCGGAGTGAAAGCGTCGGCGTTCGGCGTCCGCAGGATGGAGATGCCGCCGGGCAGGTTCGTGGTGTTTGCGGCGGCGATAGCGACGGCGTACGCCGCGGCGGGACTGGTGCTATTCCTTGCTTGGCCGGGCGTGATCGGGAAACTGGTTCCCGCCGGGGCGATGCGGGAGCTTGGGCTGTGGCCGGTGGCGGTGGGTCTGTGCATATCGGCGCCGGCGGGGGAAGAGGTGGTGTACAGGGGGATATTGTACCCTGCGCTCCGGAGGAAACTGGGGGTGTGGGGCGCGGTGGCGGTTTCGGCGGCGGTGTTTGCGGTGTTCCACAACGTCATACAGTGGAGGTTGTTCGTACCGGTGACGCAGTTCGCCGGCGGGCTGGTGCTGGCGTACGCGTACGAAAAAACGAGGTCGATATTCGTGCCGGCCGCGCTGCACGCGTGCGGGAACGGAATGCTGATAGCGGCGTATTTCGTGACCTGAACACGCCGTACAATGTTCTTGTAATCAGAGGGTGAACCGGTAAAATGAAAGGGTGAATTTTCACCGTACTCGGGAGCAGGGCCATGATATGCAACAGCAAGTGTTTCCAAAGGGTTACGTCTGGGGGAAAGGTTCGGAACAGGCGGCGGATATATGCGCTTGTGGTATGCGCGGCGGTGCTGGCAGCATGGTGCGGGGACGCGCACGCCGCGGCGCCTCCCGGCAGGCCGGTCGAGCCCACGGAAGCGGAAAAAGCCGCGATGGCGGAACTGGGAAAGCGGCTGAAGGCGAAAATAGCGTGGTCGAGTTCGCGGCTGAGCGGAAAGCATGACATATTCATAATGAACGCCGACGGAAGCGATAAGAAACCGCTGACGAAAAGCGACGCGGTGGACTGGTTCCCGCAGTTCTCGCCGGACGGGAGACAGGTGCTTTTCGCCAGGAGCAAAAAGCCGTGGATGAGCGAAGCGTACGCCTACAGGAACAAGCAGTGGGATATATACGTCATCAACGTGGACGGGACTGGCGAGAAGAAACTGGTGGACGACGCGTGCTGGGGGACGTGGATAAACGGGGGCAGCGAGGTGCTGTATTCGAGGAATACGGGGGTCTATTCGATGGAACTGGAGGGGGGCAAGGAGAAGCTGGTGCTGGACAGCGCCGGGAGCCTGAGAGGATCGCAGCTCCAGCAGCCGCAGATGTCTCCCGACGGCAGAAACATGGCCGTGACCCTGCGGGGACGGTTGAGGGAAACCGGTATATGGAACTTTGAAAGGAAAGAGTGGACCAAGGTGGGAGGCGGATGCCAGATCAACTGGTTCCCTTCCGGGGATCGGATCTACTGGATGCACCCGACGGGGATGGGCGACAGCGAGGTGCTGAGCACGGCGGTGAAGGATGGAAAACCGGCGGACCCGGGCGCCAAGTACACAGACCTGAAGTGGGTGGACCTGCCGGGTAGGCGTTCGCATGAGTATTTTCCGAAGGTGTCCTCCGATGGCAGGTGGCTGGTGTGGTGTGCCACGATCTACGGCCACGACCACGACATATACGACTACGAGGTGCACTGCTGGCGGATAGGCGAGGGCCTGGACAAGGCCGTGCGGCTGACGTTCCATGAAGGCAATGACCGCTGGCCGGACATTTATGTAATGCCGGAAGCGAAAGAGGCCGAAAAGAAGGCGGAGACCGGAACAGAGGAAGAGAACAAATGAAAAAAGCCGGTAGAGGTGTGTCATGGGGCGGCCGTGCCGCCGGAGCGGCAGTGGCGGCGACGCTGGCGATTCTGCTTGCGGCGACGGCGTATCCCGCGGTGCGGAGGGGCGTTGAGAGACGACGGGGAATGAAATACGCGGAGAAAGTGCGGGCCGCGGTGGAAGCGACGCTGTCGTGCAGGGTTACTCCGCCCGCAAATTCCACCGCCGCGGTGACGGAGGATCTGCCGGAAGAAAGCGCCCGTGCGTCTGTTGTAACGGCGGAAACCCGTGAGCCGGCGGTCGTGACGGAGGCGGCGGTTTCCAGGGGCATAGGAGGGCTGCTCGCGGCGGGACGTGTGAGCGCGCCGGAAGATCTGCCGTGGCGGCCGGGCGAGCCCGAGCCGGCGGCATGGGAGAGCATAGGGGGTTGCGGCGTCGGAGGTTCGGGGGGGGCGGGAGACGTCAGGTGGGTCGGGAGGCGCGTGCCGGGCGGCCGCATCGAACCGGAGGCGACGATATCATATTCGGCGGGCGAGGACCTGGAGACGGCCAGGCTGAGTTTCAAGATCACGAGCCAACTGCCGAACCGGTTCACGATAGGGCTGTCGGTGCCGTACCTGTATTCCGAGCGCTGGGACAGCGATTACGAACTGCTGGTGGGTGAGCACCGGCCGCTGAGGGTGAGTTCGCTGGGGGACGTGAGCCTGCTGGCCTCGAGAAAGTTCGGGATGCTGGGGAACACGTCTGTGAACCTGAGCGTGGGGCTGCCGACGGCGGATTACGACCTGACTCAGGACGGGTGGCATATACCGTACGATGCCCAGCCGGGCAGGGGCAAGATGACGGTTTCGCTGGGCGTGGAACAGGTGGTGGATAAATATTACGGGCCGATGATATTTGGCGGGTCGTTCAATTACAACGGCGGGGAGAACGACATCGGCGATTACCGCTCTTCATCGGTGTCGGCGTTCTTTTTTGCGTCGCTGAAGACGGAGAAGCTGGTGCATTCGCTGGGTGGCACCCTGACGTACGCGTTCGAGCCCGACCGGAACCTGGGGGCGGAGATAATGGACCAGCCGCAGCTGCTGTTCACTCTGCAGTACGGGCTGGAAATTTCCGCGCCGAAGTACCCGATGTTCATGTCGCTGGGGGGCACTTTTTCCAAGAATGGCCTGGATGGGTACAGCGTATCGCTGGGAGTTATGACGGCGTTCTGATCCGCCGCGCGGCGGCGGGGGCGGATATGACGCCGGGAGATACGGCCCGGCGTTACCGGGCCTCCGGGCGATTCTGCGGCGTGTGAATTTCCTGTGGCAGTGGAGGGATCGATCCGGGACTGACATGGCGGACGGCGGAGAAAAGATAGTCGTACTGGGTTGCGGCGGATTCATAGGTTCGCACTTGGTGGAGCGTCTGCTGGACGACGGGTATGAAGTGGCGGGGATGGACAGGACGCGTGCAAAGCTCGGGCACGTGCTGGGGCGGAAGGGGTTCGAGTACGTCGAGGGGGACATGGCGGACGCCGGGACGGCGGAAGAGATGGTGGAGCGAGGGGATGCGGTGATTTCGCTGGCGGCGCTGTGCAACCCATCGCTGTACAACACCCGGCCGCTGGAAGTTATAGACATTAACTTCACGCATGCCCTGCCGGTGGTGCGGGCGTGCCGGGAGCAGGGGAAGAGGCTTATACATTTTTCGACGTGCGAGGTTTACGGCAAGTCGAAGGAAGGCCTTGCGGGAGGGGACGGAGGCGGGGTGGCGACCGGGGCGCTGATGAGCGAGGAAAGCACTCCGCTGATACTGGGGCCGGTAAACATGCAGCGATGGAGTTATGCCTGCGCCAAGCAGCTCCTGGAACGGGTGATATACGCCGAGGGAAGCGGGAACGGGCTGCGCTACAGCATAGTGAGGCCGTTCAACGTGATAGGGGCGAGGATGGATTTCATCCCCGGGGTGGACGGTGAGGGGACACCTCGGGTTGTGCCGTCGTTCATGAAGGCGCTGATGTTCGGCGAGACGCTGAAACTCGTGGATGGTGGGACGAGCAGGAGGAGTTTCGTGAGTGTAGGCGACGCGGTGGACGCAACGGTAAGAATACTGGAAAGGGCGGAGGCGAGCACGGGGCGGATATTCAACGTCGGTAACCCGGACAACGAAGTCACGATGGCGGAACTCGCCCGCCTGATGATCAACAGTTACGAAAAACAGACTGGAAGGGAAGCGGTGGCTCGCACGGAGACGGTCAGTGCGGCGGAGTTCTACGGGGAGGGCTATGATGACTGCGACAGGAGGGTGCCGGACATATCGCTGGCGGAGGAATTGCTCGGCTGGCGCCCGAAGACGCCGCTGGGAGAGCTTATCGATGAGACGGTCGGGTGGTACGTAAAGGAATACGGGGAGAAGAGCGGCTGATGGGGAAGGCTGCGGACGTATCGGTATTAATGCCGGCATACAACGCTGGCCGGACGATCGAGAGCGTGGTGGACAGGATACCGGCGGACGCATGGGCGAGGGTGAAGTCGCTGTGGGTGATAAACGACGGGAGCCTGGACGATACGGCGGCGGCGGCGGAAAGGGTGGGAAGGACGCGTCCTGGCCGGGTAAAGGTGGTGAACCTGCCGGGAAACAGGGGGTACGGGGGCGCCGTAAAGGCCGGCCTGGAGCGGGTGCGTGAAGAGGGCGCCGGTACGGCGGTGTGCCTCCATGCGGACGGGCAGTACGCTCCTGAAGAGATGATGCGGCTGGTGGACGAGATGCACAGGACGGGGATGGACGTCCTGCAGGGGTCGCGGCTGGCGAACCGGGAAGGCGGCGGCGGGGCGATCGCCGGGGGTATGCCGTTGTACAAGTACGCCGCTGGGCGCGTGCTGTGCGTCCTGGAAAACATCGTGTTCAGGAAGCGAATGACGGACTATCACAGCGGCTACATGGTGTACGGGAAGAGGGCGCTGGAGGAGATACCGTTCAAGGGGTTGAGCGACAGTTTCGATTTCGATCTGGAAGTTATCGCAGCGGCGACCGCAATGGGGCTGTCCGTCGGAGAAAGCCCGATACCGACGCATTACGGAGATGAAGTATCACACCTGAACACGACGATGTACGGGCTGAGAGTGCTGCGGGTGCTGGCCAGGTACGGGCGGGGAGGATACAGGAAAGCGGTCATCGAGCGGAGGATCCGGCGGTGATACTTGTGACCGGCGGAGCCGGGGTGATAGGAAGCAGGCTGGTAAGGCGCCTTGCCGACAGCGGGCGGAAAGTGCGGGCGATGATTCTGCCGGGCGACCCGAACGCCCTGCGGCTGGAAGGAGCCGGCTGCGAAACGGTTGAAGGAGACGTCACGAGGCCGGAGACCGTCACCGGAGCGATGACGGGCGTTAACACCGTGTACCACCTGGCGGCGGTGGTCGTGTCGAAAGACGCCGCGGCGTTCAGGCGCGTGAACGAGGAGGGGACGCGGAACGTGCTGGCGGCCGCGGCGGCGGCGGGGGCCGGCCATTTCGTGTACGTGTCGTCGGCTTCCGTGACGTACCCGGGACCGACGGAGTATTCGGAGTCGAAGAGGCGAGCCGAAGAAGCGGTGCGTTCGGAGAAGAGATTGCAACACACGATAGTTAGGCCGACGCTGGTGTACGGCAGGACGGGCGGACAGGAAATAGAGATGTTCAGAAGATTCATCCGGTGGATGCCCCTGGTGCCGATAGTCGGCACGGGCCGAGCCCTGAAACGGCCGGTGTTCGCGGAGGACGTGATAGAAGGCCTGGCGGCGATAGCGGGGAACAGTGTAACATACGGGAAGACGTACAACTTCAGCGGCGGCGAAACGATAACGGTGCGGCGGCTGGTGAGAATACTGGGGCGGGGGATGGGCCTGTATCCTGCGACGGTGGCAATCCCGGAATTCGCCTGGCGTGCCGCTGCCTGGATGCTCGGGTTGCTGGGGAGTCCCGCGCTGGTCATGAACCAGGGCATATCCGGGCTGGGGCAGGACGCGAACCTGGATCCATCGGAGGCGATACGGGACCTGGGATACTGCCCGCGCCCGGCTGGCAGTGGGATACCGGAGTGCTTCAGGGGGACGGCGCGGCGCGGCGCTCCGTAGAGGGGCTTCCGGGGGTGGTTTTGGGGAGAATGGAGTCGAGATCCCTGCGCGCGGCGTCGAAGCCCGGCTCCGAAACAAGCGCCCTGCGGTACATGCGTATAGCCGCCGGTATCCTGCCGGAACGACGGTAGACGGTTCCGAGAGCGTGGGCGAGGCGTGCGTCGCTGGGAAAGAGGGAGAGGCCCTTGAGATAACAGGATTCCGCCCTGCGGAGGTCGCCCCGGGCCTGGAGAACCACGCCCAGGTCGAGACAGGCGGCGGGATGACGGGGGTTGAGTTCGAAAGCCCTGCGGAGTTCGGTTTCGGCGCGTGCGAGGTTTCCCGAACGGTAACATGCGAGACCGAGGTTGCCGTGCGCTTCGGCAAGGCCGGGGAGTATTTCGAGGGCCTTTTCATAGAGCCGGCAGGCGTCATCGAAACGCCCTTCCCGCAGCCGGATGTTGCCGAGGTTGTAGTAAAGGGGGGCCATGGATTCACGTGCGTCCAGGCTTCGCAGGTAGCAGGAGCTCACGGCCGGCACGGCGTAGGTGCGGCGGTACCATGAATCGGTCTTCCGGGCGCCTGCGGCGAGAGGCTCGATATTGATGCGCGTGCGTCCGTCGTCGTATCTCACAAAAAAGTGGCCCGGCACTACGACGCCGCGCACGGGCAGGCCGAGGCGATGCCCCAAGACGATGAACAGGTACGACATGGCGAGACACGTGCCTTCCGTCCCTGCGGGCGCGTGCCCGGGCACCAGCGCCTGCGCCAGTACGAGACCGTCGGGGCGCCGGCCGTCTTCTCCGGCGAAGAAGACACAGCGGACAAGGGCGTCGACGACGTCGGAGGGGCCGGGGTCCGTCCGGGTGGCGGGCATGGAGCGGCAGCGGAAAGCGAGTTTTTCGATATCGGCGAGTAGAGTGTCTTCCGCGGAGGCGGGGCCGGCGGCGTCCCGGACGTCGCCGGTGATTTCGAGGATGGAGACAATCGGATCCTGAAGGAGCGGCGCGGCGCCGGGGCCGTTCGGGCTTGCCGGGGCGCATCCGCAGAGCAGGGGAAGGAGCAGGCCGAGACGTGCGACGGAAGCGACCGGAAAACGGGGGGGCATCAGTCCTGCGGCTTCACGTCGCTGATATAGAAGAAATTCCAGATGGGCTGTTTGAAGGGGGTTCCCCAGATGACGACGGCGGGGTGTTCTTCCCGGAGGGAGGCCAGTTCTTCGGCGGGAATGGAATCCAGCGCGCCGTCGGGGAGGGCGGAGAGTTCGTCTCCCGGGAGCGCGGGCACTTCCACGATGTCAAGCCCGTCGCCGGCGGTCCCCCCGCCCGAGTCGTCGGTGGGTTCGGGCTTCAGCGTGTAGGTGAAGTAGGAAGGATACCAGTCGCTGCCGAGGGCGTAGGCCCATGAATTCACTTCGTCGACGCTGAGCACGCGTGACGAGTAATCGCCGAGAAGGGCCTGCACGGCGGAAGCCGGAACCGATTCGGCGGGGATACGGGCGTAGATTTCCGGGAAGCCGTCGCCGTCTTCGTCGTCGACGTCCTGCAGAAAGGAGACCCACGGCTTGAATTCGACCTTGGCCCACAATTCAGGGGCGTCGGTCCGGTGCACGTAGATGCAGGCGATTTCCTGGTAGGGAGGGATAATGTTGGGATCGTTCCACTTGTGGCCGCTGACGGCTGCGCCGACTTCGAGCAGGTCCATGAGGGCGTCGTCGCCGCCATCTTCGGATTCTTCATCCAGCTTGATGAGGTGATCGGAGGCAGGACGCCACGCCAGCGGGCAGGCTCTTTCCGCCGCGGTCAGCGGCGTGTCGGCGATGCGGTCGCAGAGGGTGTCGCCGTCGAGGGCGCCGTCGAAGGAAAGGTCGGCCATGGAGACTTTTCCGTCCGGCGGGTCCGGCCTGTAAGCGGCCGGGTCGAGGAGCATGACGTTCGAATCGTAGGCGGCGAAGTCGAGGCGCGCTCGGGTGGGGCCGACGATCCTGCGCATGAAAACCCTTGATTCGACCCTGTCGTAGTCGGCGTTGACGGGGTACACCCCCGCCGTAAGGGAACTCACCGGCCTGCGCGCCGCAGGGGCCGGTTCGACGGGAGGCTGGGGCTCGGAGGGTGTTTGAAGGGGCTGCCGGCGGACGGCGACAAGGGCGATGGCGGCAGCGGTGAGCAGAATGACGAGCACTGCCACCGATCTGCGGCTGTGATGTTCAGGCACGTAAATCCTCCCCTCGTGCGAAAGGCCCGGCGCGGCGGGGCCTTCGGGCGCTATTCTTTCATTTCTTCGACCCAGTAGGGCTGGCGCAGATCGCCGATATCGTCGGTTTCGCCGATCTGCTTCAGGTCCTTCTGCATCTTGCCGGCGGCGGGAACAAGAACCATGCGGTGGATGTCGCCCACCTGGTAATCGGCGGCGGGAAGAAGCTTGAAGTCGCGCATGACCCACTGAACCGTGATAAGATCAGCCTCGCCGAAAGAGCCTTTTTCCACGGAGACGACCTTGTACTTCGTATAGGTAAGGCAGTGAGGATAAGGAACATCGCCCGGGTTGGGCGGCCTGGAAACGGCGATAATCCTGCCAGTGATCTCGAAGGGTTCCTGGGACTGCGCGGCGACGGCGGAAGGGAACTGAACGAGTTCCCATTCGCTTTCGGGGTCGATGAGTTCGCGCGTGACGAATCCCCAGACGACGAGTTTCTTGGAGGACAGGTCTCGCGAGCGGGCGAGTCTCCTGCGAGTGACGGAAGGAGCTCCGCCGTTGACGGCGATGACGTCAAGAGTGCGGCCCAGGTGCAGGGCGAGGTGTTCGCCGAAGCCGGCGTGGTCGCCCCATTTCATGGCGGCGACGGAAAACACGTTCACGAAACTGTCGCCCAGCAGGACTACGGGGGAATCGGGATCGGGTTCGAGCAGCTCACCGCTTTGCGGATCGAAAACCTGCCGGACGGTGACGGTGTTTTCATGGTACCTGTGCGAGAATTCCGGAAGCTTGAGCATGTCGAAAATATCGCCCTTGTTGGAAACCGGGACGTCCCGGGTGTCGAAGGAGCGGGTGTTTTCTGCAAGCCAGGGGTGGAGCCGGACGAGTTCCGCCGCCAGGGAGCGCGCGGCGAAATCCATGCCGGCGGGAGTCCAGTGGGTGTCGAGGGACATGTAGAGCTGTTCTCCGTCGGACTTGGCGTTCCAGAGTGGGAGACGAAGGTTGATGACGCGTACGCCTTCGCGCTCGAGGGAGTCGATGAATTCCCGCTCATGGACGTTGGTCGGCGGCCCCAGAGAAGGGTTGTAGGAAGGGGCGAGTTTCTCGGGATATATCTGGGGCTTGACGGGAAAGGGCACGACGACGAGGTCGATGCCGCGTTGTTTCAATTGTTTGTGGAAGTCGAGTACGGCCGGGAGAGGGTCCGGGGATTTTGCGGCGACGTCTTCCAGGCAGTAGACGGAACGGAAGCCGGGCCCCGTAACGTAGCGGAGACCGGTCTTGTAGAAAAGCCAACCGTCCTGTCCGACGGCGACTTCTTCATTGCCCTGGTTGACGGCCGAGAGCTGGACCCATTGGACAAAGGGGCGCAAGGCGTTGGCAGCGGCATTGTTTTCGGAGAGGGCGTCTTCATAGCGCTGGATGTTGCTGAGCTTCGGTATGCGTTTGAAGATATTGAATTCCTGGAGTTTTGCGCCGGTGGCGAGTTCCCAGACGAGCTGGCTGAGCGGTACGGCGAAGATGGCAGCGACGAAAAAGCCGGCGAGTATCCATCCGGCCGTCGGGCTGGTTTGACCGACTTCGGGGACGATGGGTCGTTCCTCGCGCGGCACGGTTTCTCCTTAGAACTGGAAATAGAGGAATGGGTTGAAGGACTGCGTCCACATCACCAGCACGGCCCAGACGAACAGCGGGATGAGGAGCGCGATCTTGAGCGGGGTAACAGTCTTAGCGTGTTCCCAGCTCTGGCGTGTCCCCCAGACGACAAAGGCGCAGACGGCGAAAATAACGATGTGGTTCACAGTGTAGATGGTGGGGCTCACAAGGCTGCTGCCGGGCGTGTCGGGGCCGAAACCAAGCATGGTCTTGCAGTAAGCGATGGAGGATGAAAGGTCGACGGCGCGGAAGAAGACCCACGTGAAGAGGACGACGACAAAAGTGACCGCGACACGAATGGGCTTCGGGAGCTTGCGGTACGGGGAGTCTTTGCCGATAAGGCGTTCGCCGGCGAGCATGCCGCCGTGTATGGCCCCCCAGACGACGAAATTCCACGCGGCGCCGTGCCAGAGGCCGCCGAGAAGCATGACTGCAGCAAGGTTGATATAGGTTCTCCTGGGGCCCTTGCGATTGCCCCCGAGAGGAATGTACAGGTAATCCCTGAGCCATGTGGAGAGGGACATGTGCCAGCGGTTCCAGAAGTTGGTGATGGAATCGGCGTGGTAGGGGGAGTCGAAGTTCTTGGGGAACTTGAAGCCGAGCATAAGGCCCATGCCGATGGCCATGTCGGAATATCCGCTGAAGTCGAAATATATCTGGAAGGCGTAGGCGACGACCCCCGTCCAGGCGTCGAAACAGTGGATGCCTCCCGCATTGAAAGCGGCGTCGGCGACTTCTCCCATAGGGTTGGCGAGCAGGATCTTCTTGGCGAAACCGAGCATGAAGAAAATCGTGCCTCGAGCAAACTTGTCCAGCGTATGCGTGCGGACGGAAAGCTGGTCGGCGATGTCGGAATACCGCACGATGGGGCCGGCGACGAGTTGGGGGAAGAGGGCGACGTAGCAGGAAAAGTCCAGAAGCGACTTGGCCGGCTTGGCGTGCCCGCGGTAGAGGTCTATGGAGTAGCTCATGGACTGGAACGTGTAGAAGGAAATCCCGACGGGCAGGGTGACCTTGAAGAGGGTCATGGCGTCGTGTCCGAAGGTCTGGAGAATCCAGTTGAGGTTTTCCTGGGCGAAGACGAAATACTTGAAAAAGCCCAGAAGGCCCAGGTTGGTGATCACCGACAGCGCCACTGCGACCTTGCGCTGAAACACGGTGGACGTGTAGCCGAATTCATCGGGCTGGTCGAGCTTCCCGATGGGGTTCCATTTCCCGACGATCATCAGGCCGCAGATGTAGTCGTTGAGGGTTGAGAACATCATCAGCGTGACGAACCACGGATTGGCCCATCCATAGAAAATGTAGCTGAGCACGGTGAGGAGCGGCTGCTTCCAGCGCATCGGGGTGACTGCATAGAGAGCAAGCACGATGGGGAGAAAGTAGAAGAGAAAGACGTGAGATGAGAATACCATGCCGCAGCAGTCCTATTCCAAGCAGTGTCAGGGTATTTGTATAACAGCCCAGGGTGAGCGGTAGTTGAACAGGTCCCGCTCCGATATCGCCCAGATAACAAGTTTCTTGCCGGCCAAAGCCTGTCCTCCCCCACGGTACCTCAACCACTTGACGCGCACGTTCGGTCCCATCCCCTGGCCGAGAACGAGGTCCAGCGGGACGCCGACCTCCCTCGCGATGTGGGCCGTAAGGCCGCCGTGTTCGCAGTCTTCAAAATGAAAGACTCCCGCATAGCTGTCGCCCAGGAGGAGTATGGGGCTGTTTTCGTCGTCGTCGTAGAATCCGCCGTCGGGCTTCAGGACCTGGGTGGCCTGGAGCGGCCTGGGCCGGTAGTGTATCCTTTCGGTTTCGGGCAGCATCTTGACGATGTCGCCGGTGCGTTTGCAGGCGGCTTCCTTCACCGCGTACGATGTCCTGTCTCTGCTGATCTCCCGGTACCATGGATAGGCCGTTATCCTTTCGGCGAAGGCGTGTGCGGCCGTCCTCAGGGCCCGGTGGGACCAGTGCGTGTCCTGGAACTGGTAAAACGGCTCGTCCGAGCCCGGCGGAAGCTTGTCGCGCTCCGCCATGAAACACGGTAGGAGATCGACGCATTCGACGCCGGCGCCAGCAAGTTCAAGCATCAGTTTCCTGGTATACGGATCCACGTAGGGGCCGGAGGAGGGGGGCGCTTCGGGCGTGACCTTTTCCGGAAAAACGGCGGCCTTCACGGGTATGGGGCAGAAGAGCATGTCCACGCCGCGCGATTTCAACTGGTTGTTGAAGTCTACTATGGCGGGGAAAGGATTGCGCCCTTCGTCCTGTTTCTGCAGGTCGCCGCAGGCAAGGACGTCGAGCGAGTGGCGGAAGAAGAGGAAGCCGTCGAGACCTGCAAGGGCCTTGATGGCTTCCGGTTGCGAGGCAAGAGCTTTGCCGACATCCTGCCGGAACGGGCCGAGCTGCTTTTCCCACGCATCCCAACTGCCGCCCCAGCGGGCGACTTCGCCGTTCCAGCGGTCGACGTTCTCTCGCATGAAATCGCGCGGCGGCGCTTTGGGACTGCATCCCGCGCAGAAAGCAAGAACCCCTCCCCATAGCAGAAACATCACAGGGCGCATGCGTCCCTCCCGAGCCGGTTTCCCGATTATCGCAGAAAAAAGTAATAACGCTGCGAACCGCGTGCAGGCAATCGTAGCGTTAGAGCCGCGTGTGTCAAGCGACTTGCCGAGACGGTTTTGGGCGCGATGCGTATGCTTCATGCCGGCCTTTCCAGGGTGCCTGTCACGGTAGCAAGTTGTTACGATCTCCGTCCATTCCTGCTAATTACGCTCCGGGCGCCTGCGATTAGGCGCGCCTTTCGGAAAATTTTCGAAAGGCTGGGTGGATGACGCAGGGACACCGCCGAAAGGGGTGCCCAATGAGAGGCGGCGGAGGCCGGCGCCGGGCGGCCAAGAAGAAAAACAAGAAAAATATCCGACCGCGGTTCACGGCTGCCACGTGGGGGCCGGTATGCCGCCTTGAGCGCGTACTTTAAATGTATGTGGATGGCCGGGCCGCACAGGGCGGCCCGGATGTCTCCAGCTTGCAACCACGAATTTCAGGTTGTATAATCACGGGTTGAGGGCAGTGGTATCAGTTGTTGACAGAGAGGCCCGGTAGCGGGCCCGGATACGGGAGGTAGCGATGAGAGCGCTCAGGTTTTTCGTGGTGGTGGTTGCGCTGGTGCTGGCCGCGCGGCTGGCGGCGGGGGCCGATGCCGGCGAACAGGCCAAACTGGACGCCCTTGACGCAGCGATAGACGGGACGATCCTTTATACCCAGGGAGGAAGGGTGTACACGGCCGTGATAGGGACTTGGACCCCGGTGGACCTCGGCGACGGCAACTATGCCCGCTGGAGCCCGGACGGCCAGAAGATAGCGGTCCTGCACAACGGCAACCTTTACGTGATGGACGCGGACGGCGGTAACCGAACGCTGATCCTTTCGGGACTCATCTGGAACATCAACCCGATAGACTACCACGCAAACGGGACGGAGATCCTGTTCACGCAGAACAATTACGGGCTGCGCGCTGTGGACATAGCGACGCATTCGCTGCGGGACGTGGCCACTTTTCACAAGTATTTCGGCGAGCCGGCCGTATGTCTCAGCGGCGAACGCATGGTCGCCAGGCAGGACCACTGGCTGTATGCGATAACCCCGGGCGTCGGCGACAGGGAATACACTTCCGGAGCGTGTTCGCCGGGCATAAGTCCGTGCGGCGCGTACGTGATGAACAACACGGGTACTCACACCACGCTGGAAATCCGCGACTGGGACGGCAGCAACAAGTTCACGCTTGATGCTACCACCTGCCAGCCCGACGGCGAATGGGACAACCAGCACTGGTCGAACCATCCCGATTACATAGCGGTGCAGGGCGAAGTACTGGTTACCGGCGAAGTGTACATCATGCATGTGAGCGCCAACGACTGCACGCGCGTGACGTGGGTGGGCAACACCCGTTACCCGGATCTCTACGTGGAGAACGTTCTGACAATAACGGGCACGGTTACGGACTCGGGCTCTAGCGACCCCGTGGCCAACCGGATCGTCCGCGCGGCGAACGGCCCGCAGGTCGTTGAAACACAGACGAACGAGAACGGTGAATACATGATCGTGGGGATACTGGCCGGCGACTACACGATATCGATGCCAGGTGCGGTGCTCGCTCCGACCGGCACGGGCACTCAGCCCGTGACAGTCAGCGGAGCCGATGTGACGGGAGCGGACTTCGAGGCCGCGCTGGAAGACAACGACGCCGTGCCCGACGGCATTGACGACGCCTGGGAATACAAGTTCTTCGGGGACATCACGACGACCGACGGAACCGGTGACGCCGACAGCGATAACATAGACGACATGCAGGAATACATTGACGGCACGAACCCGACCATCCCGGAATCCACCGGCGGCGGTGGAGGCGGCGGGTGTGGCCCCGTGGGGGGGGCGGGTATCGGCCTGGTGCTGATGATTGCGGTGGGGAGGCTTTTCGTGCGGCGCCGCGGCGCATGATGGGGGTATGCTGAGTCCGGCTGAAGACAGCGGGTTTCGCCTTCAGGGAGACGGCCACGGAAACCTGACGGGCTGGAATGCCGTCGCAGCCTGGGTCGTGACGGGTCTCTGCGCGGCGTTCTGTTTCCAGGCGACCGTGTTCCCTCTTGTGAACACCGACATCTGGTGGCACCTGAGCGCGGGCCGGCACATGGTCGCTCACGGTGGTTTCATCCGGCAGGATCCTTTCGCTTTCGCTCCTGAGCACAGCCCGTGGGTGAACCTGCACTGGCTGTTCCAGTTGGCGGCATACTGCGTTCATTCGGCCGCGGGGGTGAACGGGCTGATACTGGCAAAGGCGGGAATCTTCATGGTTTCCTGCGTGTTGCTGGTGCTGTCTGTCCGTGATGGAAGAACGCTGGCGTTTTCCGCCGTGTTCCACGCCGTGCTTATGTACCAGGTAAGGTTTCTGATACTGGTGCGGCCGATAGTCTTCACGCTGCTTTTCCTGTCGATATTCCTGCTGGTCCTGGAAGAATACGGCCGCGGCGGCAAAAAACGGATATTGTGGGTGCTGCCGGTGGTGCAGGTGCTGTGGGTGAACATGCAGGGGCTGTTTGTTCTGGGGCCGGTGGTCGTGCTGTGTTACCTCGCGGGATGGGCAGCGGCCGGCGGGCTTGCCGGGAAGGAGGGACAGTATATCGAGTTCGAAACGCCGCCCGACGGAGGGCGGTTGAAGACACTGTTGTGGTTTTTCCTCGGCACGTGCGCGGCGTGTTTTGTGAACCCGTACGGTTACAGGGGCGTTCTTCTGCCGGCGCTGCTTTACTCCAGGATTCAGCCGGGCCTGTCGGATATCTACGCGTGGAACGTGTCGGAAAACCTGCCGACGTGGCACATACTCGAGACCTCTCCATGGATACTGCCGTACCTGAAATGGTTCGGCGTTGCGGCTGTGGGCAGCTTCATAGCGGCCCGGCGGAAGTTTTCGGCGGCGAGGTTCCTGCTGTTCGCGGCGTTTTTCTACCTGGGGCTGATGGCGGAAAGAAACCTGTCGCTGTACTTCTTCGTGCTGGGGCCGGTTACCGTCGGAAACCTGAATGCCGCGCTGAAAGACGTGGAACCAGGGCGATTCCGGCGAGTGGCGCGGGTCTTCCGCATTGGGATTCCCGTGGCCGGCCTGGCGGTTCTGCTACTGCTGTCGGTTGCCGTTATCAGGTCGAACGCCATGAATCCGGCCGTGCTCGGAACGGCGCCGTTCCGCTATCCCGAGGAAGCGGCGGAAATCCTGGCGGCACGGCCGTTCGAGGGCAACGTGTTCAACTCGGTGCGATACGGCGGCTACCTTATATGGCGGTTGTATCCTGGAAAGAAAGTCTCAGCCGACGGCCGTTTGGCGATACGTTCCAGAAAGGCGTTCAGGTCCTATCTCGAGTTGCTCGACTGCCCGGAGGCTTTTCATGGATACTCGCATGCACACGGAATTACCCGGGTGCTGCTGCCTGCAGCGGTTTTCAGGCGATACCTGCCGCTGATCAAGTGGTTGCACGACAGCCCCGACTGGGATCTGGTGTATTGCGACGGGGCGTCGGTGCTGTTCGCCGGGGCCGGTACGCACGACATGGACGTGCTGGATCTTTTCTCTCCGGCGGACGTGTCGATGATCGAAGCGGGGCTGGAGAAGCGGTTTTCCGGCAACGCGTACGTATATGAGGCTGGCCGGCGTAACCTGGGCGCGTTACTGTTGTACGTCGGAAGCCTGGATCAGGCCGGGCGTATCCTGGCGGAGCTGCCTTCCGACAGGTCGAAACGCCTGCTGGCTCGATGCCGCTACCACCAGGGCAGAATCTATCAAGCCCGCGGAATATCAATGCGCCTGCTTGAACGGGAACCCGGCGATACCGACAGTCTGAATCTGCTCGGGCAGACGTATCTTGATGAAAAAGACTACAAGACGGCCGTCGGGTATTTTTCAGCCGCGCTCAGGAGCGATCCCTACAGCAGTTGGGCAAAAGAGGGCCTGAAGAGCGTGGAGAAGGAACTCGATGGTTCTCAGGGCGAATCCGGCCGGCGCAGGCTTGATGTTAACTGATTGGTAATACAAGGCTTGCAGAAAATCCCGTTCAACAGCAGGGAGGTTCCCCCGGGCTATGAGTATCCGGTTCCGAGATATATGCGCCTTCTTGGGCTGCAACTGCCTGAGGTTACGATGTGTTGCACTGACTGGAATCTCCTCAAAAAAACAAAAAAAGAGTGCCTAAATACGGTGTCGAGGCGCGTTTAACAGCAAAGGAACCCGAAATGTCGGAAAAGGAAAAGGACAGCAAATCAGCCTGGCAGACGGCTCAGGTCGGCCAACTGTTAATAAAGGAGGAAGTACCCGTCAAGGCGTATATCCTGTCGGTGCTGCACAGCCCGGAGGCGGCGGACGAAGTTTTTCAGCAGGTGGCGGTAATTGCGCTCGAAAAGGCGGACGACTTTGAGCTTGGCACGAACTTCAGGACTTGGGCGATGTCCATCGGCCGGTTCGCATGCCTTGAATACATCCGCAAGAGGTCCGGTAAGGCTTTTGCCGCGTCGGAACTGATAGACATGCTCGCCGAAGAATCGGGGGCGTCCCAAGAGGATCCGCACCAGCTTATGGCCGCGCTTCACGAATGCCTGGAGCAGGTGCCGACGGATTCACGCCGAGTCCTGTTTCTGAGGTATGTCGAAGGCAAACCGGTGGACAAGATTGCGAATTTCATAAGCCGTACATTGCAGGGAACTTATGCGTTTATCAAGAGGCTCAAGGCTAAGATCAGGGAATGTGTCGAGAGGAAAACCGGTTTTTCGGTTGTTCCTTTTGAGGAAGGTGCGCTGTGAGGAAGGACAAGATAGACGCCGCCGAACTGGAATACCTGGAGAAGCTTCTAGACGGTGAACTGGACCCCGGTGACCCCATTGAACAACGCCTTCTCAATGACAGCGCCCTCAGGCGGGTATATCGCCGCCTGGCGGTCGAACGATGTGCGTTCAGGGAAGCGCTGAAACTACATGCAATGGAAGATGCGCTGGAAGCCGGCATGAGGAAGGCCCCTACCAGCGAGAGACGCATGGCCCGGCGAGGTCGGTCAGCTCGCAGGAGCATCATGTGGCTGCTGTCCCTTGCGGCGGCGGCCGCCGTTCTTGCGGGAGTTTTCATCCTGTCGGAAAAGCCCGAAGGTCGTATACGGCCGGACGGCCGTCAGGTTGCCCGACATCCGATAATAGAAATTCCTCCAATTAACACCGCTGTCGAAGACGCGCCCATTCCTGGCGGCGAAGACTTGGTGGTTATTGAAGACCTGGCGCCGCAGGCCGAAGGACCTGAAGGCGATGTGGACCTGGCCGGTATACCCGAAACCTTGCCCGAAGACTATCCTGCCGACGGGCTGCTTGAGAGCGAGCCGGTAATTGCCGAGCACGCTGCCCCCATTGTTGACGTTGGAGAGACAAGGACTGCCACCGCCGGGCCAGTGGCTCGCATGACGAACATCGGCGGCACGGTTTCCTACAGGCGCGGCGAGGGCAAGTGGTTCAAGGCTTCGGCCGGCGTGCGTTTTCTTGAAGGCGATTCCGTCTATACTCGGTCCGGGCAGGCAAGCATCGCTTTCGCCGATGGGACGATTCTGCTCTCCGCACGGCAGACTATGGTCACGTTCGGCAGTGCCGGCATACGGCTGGGCCGCGGGGAAATCTACTGCGTTCCAGCCCCCCGCTCCGGTGCTTTTAGTGTGGACACGCCCGACGGTACCGTACGCCACCTGGGCACCAGGTATGGCGTGAATGCCATGGCGTATGGCACCACGGTTACCGTGGAAGAGGGAAAAGTCCAGATCAGCAACGAAAAAGGCCTGGTGGATCTGGGCGAAGGCTACCAGTGCAGAATTCTCAGCGGGGCTGCTCCGGGCCGGCCCATGAAAGTTGACGTCAACAAGGCGCTGGGCTGGACGCGGGACAATGTTTTCGGAACCGCCGCATGGTTGACAAAAGGGCTCGTCGGCTACTGGGCCTTTGATGAAGGCTCGGGCCTGACTGCCCAAGACAGTGCCGCTCCGGGCAACCACGGCACAATCAACGGAGCCGTGTGGTGCAAGGGCATAAAGGGCGGCGCGCTGCGTTTTGACGGCAATGGCGATTATGTCGCAGTGGGCAATCCGGGGGAACTGCAGATTACAGGTGCCATGACCCTGGTGGCCTGGGTGAACGTAAGGAGTTTCGAAAGCAACGGGCGCATCGTCTGCAAGCAGGCCGAGCCGGGCAACAGGGGCTGGAGCCTTAACGTGGAGGACTTAGAAGTTTTCACGATCCAGATCCCCTTGAACAAGGACAAGCATGTGGGCGCTATTACGCCGAAGATGCCCACTGGCAAGTGGACACACCTGGCGGGTGTCTACCGTCCGGGACGCGCAATAAGCATCTTTGTAAACGGCCAACTGGCCGGTGAAAGCGCCGAAGAAGTTCCGGAGGTGCAGTACAACAGCCCACTTGACGTCTGGATCGGCGGCAGGCCGAACGGCAGTTGTTATTTCGACGGCATCATAGACGAAGTGAGGATATATAACCGCCCGCTTGACCAGGGGGAAATACTGGCTCTTTACAGTCGGGCGCTGGAAGAACAGGTTCAGTAGCCGGGATTGATGGGATTCCACTGAAAGGAGATATGAACCGTGGAAAGGCTCAGGAAAATATCCATAGGTGCGCTGGCTGCCATCGTTCTTTTCTCCATGCACGCTCACGCAGTTAGCGTTGTTGCCACGCAGGCGCAGATCAAGAGTTTCCTGGGCAATCAGGGCGGTATACTCATGTTTACCGACAATGCTGACGGCAGCAAGCTGAAGTATATAGACATCGACGACGCTTCGCTCACTATACAGACTCTCGACACGGCCGCCTGCGCAAACCCCCACATGTCTTCCGATGGCACGCGTGTGGCTTATGAGCGCAGCGGAAACATCTACACCCGTTACATATTCAGCGGCAGCCCGGTAGTATTCGTAAACGGAATGGTGGAAGCCTACTGGTTTAAGGACGGGTCTGACGACTGGCTCATGTTTTGCCAGCCCACTGCAAAATACGGCTACACGGACGGCAACACGTATAAGTACAAGGTCGGCGGTGACGGTGTTTCACCCACCGGCGCTCCCGTCCAGATTTATTCCAAGGCCTATGACGGCGGCATAACGCCCGACAGGGTCTGGATTGGTGAAGCTTACGGCGACCGCCATGCGTACAACCTGGTTACTTCAACCGAATACACGAGCTTCTACAAGACCGGCGGCGGTACCGAAGGCCAGTGCTGCAACGCTTCGATGGCGCCGATGACGGGGCCTTATCGCTTTTTGACGCTCGTTCTCCCGCATCAGTACTTTCGCACCTGGCAGTACAACTCGGGCAGCGACAGGTGGGAGGAATACAAGACCTACACGAATCCTGCCGGTACCGTGGAATGGCAGAGGCCCGAATGGTCACTCCACCCCAACTACATAACCGTTGTCGCCCTGGACGGCGGCTACGACCTTTATATCCACAAGGTTGACAACAACACCAGTTGTCTTAAGGTCCTTGATGGAGATATCAACAACAGCCACCTCTACGTGGGGCTCGCGAGTGGCAACCACGCGCCGACGGTCAATCTCACCGCCAGCCCCACTTCCGGCCAGGCTCCACTCAACGTCAGCTTCAATTCCAATTCCTCCGACCCTGACAGTGACCCGCTGACACATGAATGGGACTGGACCAACGACGGCACCTATGACAGCAATTCCGGTGCCACCCGGACGGCGTCGCACACGTACAGCAGCATCGGCACGTACACGTGTAAAGTCCGCGTCTCCGATGGCACCGACAGCGTTACCGACACCGTCACTATAAACGTGACGGCAGCTCCTTATCTCAACAGTGTAGAAGTCACACCCGATCCCGGCGGGTGCGAACCGGGTGGCACGGCCGTTTTCACCGCCGTACCGAAGGACCAGTTCGGCAGCCCCTATGCCGCTGTCATCACGTGGAGCATAAGCGGTGGCGGGAGCATGTCGCCGGCTTCTTCCGGTTCGGCGGTCACTTCGCACAACTCGACCTTCCAGTCATCCGGCGCCGAAGGCACCTTCCAGGTGACGGCTACCGCTGCCGGCAGTGTGAACGATATCGTGGACTGCGTGGTGGTAGTGCCTCCGGTGACGCACATCAAGATAAACTGCGGCAGCAATACGTATGACGTGGTGGACTGGGAACGCGACGACGGGTACGTAACAGGCGGGTCGGACTGGACCAACCCGAACACTGTGGATACGTCCGGCGTGGCGAATGCCGCTCCCGCGGAAGTTTACAGGAGCGTCCGGCATACCGGGCCGCATTCCTATGCGATTAGCGTGGACAGCGGTACCTACACGCTCAGGCTGCATTTCGCCGACCACTACACGGGTCCCAGGGACACCAAGTACACGGCGGAAGACGTTGTCATACTGGACCACTTCGACTACGCATCCGAAGCCGGCGGCACGGACAAGGCCCTGGTGAAGGACTTTTCCATCACGGTTAACGATGGTGTGCTGAACATCCTCTGTGAAGACTACGGCGGCACGGATGTCTTCGAGGGGGGTATCGAAATAATCGGCGGAGGCACACCAGTAAACAATCCCCCGACCGTGAACCTGACGGTGGACCAGGCGAGCGGCACGGTGCCTTTGATGGTAAACTTCAATGCCAACTCGAACGATCCCGACAACGACCCGCTTACTCACGAGTGGGACTGGGACGGGGACGGCTCCTATGACCAGAATTCCGGTTCCGACGCCACGGTATCTCACACGTTCAGCAGCGCGGGGAGCTACACTGTCCGGGTCCGGGTTTCCGACGGCACCGACAGTGTCAGCGACACCATTGTTATCAATGTTTCCAGCCCTGCCAATAATCCACCCACGGTAGACCTGCAGGCGGATGCAACGAGCGGGACGGAGCCGCTGACGGTGGACTTCGATGCGCAATCGAACGACGCCGACAGCGACCCCCTGACGCACGAATGGGACTGGAACGGTGACGGCACGTATGACGAGAATTCCGGTTCCGACGACACCGTATCACATGTGTTCAGCACCGGCACCCACACTGTCCGGGTCCGGGTTTCCGACGGCACCGACAGTGTGACGGACACGGTAGTGATAAACGTGAGCGGGGGCGGAGGCACGACGACGATTACTCTGGACGCCCAGCAGGACACGTTCCTGACGGAAGCAACGCCTGCTGCGAACAATGACCAGCACAGCTACGGCCTGAACGTGAACAACAACGGCACCGAAATTGCAGAAACGCTGATACAGTTTGACACTTCAGGCATATCGGCGAGCGAAACTGTGGTGAGTGCGACGCTCAGGCTCTACTGCTACCGTGAAAACGGAGTATCGAGCTCAAGCGACACGGTGGAATTTATCCCGTGCACGAGTGCCTGGGATGAAACCACGGCGACATGGAACTCCGACCACACTAACGGCTCGGTGGTGGCTAAGACGGAAATATTCCCTGACATGACCGCTACTAACGACATAGACCCGCCAGAAGCATGGAACGTGAATGTTACGGCGATAGTGCAGGACTGGGTGATGAATCCTGCGAACAACAACGGGTTGCGGCTTAGAGCGAATGACAGCACGATGGACGTGAGGTTTGTGGACATGGAAGCGTCTTCGAGCCGGCCGTCCGAATGCGTGCCCGTGCTTGAAGTAACCTACGGCGCGGCCGGACCGGACAGCACGCCGCCAACGGTGATCCCAACGCACGCGGTGCTCTCAGGCACTGTAAACGACGACAGCGGGCCGATAACGACAGTTGTGGTGCAGGGAGTGAACGTGACTGCCACTGCCGGTAACTGGACTTCCGGTTCCGTGTCGCTCACGGGCAGCAGCACGAACATCTCCGTAACTGCGACTGATCCAAGCAGCAACACCCGGACTTTGACCGTGAACGTAACGCATTGATGTCACTTTTGCTTGTGCTTGGATTCCGTATACCGGTACCGGTAGATTGAACGAAAGGATGGCGAAATGAAGATAACCAAATCATGCTTTCTGCTTGCGGCTCTGTTTGTTCTGGCATTGGGCTGTGGAGGTGGCTCTCCTCCGGCGATTGCTGCTCCTACGAACCTGAAGATCCTTGGCTTCACCACCACGTCGGTGAACCTGTCCTGGCAGGATACATCCGACAACGAGGACGGTTTCAAGATATATCGGAGCACCGATGGCAGCACGTTTACCGAAGTCGACACCAACATCCTGCCGTCCTACAACGACGGGTCCGTTGTGCAGGGACAGCAGTACTACTACCGGGTCACCGCCTACAATGCCACGGATGAATCGGCTTTTTCCAACACGGTTACGGTCATACCGGAAGACTACTACGTTACGCTTTTGGCCCCGAACGGCGCCGAAAGCCTCGTGCTTGATGACATGTTCAACATTACATGGGTTACCAACATGCCGGGTTTCGATGCCAGGGTTTTGATCTCCTTGGACGGAGGCAGCACATACCCGGCGGGTAACGTCGTGCAGTTTGCGTGGGCGCCGAACGAATCTCCTATTCCGTGGAAAGTGGGCTACAAGAACACTGAGAACAACCCGCTGAATACACCCGTCTGGGAACAGTTGATCTTTTCGTCCAACAGCAACTGCGTTATTAGGATAAGGGACTACATTGATGGTGCGGTGTCCGACGACAGCGACGGCGTTTTCACGATAACCGTTCCCTGATTCGCCAGGACTGATACGGTGTGAAGAAGCGGAGGCGAGGGCATTGCCCTCGCCCCTGTTTTTGGGCGCGCGTTATTGTCGCGGGTAGAACGAACCTTCTTCCGGTGTCCCATAGACTCGCTTGAGCTGGCCCGAGCCGCTTACCGGCAGGGCGGCCCCGTCGCGTTCCGGCTGGGAATGTCTGCCGAACCATGTCTCCATCCGGCTCCGCATTTCGTCCACCCGTGCGCTGTGACCGGGTTCATCGGCAAGGTTCCTGTCTTCGCCGGGGTCCCCGACAAGGTCGTAGAGTTCATCCGGGCCGTCCGGAAAGCGGCGGATGTACTTCCATTCGCGCGTGCGGATCATCCGCACCGGGCCGTATTCGTCGAACACGACGACTTCGTCACGGAGCTCATCGGCCTCCCCCGTTATGACCGGGAGCATGCTCGTGCCCGGCAGCAGGGGATCGTCCGGACGCGGCAGGTCAAGAAAGTCCAGCAGGGTGGGCATCCAGTCGTAGGCGCTGACAAGCGCTCTCGTCACCGTGCCGCCGGGTATGCGCCCGGGAGAGCTCAGAATGGCCGGGATCTTCACCGAATTTTCGTACATGTTCAGCGGAAATGTGCCGTTCCCTTTGCCCCAGAAGCCGTGGTGTCCGCAGGAAAACCCGTTATCAGAGAAAAACGCGACAATCGTATTTTCCCGCAGGCCGAGTTCCTCCAGTCTGCCGATTATCCGTCCAACGCCGCCGTCCATGGCGGTCACGGCGGAAAAGTAGCCTTTCAGCATTTCCCGGTTGCCCATGACTTTTTCCGCCAGGCAGCCGCGGGCCCAGGGGTGCAGTTCGCCTTGGGGGCACGTTTCAAAGGGACAGTCATCGTAGCTCTTCATGATTTCCTGCGGATGGCCGGTCCATGGGGCATGCGGAGCATTGTATGTAACGTGGAGGTAGAAGGGGCGCCGGGCGTTCCCGTCCAGGAACTTCAGGGCCTCGTCGGTGATGACGTCGGTTATGTAGCCGTCCTCGACGACGAGTTTCCCATCCCTGACAACGGGGGCGGCGTTGTAATCGCAGGACCCTCCCTGCAGGGCATACCATGATTCCAGCCCGCCCTGGGGAATATGGCTGGCTCCCAGGTGCCACTTGCCGCACAGGCCGGTGGCGTAGCCGTCTTGCCTGAGTATTTCGGGGTAGCAGCACAGTCCATCCATGTACTCGATATGGTCCGGCGGCACGTTGCCTTCGCGGACCCAGTCGTGGACGCCGTGTGCGGAAGGCATTCTTCCGGTAAGAAAACTCGCCCTGCTCGGCGAGCACACCGGAGACGTGCAGAAGAAATTCTCGAACCGCGTCCCCGATGCCGCCAGCCGGTCGAGGTTCGGAGTACGGATCTCGTGATTGCCGGCGCATCCCATGGCCCAGGGGCCCTGGTCGTCCGTCAGGATGAATACCACGTTCGGTTTCTGCTGCACGGCGGCTCCCGTCTTGTTCTTGTGCCGGGTCCATACTATAGGCATTACGGGCTTTCGACAAGCCACAAGATACCGGTTTCCCGGTCAGCTGCGCAGTCGGCGGCGGGGAGCCGGCTATAATAGGTTCGCCATGGACGTTCTGCTGGGTATGGACATAGGTACGACCAAGTTGTGCGCGACGGTGCTGGATGCCGCCGGACGGGAACTGCTGGCGTCCGAAGAAACACCGAATTCTTTTGCCGTGAGCGGCGACGGCGAAGCACGCGAGCAGGATGCCGCAGGGATACTGGACGCCGCGACCGGCCTGCTGGCCCGGATCGTCCGGAAGCCGGCGCTTTCGAACGCCCGGATCGAAGGCATCGGGATAACCGGCCAGATGCATGGTGTGGTTTTCACCGACGGCGCGGGCGCTCCCGTCACCAATCTCGTCACTTGGCAGGACGGGCGCGGCTGCCGCAGGGCGCCCGGGACGGACAGGACGTTCGTCGAAGAACTGTCGCGGCGGTTGGGTGCGGATGCGCTGGTGCTGGCCGGGTGCCCTCCGGCCAGCGGTTTCGGGGGCGTTACCATTCTGCGGATGGCGGCGGAAGGCGTCCTTCCTGCGGGCTGCGTTCCCCTGACGATCCACGACTGCATGGTCCGGCGGCTTACGGGGGTGGCCTGCACCGACGCCACGGACGCCGCAAGCTGGGGAATGTGCGATGTCTCAACGGGCCGCTGGCTGGAGGGAGCGGCGGAAGCGGCGGGGATGGAAGAATCCCTTCTGCCGCGCATTCTGCCGACGGGGAGCCGCGCCGGATGTCTTACCGGGGGCGCCGCCGCACGTACCGGCATACCCGCGGGGACGCCCGTGAATGTGGCTGTCGGAGACAACCAGGCCTCGTTTGTCGGGAGCGTGGTTTCTTTTGCCGATAGCGTGCTTTTCAACCTGGGGACCGGCGGGCAGATGTCGGTCGCCGTGGACCGTTTTCTGCGCGTCGATGGGCTTGAAACACGGCCGTTGCTGCCCGGCCACTGGCTCCTGACGGGCGCTTCGCTTTGCGGAGGCCGCGCATACGCGGTACTGGAGAGGTTCTTCCGCGATGTGGGGAAAATGCTTTTCGGTCGCGATGCGCCGGGCTCGCTCTTTGACCGGATGAACGAATCCGGCGCCAGTTCCTGCAACGACGCCGGCGCGCTGCGTGCCGCGATGCTTTTTGACGGCACCAGGCGGGATCCGTCCGTGCGCGGCGGTATCTACGGCATTGACACCGGCAACCTGACGGCGGCCAATCTTATACGGGCGTTTGTGAACGGCATGGTGGGGGAACTGGTCGATTTCTACCGGCTGGCGGAAAACGCCGGGGTTGCCGCTTCACACCTGGCCGGGTCCGGTAACGCCGTCCGCAGGAACCCCCTGGTGAGGGATGAGATCGAAAGGCGGATGGGCATGCGCCTCTCCATCTCTCCGTGGCGGGAAGAAGCCGCCTGCGGCGCGGCCGTACTGGCCGGGACGGGGGAGTTGCCGGGGGTCTAGATCGGCTTGTCCGCCAGGTCCACCATCCAGTCTTCGGTACCGGGCCAGCCGCCGTGCGCTCCGCGGCATTCCCTGAAGCCGAGCGTGAACCTTATCCCCGAACCGCGGTTCAGGAGTTTCAGCAGCAGCAGGTTCTCACCTTTCCGCAGATTTACACGGAAGGTATTGTTGTTGGGGCTCCAGTAGGTGTGTTCATCCATCTCAGCGATTTTTTCGCCGTTCAGCCACAGCTTGAAGGCGTCCGTGTTCCCCGTCTGTATGAAGGCTTCCCTGTCGTCGGGGCAGATGACCGTCCGGCTGAAGTACGCGCAGTACGGACCGTCCATTCCGATGATCCGTTCGGGAGCGACTTCATGCTGGTGGGAAAACAGCACGGCGGGGCGTCCGAGCCTTACGGACCAGTCCCTGAAAAGCGTTTCGATATCCGGGTCCGGCTCGGGGATGTATTCCTTGTCGAACGTGACGAAGTGGTGCTGCATTCTGCGGCCGCGCTGGACGGGGTCGTTTTCATCTGGGAGGGCGTCGTAGTGGATGCCCAGGAGCCTCCACAGGCCGGCGCCCGCGATGCCGAAAGAACGGGTCGTCTCGCCGCCTGCGCCCAGCGCCGCAGTGAAGATATTTTTCATTGGCCATGCGCTGGGGGCCGGGGGGGCGGTGATCCTGACCGGGCGCGACCTGTCCACCGCGCTCAGTCGCAGGCTTTGCGGAACAACGGTCCAGCCGTCGGGGCCCGTAATATCGACCGCCTGCTCGCCGGCGACGACGCCGTCGATGCCGACGGACACTTCGACTGTCTCCCCGGGCGCCGCGGCCGGCAGCCCGTGGTAGTCCACGGTGATCGACGTCGACGGAGCGGTCGCGGCAGCCGGGAAAGGCTTCATCTCCGGGGCGTCCGTTATGGTCGTGCCGGTTCCCATTTCCAGCGACAGCAGTACGCCAATGCGCGCTGTGTCCCGCGCCAGGGCCGTCAGAGTCATCTCGCCGCGCCTGTACTCGATACCCATGACCAGTTCGTCCCCGACCTGCTCCTTGAGCGTTTGCGGGATGCCAGCGGCTCCGATTATCTGTCCCAGCAGCGCACCGGCCGTGGCGAGTGTGCAGTCCGTGTCGTAGCCGCAGCGGAGCGCTGCGAGCATGGTTTCGGTGAGGTCGTTGCCGCCGTAGAGCAGGCCCAGGAAGGTGAAAGGCACGTTGGTGCGGCTGTCGCATGCTTCCGGGTTGCCGGCCAGTACCATGAGCCGGTCGCGTGCTTCCCTGAGCGTAAGCCCCTGCTCGTGGGCGCGGAAAGCCTCTTTCGTCAGTTTTTCTATTTCCGTCCCTTCGGGAAGGTAGTGCATGAACATGGCCGCCAGCCGTCGGACGTCCGGCACGAAGAAGGCCATGGAAGCCATGGCGGCGAGCATCTTTTCCGCTCCTACCGACTGTTCTGTGTGGTCGAGGGTGCCGTCTTTTTCAGCGAATGCGGCGGCAAGGTCCGGGGCTCCGGGAAAGGCGTATCCCCAGATCTCCGCCCTTATGGGACATCCCATGCCCGTTTCCCAGAACTGGTTGGTGAAACTGCCGGTGTACGGCGGATGTATGCCCAGCCGGTAATTCCTGCGGAATATGCCGTATTCGTTGAACGGGTACCAGCAGCCCTCGAGCCATGCATCGGCGAGGTCGTCCGACGTCAGAGCGGCACCTTTTTCTTCCAGGACCTTGAGCCACAGGACCTGTAGATCCAGGTCGTCGTTGGGCGGCATCTTCTCCGGGAACATTCCATCGGGGGATATTTCTATCCACCCCTTGTTCCCTTCGAACCTCGCACCTATCGCCCCTCCCATGCTCTTGCCTATCCACCCCCCTAGAACCTTGTCGAGATACACGTCGTAAGCTATCTGCACGGCGGTCCCTTTCCGTTCCCGGACACGCGTATCTACCCCAACCTGAACACATGTCAAGTACAACCGGGGCGCCGCGTGCTGGCCCCGGCGGACTGACCCGATTATAATGCCGCACGGGCCGGCGGCCCCTAACAGCATCGTATTGGAGAAGACATGTCCCTGCTGAATACCTACAGGACTGAAGTCGAAGCCTTCGTCGGCGTCTGCCGCAGGCTTGCCGGCAACCGGTTTGTCACCAGCCACGGCGGCAACCTGGCCACGCTGCTGGAAGAGGATGTTATCCTCATAACCGCCACCTGCCTGGCCAAGGGCGATCACACCCCCGAAGACGTGGTTTTCATAGACCGCAAAGGCGGGCGCATCGAAGGAAAGAACCGGCCCACCGGCGAAGTGCCCATGTACCTGACCTTCTTCGAAGAACGCCCCGATATAAAAAGCGTCATACACTGCCATCCGCCATGCTGCGGGGCTTTCGCCGTCGCTGATTATGACAACCTTCTCGAGCGGCCCGTCTACCCGGAAATATGCATAGAGATAGGACCCGTCCCGGTGGTGCCCTACGCAACGCCGCTGACTCAGAAGCTCGCCGATAACTTCAAGCCGTTCCTGCCGGGCCACAACGCCTTCCTGATGGAGAACCACGGCCTGGTGCTTCTTTCGCCGGGCGATATAACGTGGGCCTGCCACCTGGTGGAAGAACTCGAACTCGCCGCGGATTCCCTCCTCCGGGCCGCTCCGCTTGGCGCCGTCAAGGAAATCCCGCGGGAAAGCCTGGTCGAAATGGACGGAGTGCTCGCGACGCGGGGGCTTACCATCTGCGGCGCCCCGGGGGTCAATTCAGGCATAGCCTCGCTGTACTACCCCGGCTGATCACCGGAAGAGCCGTCCCCTTCCGCGCCGGTGGTCGATGCCGGGATTTTCTGTGCCAGCTTGTAAACCCAGACGCCCGCAACGATGACCAGCAGAACTATCATGCCGGTGAAAATAATCTCCTGCAGCGGATGCTCCCTGTCGCCCTTCGGGCCGCTGTATTCCGGGTTGTCCTCCAGCTTCGCTATACCGGCTTCGGTCACGTCGGCGGCGTTGGCCTGTTCAAAACCCAGCAGGTTTCTGAGCTCGTAGTCCGGGACCGGGGCGCTTGTCGCCCCGTAGTAGAGCGTGTAAGTCCTGTATTCTTCCGGGATGAAGTATAGGCACTTGCGTACCCACCGCAGCGTGACTTTCCTGACGTTCAGAACGGGGTTGTCGCCGTTTACCACCCGGATCAGCAGGTTCCGGCGTTTTACGCCGGACAGCCCGATGACGTTCGCGGACTTCCGCATCCCGGGTATCCTGTACACCACCGCCGATCCTGTCCCCCGGTAGTTCTCCTTCCTGTCTTCGTCCGCCGCCGAAACGCGGATCGTCCTGTAGTAATAGCTGTTGTCGATTTCCAGTTCCAGTTCCACGGAAGGGAGGTTTATGTCCTTCAGCTTGATCAGGGTGTCGCCGTTGTTGTCCTTGTCCACGTCGAACAGCTCGATCGACGCCGATTCGTACACGTACCCGCCGGTCCGCTCCAGCGCCGTCCTGCCGCTAACACCGTCTATTTTGAACTGCTTGGCCGCGCCGTTCACGCTGAAGTCCAGCCCGTCGTATTTCAGGTGCATCTGTTGCCCGTCCTGCGCCCCGCCCGCTTCGTTGTGGAGGCGAAGTGACAGGTACTTCCCGTTGAGAACAGGCATGTCCAGAACGGTCTTGCGCAGCGGTATCCTTGACGAAAAATCGAATATGGCGTCCTCGCCCACCTTGGGGATCGCATCGAGGCTGTCGCCCACCCCCACTTCCACGCGCATCTTGAAGTCCTTCGCCCTCGTCTCTATTTCTATCTCCGAATATTCCCCCACGTTGTCGGGCCGTTCGAGCGTCAGCGTCATCACGCCCCGGGCTTCGTCGTACGACAGGACCTTGAAGCGGAACTCCTCTTCGGACTGCTTCTTCCCCTTCCTGTCGTAGACCACGTAGGGGATTTCCTTCCCCGTTTCATCGAACAGCCGCACGTCGGCGAAGTCGGCGCGGGCGGCGCTCAGGACCTCGCGCGGCAGGCTGATTCTGGCCGGTTTCCCGGGCGTCAGCTCTCCCTTTACTTCCGCACGGCAGCACAGGTCCGAACGCTCAAGGCCCAGGCAGGCCCCGCACAGGAGCACCAGGGTCATCGTCCACTTCATGCCTTCACCTCCCCGGCCTTCGCTTCCGGTTTTTCTTCCGGCGGCATCAGGACGTGCTTATACTTGTGGTACAGGAACGACACGCCTATCAGGAAAATACCGGTGATCACGAACGACATTATCCGGTACGGAGTGTGGACGTTCTGCATGTCGAACAGGAAGACCTTGAGCAGCGTCGCCGCGATCACGCCCATCCCGGACCTCCGGTACACCGCCGTCCTGCGGGCGAATCCGATCACCATCAGCGCAACCGCAAAACAGCCCCACAGAATTGATATCGCCGCAAACCGTCCAGCGCTCACGTACGAAAAGCAGAAACCGCTTACTTCCAGGTTGAGCACTATGAACAGCATCACCCAGAACAACACCTTGTAGACCGCCGTGAAGTCCGGCAGCTTGTCCTTCGCCTGCTCATGTACCTTCTTCCATAACGCCGCAAGCAGTACCACGGTCCCGACGACGACGAGCACCGCCGTCCACCTGGCGGCCAGCAGCGTCGTGTAACCGTCCCGGAAAGCGAACTGCGGCGTCAACCGCAGGCCGCCGACGTAGTCGTAGAACACGAATTTCACCAGGCCGACCCCCAGCAGGATGATCGAGCCCAGCCACAGCCACATCCGGTACCTCCGGGCCGCAAGCCACATCATGACCGCAGCGAAGACCATCCACATGGCCGTCTGCATCGCCGGACGCGGGGCGGGATAATAGGTGCGGAAGAACGAAAGCACTTCCACGTTCAGTACCCAGAAAAGCAGCAGCGCAAACCCACCCGCCATCACCGCGCCGAAATCTTCCGCCGACGCGTACAGGAAGTCCTTGGCCTGCTTCAGCTTCCTTCCGAACCAGTACACCGACCCCAGCACCGTCGCCGTCGTCAGCCACCGCTCCAGCAGCAG
Organism: Planctomycetota bacterium; assembly: GCA_016930595.1. GTDB lineage: Bacteria > Planctomycetota > SZUA-567 > JAFGGJ01 > JAFGGJ01 > JAFGGJ01. The sequence goes on from JAFGGJ010000082.1 coordinate 97,396, forward strand.
CGCGCTGAAACCGTCCGCATAGGACCACGTCTTGAGACTCAGCTTGAAAGTCTTGTCGTAGTCCCACAGCATGAACTTCCCCAGCGTCAGGGCGAACAGCAGCAGCGTGCCCACGAACAGCAGCTTGTGCCGCAGCCGCACGGCGGCCCACAGCAGCACCGCAGCCTGCACCGCCCAGAACACCGTTATCCAGTGACCGCTGAAAAGCACCGGCACGGTTATCACCAGGAACAGCGTGCTCGTCGCTATCAGCATCACGAACGGCTCGATGTTCTCCTTGTTCCGCCTGTAGACGTAGTGCGCCATCAGGCTTGATATCGCCGAATAACCCAGTGTCACCAGGCTGACCCACTTCAGCGATGAAAAATCCTTGATTATCGCGTACGAATATCCGAACCCGATGAACGCGTTCGGCACCGTTATCAGGAAGCCCCTCAGCGGCTTCTTGTGCTCCCTCACCAGGTAGTAGAAGAACGGCGCCAGCGTGTACGCAAGGAAGAATATGTTGCAGTAGATGATCGTCGGCCAGAACTTCGGCTGTTCGTAATACTTGATGTACCATCCCGTGAACATCCCCCACGTCGCCAGGAAGCCCAGGTAGTTCAGGAGCGGCCACCTCTTGAAACCCGCTATGCCCACGACGCCCAGGTTCAGTATCGTCATGTACGTCATCAGGACGATCTGGTTGTCCACGCCCGTACTCAGCACCACCGGCGTCAGGAATCCGCCCACTATCCCCAGCACCGCCAGCCACATCGTGTCGTGGAATATCGACAGTCCCCATGCCAGCACGGTCACGATCACCATCAGCGTGAACGCCAGCCACTGCGGCACCAGGCCGTATATCTGGAACGCCGCAAAACTCGAAAAATACAGCGTCGCGATGCCGCCGCCTATCAGCAGCAGCCCGAACAACCCGTACCTGCGCCGGAACCATTCTCCCAGCCCCAGGCCCGCCAGCCCCGTGGCATATGCCAGGGCCACCCTGCCTGCCGGTCCCACCCAGTTGTTGTCGAACGCGTATTTCAGGAAGTAGGCGATCCCCAGCACGGTGACCACCACCCCGATTATCAGGAGCCACTTCTGGCCGAAAGCCATTTCCTTGGCGGGCGCCCGGCTTTTGGGTTTTGCGGCTGTTTCCGGCTCCCGGGCTCCTGTTTTCGTTCCGTCGGCGGTCTTGGCGGCGAATTCTCTGGCGCGCTGGCCGGGTAGCGGCGGAGGCTTCTGCTTCGTGTCGGGGGCGGCCTTTTCTTCCTTCGGTTCCGCTGGAGTTCCCCCGGAGGCTTCCTGTTTCGCCTCTCCCGCCGGCGCTTTCGCGGGCTCGCCGGCAGGAGTCTTTTCTGCCCCGGGGCCTCCCGTCCCTGCTCCGGATGAGGCGGCGGTTTCTTCGGGAGCTGCTTCGGCGGCCTTCTGCCTGGCGGTTTCGGCGGCCTTTTTATCGGCGATGGCCTTCATCCGCCTGCGGGCGTCCTGCTCCACGGTCTCCAGCCTGCGCACGAGTCCGTCGAATCTGGCGACCATGTCTGACTGGGTCTTGGCAAGGTCGCGGCGCATCGAATCCACGAACTTCAGCAGCGTCAGGTCGGCGCCGCATTCCGGACAGAAATTCGCTTCGCCGGCGGCGGTCCGTCCGCAATTGGGGCATTTCATGGCCGTCTCCCACGCGTTCCCATTGTAAAACACCGTGTATTCTATCAGGACATTCGTCTCAAAGCAATAACTTAGCATACACATGCTATGTGTCCACGTAGAATGCCCGGCGGCTTCCTTAAAGTCGGCCCCGGCTCCAGCCGCGCGGTACGGCCGGATTTGATGGGTCGCTTCTTGGCATGCGGGCGGCGAAGCGATATAATGTTTCTGTAAGCATTTCATGCCAAACCGGGGACCGGCGTCAATGCAGATATATTATTGCGACAAGTGCGGTAGGCGCCTCTCGTCCGTTGACATCGAGAATGGCAGGGCGGTCCTGCTCGGCTCGGCCTGTTTCTGCAGAAAGTGCGCTCCGCAGTTGCTCCAGGAAGGACCATCCGCTGCCCAGGCAAAGCCGCAGAAATCTTCTGTCGCCAGGCCGGGTATGCGGACTCCGGGCTCCGTACCGCGGTTGAAGCCTGCGGGAAGCGCCCGGTCCCGTCAGCCCGCCGCACCGCACGTTCAGCGTGTTCCAGGGGGCAATGGGCGCTCCGGCGGCCTCGTCGCCGTGGTCGTCGCGGCCGCTCTTCTGCTGGTCGTCGTGGCTGTCGTCGTCATGATGAATCCGTCGGCTGGCGATACCGGTGAAGGCCGTATCGAGACTTTTGTCAACGCGGCGCACCGGGGCCCGGGCGCATCCGTGGCTCCGGGGAGAACCGGGCCGCTCCGGCAGCAGCCCGGCGACGATGTACCGGAAGATCACAGGTACACGTCCAGTCCTCCGCCCTCCGTTGCCGTGCCGGATTCCCCCGTCAGCACGGCCAGTCCCGCTCCCCCCGTGATGCCGCCCGATATCCCCGCCGGTCCTGCGGCGCCGCAGCCCCCCGCCGTCCCCGCGGCTCCAGCGGCCCCCGCCGCCCCTGCAAAGAACGACACCGCCCGTCTGCGCCGGCTGTACCGCTCCGCCAGGGACCGGTATTCCCAGCACCTTCGGGCGCGGGAATATGCCGGGGCCGGCAGGATTGCACGGGAACTTGCCGCAGATGCCGGTTTCGCCGACGTCGCGCACCTGCTCGAAGCAGACGGGCGCGACATGGACCTTCTGGAAACTTTCCTCGACAGGGTCGCCGCCAATATGAAGACCCTCGTCGGTTCCAATATCAGGACCCTCGGGTCCTCCGCCAAGCTTGTCAAAGTCGAAGGCAGAAACACCACTTTTCGCATCCGCGGCGCGGAAATGACCCAGTCCATCGTCAAGCTTTCACCGGAACAGTTGATGGAGTTTTACGGCATCGCTCCGGGCGCCGACGAAGCTGAACAGGCAGCTGTCCGGGCCGCTTTCTGGCTGGCGGAAAACAAACTCAAAGACGCCGGCTGGATGCTCGGCCAGGTCATGCTTGCATCCGATCTCCGCTCCGTTCTCGGCCAGAGACTCAAGCTGCTGGGGGACGCCCCCGTGGACGAGCCCGCCCCCGCGGACGAGCCTGCCTCTGCTCAAGTCCCCGATACTCCGGCCGGCCCCGAAGCTCCGCCCGACGCACCGGCCGCGGCCCCACCCCCGCCCGAACCCGGCTGGCAGCCGATTTTCGACGGCAGGACCATGGCTGGCTGGAGACGATGCAGTTCAGGGTCCGTGGTCTTTGAAAATAGCGCCATGGTCCTGGCCGACGCCATAGACATGCTCTACCCCGCAGACTGGGAAAACTTCGTCCTGGAATGCGAAGTCTCCGCGGTGGGCTCCAGCAGCGGCGGCACCAGGTTGTCTATGAGTTTCGGGCAGACGCAGCTCGGCAGGAATTCCGGCAGGTTCGACTTTTACTCCTATACGGACGGCGACATTCATTTCAACCGCCACGGTAAACGGTTCTTTCAGGCCGGGGGCGGCAAGCTGTTTATCGACGGCTGGGTCCCGCTGCGGTTCGAAGTCTCCAGGGAGCGGTGCAAGGTCTTTGTACGGGGAACGCTGGCTGCCGACGTCGACCTCTCCCAGGTCCCCGCCGAACCGGGGGGCATTGCCCTCAGGGCGCACGGCACCGCGTCCAGCGTCAGCTTCCGTAACATGCGCGTGAAAATCCTGCCCAGGTAGCTCCTCACACCGTCCCAGCGGCGGATTCCCGCCGCATCTCACCCCGGCCCTTTCCCTATTTCGCCGCTTCTAAGCAGCTCCTCCAGTTCGCCCAGGTCCCCTACGACCCTGTCCGGCAGGAACTTCACCACCCAGTTGTGCAGCATCGGCGTCACCGCCACCGTGTAGACGCCGGCCTTCCTTGCTTCCCACAGCTCGATCGCCGTCCCCAGCGACGCCTCCGGCAGGAACGCTATCAGCATGTCCGCCTCCGCCGCTCCCCGCATCAGTCCGAAAAACACCTCCCGCGCGTACTCGTCCTCGTAATCCACCGACCCGGGATATTCCGCCACCGGATCGTACACCTCTGCACCGGGCACGTGTTCCTCTATCATCCGCTTTATGTGAGTCCTGTAGTCCTGCGGATGTATCCCCCTGCCGCGGTCCGATCCCTGGATTATCCCCGCCAGGAACACTTTCATTGTTCGCTCCCGTTTTTCATCTCGCCTACATCTTACTCCCCGCTGGCCGCATGTTAAGCCGTTATGTTGCCGCTATCGCCTTGACGCTCCCTCCTGCCGCGTTTATCCTGTCGCCGGTCGACACGGAGGATCGGGATGCACGCCGGCCCTGATAACGTCCCTTTCGCACTCAGGCAGCCTCCCGGAACCCCCAAGGGGTTCCGCAGGTTCTTCTACACGTCCCGCGTCCAGCCCGGCCTCATGCTGTCGGCGCTTGTCAGCGAGAACGTCGAAGACCCCTCGCTGCCGGTCTTCGTGTTTCACCACGGCTGGCACCAGGAAGCTTCCTCCAATATGGACTACGCTGAAAATATCGTACGCGCCGGTTTCGTTTCCCTCCACCCCGACATGCGCGGCCGCGGCTTCAGCCAGGGCGCTCCCGACGCGTCCGGCTACGAACTCCGCGACTCCGTCGACGCCCTCCAGTTTGTCATGGACAGGTACCCGCGCTCGGATGGCACGCCGGGACCGTACGTGGGTGGAGCCTCCGGCGGCGGCGGCAACACCTATTCCATGGTTGCTCATTTCCCCTACCGCTTCGCCGCCGCTCTCGCCCTGTGCGGCATCAGCGATTACGCCCTGTGGTATGAAAACGACTCCGCAGGCTGCTACCGCGACGAAATGGACGACTGGATCGGCGGTTCGCCGCGAGACTTCCGCCGCAGGTACGAAAACCGCAGCGGCCTCCACCTCCTCCGCAACCTGCGCATGCCCCTGTACGTCATCCACGGCGAAGACGACGACGCTGTGCCCGTCGAACACGCGCAAAAAGTGGAAATACGGCGCGACGACGAGCGCTTCGGCGGCCTTATCGAAGTCCAGATCATACCCGGCGCCGGCCATTCGATCCCACCGGAGCACTGGCTTCCCGTCCTTTCCGTCCTGCCCGAAAGGCACCCCCTCGGTCTCCTGCCGGGCAGGAACGAGGTGTACAAGGTCCCCGGCTACGTCGACCTGGGATTCCTTGCCGTTGACCTCGGCACCATGGCCGCCGACGCCGTCCTGGAAGTCGCCTCCGGTGCCGGCGGCCCGCGCATCGGCCTCACCCATTCCGGCGGCACCGCTCCCGTCGCACGCATCACGCTCCGCATGGATCCTGACGCCGCCCCCGACGTCCTCTCCGGCGAAGTGGTCCATGCCGAATCGTCCCCGGCGGAAACCAGCCTCTACGTGACGGGCTGGGAAAAGGGTTTGTCCCTGAAAATACCAGGAGGAATTCTACCATGAAATATTATGAAGACGGCCGCTCTTATGACGTTGTCGTGGCCGGAGGCGGTCTGTCGGGTGTCGCGGCGGCCGTCGCCGCCTCTCGCCTCGGCATGGATGTCCTTCTCGTTGAACAGATGCAGTTCCTCGGCGGCATGGCGACTTCCGGCCTCGTCAATCCTTGGATGAACTTCCATGTCAAGTACTCCGACGGAACCTCCGAGCAGATGTCCGCCGGCATCTTCAAGGAAATCGATGACCGTCTCGCCTCCCTTGATGCACTCAACGGCAGGGCGTTCCACCCCCATGTCCTCAAGATGATACTCAACTCCCTCGTCCGCGAGAACAACGTCTCCATCCTCTGCGCCGTCATCGCCTCCGACGCCAGGGCTTCCTCCGGCCGCGTCGAAGCCGTCGAACTCACCGGCAAGTCCTGGAAGCGCTGGGTCGAAGGACGCGTTTTCATCGACGCCACCGGCGACGCCGACCTCGCCGCTCTCGGCGGGTTTGAGACCGAGTACGGCCGCGATGAAGACGGCGCCGTGCAGCCCTCCACACTTAACTTCCGCGTCGCACGCGTCGACGTGGAGAAGTTCCGCAAGTGGCGCGAGACCGCCGTGGAACCCGGCGGCCTTGCCGCATCTCTCCTCAGAAAATACCACGACGAAGGCAGGCTGCACTGCGCCAGGGATAACCTCCTCATCTTCCCCACCACTTGGGACGACGTCCTCCATTTCAACCAGACCAGGCTCCTCGGCGTGGACCCGCGCGACCCCGCCTCCCTTACCAGGGGCTACTCGGACGCTCTCACCTATGTCGCGGAATACCTCGAACTCCTCCGCAGGGAAGTCCCAGGCTTCGAAAACGCCCACCTCCAGGAAATAGCCCCCTGTATCGGCGTGCGTGAAAGCCGCCGCATCGTCGCGGAATACATGCTGACGGAAGACGACATCCTCGGCGCAGCCAAGTTCGACGACGGCATCACGCGCGGCAACTATTCCATCGATATACACAACCCGACGGGCGCCGGCACCGTTATCAAGCGCGTTCCCGCAGGAGACAACTACGAAATCCCCTTCCGCTCCCTCATCCCCTGCGGCAGCGACAACCTTCTCGTCGCAGGACGTCCCGTCGGGGCCACTCATGTCGCTCACTCCGCACTGCGCATCATGCCCATCTGTGCCGGCATCGGCCAGGCCGCAGGTACCGCTGCGGCTCTCATGCTCGAACACTCCTCCACGCCGCGCGGCCTCGATGTCTCCCTCCTCAGGCAGACCCTCGTCGCCGCCGGCCAGAACCTCAACCGTCCCCCGGCCGGCCGCTGAGCCGCCGGCCTCGAATTCTGTCGGTTTACACGCCGTTCCCGGGCGATATACTCTCGCCTGTGCCGCCCATCGGCCTTGTGCCGTCGGGCAGGGCGCTTCCCGCAGCGGCGCAGTGCCGTGCGTGTTTGGAGGTGCATCCCCGATGACGCAGAGAATGCGCATGAAAAAACATGAGAAGGATGCGCTCTCGCGCTGGTCCGTGGACGACAGCATCGAGCTCTACGGTATCCCGCGCTGGGGCGACGGCCTCTTCACCGCCAATGATCTCGGCCACGTCTGTCTCCAGTCACAGGACCGGGGAATGTCCGACATCGACCTCAAGTCCCTCGTCGATGAAATCCTCATGCGCGGCCTCAAGCTCCCCGTGCTCATCCGCTTCACCGATATCCTCCGACGCAGCATCGACCGCCTCAACGACGCCTTCTCCGAGGCGCGCTCCGCACACGACTACTCCGGCGAATACAGGGCCGTCTATCCCATCAAGGTCAACCAGCACCGCCACGTCCTCGAAGATATCATCACTCTCGGCCGCCAGCACCACCTCGGCCTCGAATGCGGCTCCAAGCCCGAACTCCTCATCGCCGTCGCCGTTCACGCCGACCCGCAGTCGCTTATCATCTGCAACGGCTTCAAGGACCGCGATTACATCGAAACCGCCCTCTATTCCCGCAAGCTCGGCCACCGCATCTACCTCGTCGTCGAAAAACTCCACGAGCTCCACCTCATCCTCGATATCGCAAGGACCCTCAGGATCGATCCGCTCATCGGCATCCGCATGAAACTCGCCAGCCGCGGCAAGGGCCTCTGGGAGACCTCCGGTGGCGCACGCTCCAAGTTCGGTCTCGACGCCGTCCAGATCGTCGAAGCCGTCCGGATCCTGCGGCAGCGCCGCATGCTCCGGCAGCTCCGCCTTCTCCATTTCCACATCGGCAGCCAGATCTCCGACATCCAGAAGATCAAGGGCGCCCTCAAGGAAGCCGCCAGCTTCTTCGTCGGCCTCCACCGCATGGGCGCTCCCGTCGACGTCCTTGACGTCGGCGGCGGCCTCGCCGTCGATTACGACGGCAGCCATACCAATTTCGCCTCCTCGGCAAACTATACTTGCGCCGAATATGCCGCCGACGTCGTCGACGCCCTCGCCGTCGCCTGCAGCGACGCCGACCTCCCGCATCCCACCATCGTCACCGAGTCGGGCAGGGCCCTCGTCGCTCACCATTCCGTCCTCGTCGTCGAAGCCATCTCGTCCACCGAGCGCGACGTCGCCAGGGAAATACCCACCCTTCCCCGCAAGGCCCCGGACGTCGTCCGCAGGATGCCGGACATCCTTTCCGCCTTCACCGGCAAGAACTTCCAGGAAACTTACCACGACGCTCTCGCCGCACGCAACGAAGCACTCGCACTCTTCAGCCTCGGTATCCTTTCCCTCGAACATCGCGCCCTCACCGAACGCTTCTTCTGGATCATCTGCCGCAGGCTCTACGACTACGTCAGCGACCTCGATTACATCCCCGACGACATGGCCGACCTCGGCAACCTCCTTCGCACCACCTACTACTGCAACTTCTCCGTCTTCCAGTCCCTCCCGGACCACTGGGCCATCAAGCAGCTCTTCCCCATCGTTCCCCTCAGCCGCCTCGATGAAGAACCCGCCAAGAGAGCCGTCCTCGCCGATATCACCTGCGATTCCGACGGCATCATCGACCGCTTCGTCGACCTCAGGGACGTACGCGATTCGCTCCCGCTCCACCCCCTCAGGCGCGGCGAGCCCTACTACCTGGGGATCTTCCTCGTCGGCGCTTACCAGGAAATCCTCGGCGATATCCACAACCTCTTCGGCGATACCAACGTCGTCCACGTCTCCTCGGGCGCCAACAAGTACGTCATCGACAAGACGCTCGAAGGCGATTCCATCGTCGATGTCCTCGCCTACACCCAGTTCAGCCGACGCGATATTCTCGCCCGCTTCCGGGACGCCGTCGAAAACGCCCTCAAGGAAGGCGTCATGTCCCTGGAAGAATCCGCTCCCTTCATGCGCAGGGTCGAAATGCAGCTCGACGATTACACCTACCTCCATGCCTGGGAGAATTCCAGGCCCCGCAAGTAGTCCGCTCCCGCACGGAGGATCCACATGACCCTGCCGTCTTTCCTCGACGTCCCCGAAACTCCCGGCCCCGCTGTCGCCGTCCTCCCCCTCCCTTACGAAGGCACCGTGTCCTGGGGCCCTGGCGCCGCCGCCGGGCCCGAAGCCTTCCTCAGGGCCTCCGCCCAGGTCGAACTCTGGGACGAAGTACTCGCCTTCGATTATTCTTCCATCGGTATCTCCACCCTCCCGCCTGCGCCCATGCCCGCCTCGCCCGCGGACGCCGTCTCCGCCGCCGAACTCGCCGTCTCACGCGTCCTCGACGACGCTCTCTTCCCGCTTGCCGTCGGCGGCGAACATTCCCTCAGCTACGGCGTCTACAGGGCGCTTGCCGCACGCAACGGCGATATCGGCGTCATTCAGCTTGACGCCCACGCGGATCTCAGGGATTCCTACCAGGGCTCCACTTTTAGCCATGCCTGCGTCATGGCCCGCATCCGCAGCCATACGGACTCCGTCCTTCAACTCGGTATCCGCAGCCTCTCCGCAGAAGAAGCACGCCTCGCAGCGGCTTCCGGTTTTTCCATCGGCTACATGCATCTCCTCCGCGACGGCTCCTTCGACCTCGACTCCGCCCTCGCACGCCTCCCCGACGCCGTCTTCATCACCTTCGACGTCGATGCCCTCGACCTCTCTCTTGTCCGCTCCACCGGCACGCCCGAACCAGGCGGCTTCACCTGGCCCGAAATAAACCGTCTCCTCCGCACGATCTTCTCCGTAAAACACGTCGTCGGCTTCGACGTCATGGAACTCTCCGGCGGCGACCCCCCGTCGGCCTTCACCGTGGCGCGCCTTGCCGCACGCATGCTCGGACTCCGCTTTTCCGAACGCCTCCAGCCTTAGGGAGAATTCCCCGGATGACACTGCCTGAACTTTCACGCTTCGGGAACGCACCCGATATCGTCCCCCTGACGATCCGTCCGGGGACGGGCGTTCCCGAATTCATCGACCTGCTCGGCGGTTCCTGTTTCGAAGCGCGCGTCCTCGCACGCGGCGCGCGCCTCTGGCGCTCCATGATCGACGACGGCGCTTCCACATGGCTCGGCATCGCCGGCGCCGGCATCGCGGGCGGCCTCGGCGGCCTCGTCGTTCAGCTCCTCCGGAACGGCTTCATCGACGTCGTCTGCACTACCGGCGCACAGGCCTACCACGACCTCCATTTCGCCTTCGGCCTTCCAGTCAAGGCGGTCAGCCCCATCGCCGACGACGACGAACTCCGCCGCTCAGGCGATACCCGCATCTACGATATCGGCATCCGCGAAAAAGAAACCCTCGAAGCGCAGGACGACATCATCTGCCGCTTCATTCGGGAGAATTACTCCGACCTCTCCTCCTCCCCGCTCAGCAGCCCCCGCTTCATGAAACTCCTCGGCGACTGGACCGCCGCCGTCGCCCCTCACCCCGAATACAGCTTCGTCGCCGCCGCCGCCGCCGCCGCCGTCCCCGTCTTCTGGGACTCCTTCACCAATCACTCCATCGCACTCAATTCCGCCCGCATGGAAACCGAAGGCTTCCCTCTCGCCTATTCCCCTCACGCAGATATCCTCCTTTCGGCCGCCCTCGCCTTCGCCGAACCTGAACTCGGTTTCGTCGAACTCGGCGGCGGCGGGCCCAAGAATTTCATCCAGCAGACCGGTCCCACCATCAGCCAGATCCTCGGCGTCAAGGATTACGACGGCGCCTCGCGCGGTCTCCAGATCAGCACCGCTAACGTGCGCGAAGGCTCCCTCTCGAGCTGTACCTTCGGCGAAGCCGTCACCTGGGGCAAGTACCGGGCCGATGACGACGCAAAGCTCGTCCAGCTCTGGGGCGAATACAGCATCCTCTTCCCGCTCCTGGCCGCCTACGTTCTTGATCGCTGTGAACCGCGCACGCCGCGCAGGCTGTACGACCGCATGGACTCCTGCCTCGCCGGCCTGGAAGCCGCAGCGGGGAAACGCTCCGCTACTTGAGGCCAAGCCTTATGTACTGCTCCGGCGGAGCGTCGCTTTCTTCCATCTTCTCCAGCAGCAGCCCCCTCATCCTCTCTTCCAGTTCGGCGTCCTCTATGGCATGCTCCTGCTCGTAATCCTCCTCCAGGTCGAAAAGCATCGTCCTGTACTCGTGCTTGTCCAGCCACCCGGATGCCGGGCACTTCATCGTCTTCTGCCCCTTCGTGAACGTGAACGGCTCGGCGAGTTCCAACGATTCCAGTTCCACCGGCCGGAAAAACCCCCGCATGTGCGTCGGCATCAGCGTGTAATTGTACAGCGGCGTGTTGTCCTCCTCCGCCGGCGCCCTCATGTACACGTATCTCCCGTCCGTCACGTTCACGTGCCCCCCGTGCACCCCGAAAAGCACCGCGTCGTGTACCGTCGAGTCCCGGGCTGTCGTCTCGCGGAGAGACAGCCCCTGCACGTCCACCGGTGCCTCCACGCCGAAAAAGTCGTACAGCGTGGGGGCGAGGTCTATGGTGGCAACCAGTTCTCCGCAGCGCTCCCCTTTCCTTCCGCACCTCGGGTCCCAGATGAACAGCGGCGTGTTCGCTATCTCGTTGTAGAACGGCATCCGGCACTTCGCCCACCAGTCGTGCTCTCCCAGCAGGAACCCGTGGTCCGTGTTCACTATCAGCATCGTGTCCTTCCACATGTCGTTCCCGTCCATGAAGTCCAGCACCTTGCCCAGGTGCGCGTCGCACATGCTGTGCAGCGCGGCGCTCTCGTACCTCATGTGCTCCACTTCCTCCGGCGTCTCCTGCACCTTCCGGTACGGCGGCCAGTCGAAATGCCGCCCGTCGTACTTGTGGGGATACATGTCCTTGTACTTCTGCTGCGTGAAATACGGCTCGTGCGGGTCGAACGTCTCGATGTGCAGAAACCAGTTGTCCTCGTCCTTGTTCGTCTCCAGGAATTCCAGGCCCATCGCGAAAGTCTTCGCCTGCGGCTGGTCTTCCTCGCGCCGCATGTACTTGCGATTCACCCAGTCTTCCCGCCAGGCGTCTCCCGAACGCCCGCTCACGTCTTCGGGAATTTCGGGGTCCCCCACTTCCCCTTTCCAGAAATCTCCTTCCTGCCCCCGGGATATCTCCCACGAAGAATACCGGTTGTGATAGACCGCCCCGCCGTCCTCCCAGTAGTGGTAGTGGTCGCTCACAAGGTGCGTGTAGATCCCGTTCCGCTTCAGTATCTCGGGCATGCTGTCGTCGAAAGGTTCCAGCGGCCCCCAGCTCCTGTGCAGAAAGTTGTACCGCCCCGTGTGTATCTCGCGCCGCGCCGGCATGCACGGCATGCTCCCGACGAACGCCCTGTCGAAAGTCACCGCCTTCCCGGCCAGCCGCGTGAAGTTCGGTGTCTTCACCCAGTCGCATCCGTACGGCTCCAGCATCCTCCGATTCAGCGAATCGAACATCACCATGATCGCCCGCATTTTCCGTCCTCCTCTTCGTGTCCCTGTCCCGTCGATACTATCACAAGATCGCTCGCGGTCAACGCCCCACCCACCCACCCCGGCGGCTGTGCCGTCCCTGCCTTCGGCAATTGAGCGTCTCTCACGCGCAAGTGTGGGTGGGTCCGCCATCCGGGCGGGCTTCCTTAAAGTTTCATCGTGTAGGGCGGGGGATGGCGAACGGCCCCACCCACCCCGTTGGGCTGTGCCCTCCCTGCCTTCGGCAAGGAAGGTTTGTTTTCGCGCAAGACCCCTGGCTGGGGCCATGCGCGAAGGACGGCTTTCCGGGCAATTAAGGGTAATGTTAGGATGGGGATGGGGTAAGGGGGTGGGTGGGTGGGCGATTTGCACGATTAAACTGTAAACCCTAATTGCACAATGTGCGGACGAAATTGCATCATGCAGAATTGGCGTGTTTTGGGGCCAGTTTGCA
>JAFGGJ010000083.1 GCA_016930595.1 Planctomycetota bacterium
GTGACCGTTACGTGGACCACGCAATACTACCTGACAGTCGTATCCGACCACGGCACGCCGGCCGGAGAGGGCTGGTACGACGACGGCAGCAACGCCGTTTCATTTGTGACTTCCCCGGCGGAAGAGACATCTGACACGCGTTGGAGATGTACGGGCTTTACGGGGACAGGTTCGGCGCCTGCTTCCGGGACAGGGGCATCCACCGGGACGTTTGTGCTTGACGAGCCGTCCACAGTTACATGGGGATGGGTGCAGCAGTGGCATGTTGACGTAACCGTAACACCGGGTGGTGCCGGGACGGTGTCATCAGACCCCTTTGCCGCCGATTGGTTTTTTGATGACGGCGCAGGTATCGACCTTACTCCGGAGTCCGGTGAAGGATACGTATTCAACGAATGGAGCGGCGACTTGACCGGCAGCACTGTTCCGGACAGCCTGACGGTTGATAGTGCGAAGAGCGTTACCGCCGGCTTCCTGGCTATCCCCCAAGCCGGTTTTTCTGCGGCGGAGACAACGGGGACAAGTCCGTTCAGCGTAGATTTCACAAACGAATCTTCCGGCGACATCGACACATATTCGTGGGATTTTGGCGACGGTACGCCGGTGTCAACAGAAACAGAGCCGACTCATGAATATACAATTCCGGGATGGTATACGGTTACGCTTACCGCGACAGGCTCTGCCGGCAGCGATTCAAGCACCCGGCATTCGTATATTCTTGTTGCAGGCAACATCTGGTACGTGGACGGGAGTGTCTCGGGATCGGGAACGGGCATGTCATGGGCCGAGGCATTCAAGATGATTCAGGAAGGCATTGATGCCGCAGCGCCCGGAGAAGTTGTCCTTGTGGCCGACGGGGCCTATTCTGGATTTGGCAACACAAACCTGAGCTTTACAGGCAAGGACATTATACTGCGTTCCGTTGGAGGTTATGGGAATTGTGCCATTGAGTGTGACAGCGCCTTCCGAGGCATGGTGTTCACCACGGGCGAGACCAACGCCGCGGTTGTCAGCGGTTTTGATATAGTGGACGGGCATACTTCCGGAGGAAGAGGCGGGGGCATATACTGTACAAGTTCTCCAACCATACGAGATTGCAGGTTTACCAATTGCGTGGCCGTCTACGACGGAGGAGGAGGCTCGGGAGGAGGGGTTCAGTGCTACGGCGGCAGCCAGCACATTGAAGATTGCGTGTTCCATGGATGCAGCGCTTCCGCCGGCGGCGGTATCGAGGTGAATTTGAACAGTACCGCGGTCGTCAGCAGATGTTTATTCGAAGCCTGTTCCGCCAGCGAGGGCGGCGGTTTCAGGGTACTGTCCAGCAATCCCGTGCTGACCGATTCCATCCTGGTCGGTTGTACTGCGCAATATGGAGGAGCGATATCCGTCGTTGGCGGTCAACCTTCCATAAGGAACTGCCGCGTTACCGGCAACACGGCTGCGACTACCGGGGGGGCCGCTTTCATCAAGTGGTGTCCTTCACCTCCCGTCTTTGTAAACTGTACGATTTACGGGAACCATGTCACCGGCGGCAGCGGCGGCGGCTTCTATTGTGACGACGGGGCCTGTACTTTGAGAAACACCATTCTCTGGGGAAATACTTCAACCGGTTCCGGATACCAGATGTTTGCCGACATCAACTCTCCTATCACCCTTACAAACACTAATTTCTGCACGGACGCATTCCACATGAACCTGGCTGTCCCCGCGACAATGTCGGCTTGTGTGTACAGCGATCCTGAACTTGTGGACCCGGCATCCGGTGATTACAGCCTGCAGGGCAGTTCCCCGTGTATAGACGCCGGGAGCAATGCTCTTGTGCCTGGAGGCGTTACAGAAGACATCATGGGCAACCCTCGAATCGTTGACGGTGACGGCGACACCACGTCGACCGTAGACATAGGGGCTTACGAGTTCCAGTAGGTTGCAGGAAAACCGCCCCGGCATGCACCCGGACACTGCAGCAGGTTTAGATCGGCGATGCAGGGGGCCGATATTTCCGGGTCAACGGGAGCGGCGGAAAAACAGGGTCAACGTGAGAAAGGAAGCCCGAGGCGCTTGGAGAGCTTCCGGATCGCCCCGGCCGGTTCCGAAGGCAGTGAAACGTTTTTCTGCCGGGCGTGGGAAAGATCCAGCCCGAGAGGGGTAATGGAAATACAGCCGTTGTGAAGCGCATGGGCATCTGCTGAAGAGTCTTTGTCTTCCGGCAGGAGATATTCGCCGGTAATCGAGTAGGAACGGGGCCAGGACTCGCACGGGGATTTGCACACGTAACGTTCCCTGAATCCACCCGCGCTCTGCCTGGTCAGGGCGACTCCCTGCAGGGGGCGTGATTCGTCCGGGAAGTTGACGTTGTACACGGGGACCGCGGGAAGGGCCGGGAGTTCAAGGAGGAGCGAGATGAGAGCGGTCCCGATACGAGCGGCGCGTTCGTAGACCGGAACAGAGTCTTCCCGGGGGAATTCAACGCTCAGAGCGATCCCCGGTAACGACTGGATCGCCGCTTCCATGACGGCGGCCACGGTGCCGGAATACAGGACGTTGATGCCGACATTGGGACCTCTGTTGATGCCGCTGACCACGAAGTCGATGGAGCGGTGCGGAAAGAGCGTTGTGGCGGCGAATTTCACGCAGTCGGCCGGGGTGCCTTCGACGGCGTAGGCGTCCACGGGGCCGTGGGGAGGTATGTCAACGGAAGTGCGATGCACCGTGAGGGGCCGGCGAAGGGTAATGGAGTGGCCGGAAGCGGAACATTCTTCGGCGGGGGCGACGATTTCCAGCGAGACGCCGGCGGAAAGGAGCCCGGAGGCAACAGCAGCCAGGCCCGGAGCGGAAAGGCCGTCATCGTTGGTCAGAAGGACTTTCATGACAAGAGGTTACACCGACAGCGGCGGTTGTCAAACGCGGTTGTCCATGGCAAAAAGAATTGAGTGTTGACCGTGGACGGGCTGGAGGTATAATAAATATGAAAAGTGGCGTGCCACCGGCAATAGAGCCGGCGAGTGGCCGCTGAAAGAAGCGATAGACCAAGCAGATCCGTTCCGCAAGGCCTTGTGGGGAAAAGGGATAAGGGCCTGCGGCGCGGTATGGGATGTGCGGCGATGAAAAAGATGAGTCGAGAGGCTTTATGCGTGCCGGTTAGCGATTGATGGGCCGGGTTGTCCCGGTTTTTGCGGCATCACGATATCTCGACAGCCGTGCGTTTCAGGTTCGATCGTCAGGGAAGTCGCTTCTTCCAGAGGGCCGTGGCGGCGCCACAAGAGGAAGGAGTGCCCCGGGATGCCACAGTTATCCTACATACATCTGGGCGTGGCGGCGGTAGTCTGTCTGGGCGGGGGATTTGCGCTGGGATATTACCTGATAAGGTCGAGACTCGAGAAACAGGGCCGCTATCTGGACGAGATAGTTTCAAAGGCGAAGGAAGAAGCGAACCAGTTGCTGGAAAAGGCGCGCAAGGAAGGGCGCGAGTCGGCGGAGCGCATAAGGAACGAGGCTAATACCGAGATCCGGGACAAGCGGCGGAAAATGGACGCCCAGAGCGCCCGGCTTGAAAAAAGGGAAGACAGCATTGACAGCAAGATGAACATGCTGGACGAGAAGGAACGGCAGATTGCAAAGACGGAAGCAAAGGCCAAGGAGATGGAGGGGAGAGCGGGCACAAGGCTGCAGGAAGCGGAACAGGTGCTGGAGGAACAGAAGGGCAAGCTGCTGGAGATAAGCCGGATGTCGCCGGAGGAAGCCAGGGAACAGGCGCTGGATCGCGTGGAAAAGGAGATGGACAGGGAACTGGCCGAATACGTGCAGACGCGGCGAGAAAAGATGCGGGAGGAAGTGGACAACGAGGCGAAGGAGATCGTGCTGGAGGCGATCCAGCGGTGCGCCGTGGACGTGGTGCAGGAAGGCGTCGTATCGACGATAGACCTGCCCGGCGACGAGATGAAGGGGCGGATAATAGGCCGCGAGGGCCGGAACATAAGGGCGTTCGAGCAGGCGACCGGGGTGGACGTGATAGTCGACGACACGCCCGGTACGGTGGTGGTGAGTTCGTTCGATTCGGTAAGGCGGGAGATAGCCAGGCGCAGCATAGAGAAGCTTGTCCAGGACGGCAGGATACACCCGGCGCGCATAGAAGACCTGGTGGCCAAGACGGCGGGAGAGGTGGAGAAGGAAATGCTGGACGCCGCGAAGAAAGCGGCTCAGCAACTCGGGGTGGCGAAACTGGCAGCGCGGGAGCTGGAGCTGCTGGGGAGGCTGAGGTTCAGGACGTCGTACGGGCAGAACTGCTTGGCGCATTCGGTGGAGGTGGCGGCTTTTGCCGGGATCATGGCGGGAGAATTGCACCTGAACGTGCACACGGCGCGGCGGGCGGGGCTGCTGCACGACATCGGCAAGGCCGTGGACCACGAAGTGACCGGGACGCACCCGTCGATCGGAGCGGAACTGGTGAAGAGTTTCGACGAGAAGCCGGAGATAGTGAACGCGGTGGCGGCACACCACGAGGACGTGCCGGCGGAATCGCTGTACGCGTTCCTGATCCAGGTGGCGGATGCGATAAGCGCCAGCCGGCCCGGGGCGAGGCGCGAGGACCTGGAGAGGTACATACAGCGTCTGCAGGCGCTGGAGAACATAGCGACGGCGCACAAGGGCGTGGAGAAGGCTTACGCCGTGCACGCCGGGCGCGAGGTCCGGGTGCTGGCGAGGGCAGACGACCTGTCGGACCTGGAGAGCGAAAGGGTGGCGAGGGAAATCGCCAAGGAGGTCGAGGAGCAGTTGAGCTATCCCGGGGAAGTGAAGATAACAGTGATAAGGGAAAAGCGGTTCATCGAGTACGCGAGATAGCGGTCCAGGCGGCGGGGGGCTCGCGGAGGGAAAAGGCCGATGCGGATACTGATGCTGGGCGACGTAGTCGGCAAGGCCGGCCGGAAGGCGGCGGCGGAGCTTGTCCGGGGGCTGAAAGACGCCGGGGCAGTGGATTTTGCGGTGGTGAACGGGGAGAACGCCGCTGGCGGGTCCGGACTGACGGGCAACATCTGCAGCGCCCTGCTGTCTGCGGGGGTGGACGTGATAACGTCGGGAGACCATGTCTTCCGCAACAAGGACGTGCTGGAAGTGATAGACGGTGAAAGGAGGCTCCTGAGGCCGCTGAACATGTCGCCTGCGGCGAAAGGGAGGGGCTGGGGCGTGTACGAGGCGGCGAACGGGGCGAAGGTGGGGGTGATAAACGCGATCGGGAGGCTGTACCTGAACGTGGGAGCGAACCCGTACGTGGCGGTCGAGGAAGCGGTTGGGGAGATAAGCCCGGAAACCCCGATAGTGGTGGTGGACATGCACGCGGAAGCGACGAGCGAGAAGGTGGCGATGGGCTGGTTCCTTGACGGGAAGGTCAGCGCCGTGGCCGGCACGCACACGCACGTCATGACGGCGGACGCGAAGATCCTGCCGAACGGGACGGCGTACATAACGGACCTTGGGATGACGGGGCCGCACGAAGGCGTGATAGGACGTGACGCGGAGAAGGTGCTGTCGTTCTTCTACACGGACATGCCGGCGAGGTTCGAGCTGGCCAAGGGGGACGTGCGTGCGGAAGGGGTGGTGATCGACGTGGACGAGGCGAGCGGCAGGGCCGCCGGGATCGAGGCTTTTTCATGGGTCCCGGGGGAGGAGCTGCCGGGGAAAGCCGGCTGAAGTGGCGGGGAAGCGACCGGCGGGGCTCCGGCGGCAGGTGCTGTCGGCGGGAGACGTGGCGAAGAGGCTGCGGGGGTTTCTGGAGAACCTGCCGCCGGTAAACGTGCGGGGGGAGGTATCCGGCGCGCGTGTATCTCCTTCGGGGCACCTGTATTTTGCGCTGTCCGACGAAGAGGCGCGCCTGGAATGCATAGCGTACAGGCGGTCGGTGAAGTCGGTAAGGAACGTGATAGTGGACGGGGACGAGGTGGTGGTTACGGGGACGGTGACGTTCTTCCCGCCGGGGGGCAGGCTGCAATTCGTGGTGGATCACGCGGAGACCGCTGGCGAGGGGGCTGCGCGGAGCGCGCTGCGGAAGCTGCTTGCAAAGCTGTCGGAAGAGGGGCTGTTCGACGAGGGGAGGAAAAAGCCGCTGCCGAAGTTCCCGGGGCGGGTGGCGGTCGTGACGAGTCCGAACGGCGCAGCGGTGCAGGATATCATAGTGTCTATCCGGAGCGCGTATCCGCCGGCAGAGATACTGGTCGTGCCGGTGCCCGTGCAGGGGAGAGACGCTGCGGGTGAAATAGCGGGGGCGATACACGCCGTGGACCGGGGCCGTACGGCGGACGTGATGATAGTGGGGCGCGGCGGAGGTTCGGAGGAGGATCTGAGCGCGTTCAATGACGAGCGGGTGGTGCGGGCGGTGGCGGCGTGCCGGATGCCCGTTGTAAGCGCCGTCGGGCACGAGATCGACATTACACTTACGGACATGGCCGCTGACGCCAGGGCGCTGACGCCTACGGCGGCGGGCAGGATGGTGGTGCCCGACGCGGCGGAGCTTGAGGGGTGGATACGGGGCCGCGTCGAAACGATGACGGCGGGGATGCTGCGGCGCGCTGCGGGGTTGCGGCGCGAAGCGGAGGTGTGCGCGGAGAGACTGAGGCGGGCGTCGCCCATGCGGAGAATCGACGAGACTGCGCAGCGGCTGGACGCGATGGCGGCACTGATAAGGGGGGCGTTGAGAGAGCGGCTGGCGGGGGCGGCCGGCAGGGCGACGGCGCTGGCGGGCAGGCTGTACGGCGGGTCGCCGGCAAGAGCGGTGGGGGAACGCCGCGGGAGGATGCGCTTCCTGGCGAAAAGACTCGAGACGGCAGCGGCGGGCCACGTAAGAACGGGGCGGCACGAACTGGAAAAGAGGACGGCGAAGCTCGATGCCCTGAGCCCGCTGGCCGTGCTGGGGAGGGGCTATTCGCTGACACGGCGTCCGGGAGGAGAGGGTATCGGCAGCGTCCGCGGGCTGGGCGCCGGAGACGTATTAGAAACAATCGTAAGGGACGGTACAATCATCAGCAAGGTGGAGGAGACACGTGAACAGGACAGGTGAAAAGAAGCCGGGCTTCGACGAGCTTCTGGAGAAGCTGGAGACGACCGTGGGGCGACTGGAGGACGAGGATACGTCGCTCGAACAGGCGCTGGAACTTTACGAGGAAGGGATAGGCGTTCTGAAGGAGTGCCTTGCCAGGCTCAAGGAAGCCGAGGGCAAGGTGAGCATGCTGGTGAGAGAAGGCGAGGAAGTGCTGAGGGAGGTGGATTTCACGGGGCGCGAGGTGCCGTCTTCGCAGCGTCCGGGGGCGGGAAGCGTGGAGGACGTCCGGGCGGAAGAAAGCGAGTAGGGCGGTGGCGAACGTGAAACATTACATAGCGGAACATGCGCAGCGATTCAATTCCGCGCTGTACGGGGCGCTGGAAGGCCTGCTGGCGGGGGTGCCCGCGGAACTGGCGGAGGCGATCGAGTATCCGCTGAAGGCCGGTGGCAAGCGGCTGCGCCCGGTGCTCTGCCTGGCGGCGGGCGGGCTTGCCGGGGGAGGTTTCGACGACGTTTTCCCCGCGGCGGCAGCGCTGGAGATGGTGCACACGTACAGTCTTGTGCACGACGACCTCCCCGCGATGGATAACGACGACCTGCGGCGCGGTCTGCCGACGGTGCACGTCAAGTACGGGGAGGCGACGGCGGTACTCGTGGGGGACGCCCTGCTTACGATGGCGTTCGAGATGCTTGCAGGGTGCCGGCTGCCTGCGGAGAGGCGCACGGCGCTCGCGGCGGAACTGGCGGCGGCCGCCGGTCCCGGAGGCATGATAGCGGGACAGGCCATGGATCTGGCCGGCGAGGGCAGGGCGGACGGAACGCTGGAAGACGTGCTTGGGATACACACGCACAAGACGGCAAGGCTGATAACGGCGGCGGTGCGGATGGGGGTCTTGGCAGCGGGCGGTGGAGCGGAACTGCTGGGACCGCTGACGGTTTGGGGGGAAAGGGCGGGGCTGGCGTTCCAGGTCGCCGACGACGTGCTGGACGCCACGAGCACGCCGGAAGAGCTGGGCAAGTCGGTTGGCAAGGACGCCGCCGGGGGTAAACTGACGGCGGTGGCCGTGCTGGGAACGGACGGGGCGGCGGAATACGCCAGGCGGCTTGCGTCGGAGGCGTCGGAGGCGGTGTCGGGGGTGGAGGGAGCGGAGATCTTTGGTGATCTGGCCGCGCTGTTTGTGCACAGGAGCCGGTGAGAGGAAAGACGGACGCATGGCCGAGAAGGTGGAAAACGCATTCGGAACGGAGATCCCCGGCAGAGACCGGATCCGGGAGATGTCCCCCCGCGAACTGGGGGAACTTGCGGAGAAAATCCGAAGGATAATCATCGATGCGGTGGACCTGAACGGGGGGCATCTCGCCAGCAACCTCGGGGTGGTGGAACTCACGATGGCCCTGCACATGACGTTCGATTTTACGAAGGACAGGCTGGTTTTCGACGTGGGGCACCAGGCATATCCGCACAAGATTCTCACGGGGCGCGCGGCCGGCTTCGAATTTCTGAGGAACCCGGACGGCGTATCAGGATTCACGAACCCGGAAGAAAGCCCGTGCGACGTTTTCACCGTGGGGCACGCCGGTACGGCCATCAGCACGGCCGCAGGGCTGGCGACGGCGTACGGGATGCGGGGCGAAAGAAGGAAGGTGGTGGCGGTCATCGGGGACGCGGCGATGCAGAACGGCATGTCTCTGGAGGCGATGAACCATGCCGGGAGCGCCCGTGTGCCGCTGCTGGTGGTGCTGAATGACAACGAGATGGGTATTTCCCCCACGGTGGGGGCGATTTCCGGCCAGATAAGCAGGTTGAGAAGCGACAGGAGATACCTGCATTTCAAGGACGAAGTCAAGGCGGTGCTGGAGAAGGTCCCCGTGGTGGGCGCGGCGTTCGAGCGGGTAGGGGGCATGGCGCTGGAAGCGGCGAGGCGCGCCTTTTCGCCGGGAGCAATCTTCGAATTGATGGGGTTCAGGTACTACGGGCCGGTGGACGGCCACGACATAGACGCGATGACAAGGCAGCTGGAGGGCATCAAGGATATCGACGGGCCCGTGATGCTGCACGTCATAACCCGCAAGGGATACGGGGATACGTCGGCGGAGGACGATCCGACGGCGTTTCATTCGGCGCGCGCGAAGTATTCCGGCAAGCGGCGGAAACCGAAGATTTCCACGCCGGAATGCAGGGACGCCCCCGTTACGAGGCAGGAAGACGTACCGGCGTACATGGCAGGCGCATCGTCGTACAGCGACGCCTTCGGCATGTGCGTCAAGGCGCTTATCGAGGAAGACGACCGCGTCGTGGCGATAAGCGCGGCGATGACCGAAGGGACCGGCCTGGGCGTCGTGGGGGAGTGCCGGCCGGGGCACCTTTTCGACGTGGGGATAGCCGAGGGACACGCCGTCGGGTTTGCGGCCGGCCTGGCGGCCGGGGGCATGAAGCCGATAGTGGCGGTGTATTCGACGTTCATGCAGCGGGCGGTGGACCAGGTGTTCCAGGAACTGTATCTCCAGAAGGAATCAGGCGTGATCATGGCCATGGACCGCGCCGGCGTGGTCGGAGGGGACGGAGCGACGCACCAGGGCGCATACGACGTGGTGCTGCTGGGCGCGTTCCCCGGCATAGTTCAGATGGCGCCCCGGGACGGCAGGATGCTGGATGCGATGCTGCGACTGGGACTGGAAAGCGGCCGGGTGTGTGCGGTGAGGTATCCGAAGGAGGATCTGCCTCCGATGGAGAGCGGCCCGCTGGAGCTCGAACTGGGGAAGGCCGAAGTCCTGCGGCAGGGAGACGGAGCGGCGATTCTTGCTTACGGGGCGGCCGTTGGATGGGCGATGGAGGCTGCCGATGCGCTTGAAAAGGAAGGCTGCGGCCCCACGGTGGTTGACATCAGGTTCGCCTGGCCGCTCGACATGGACCTGATAGAGGAAGTCGCTGCTGCTCATAAACTCGTGCTGACGGTTGAAGACGGTATAATCGAAGGCGGCGCAGGCAGGCGCATAGCGGGCCTGCTGGCTGAAAAAGGCGTTGTGCCCAGCATCCGGAGCATGGGTATACGGGACGCGAGGCTTCCGCACGCCGGACGAAAGGAGCTGCTGGAAGCGCTGGGGCTGAACGGCAATGGGATCGCCGACATGGTCCGTAAGGAGTTGAAGTAGGATGGCACTCAGGGTGTTTCTCTACGGCAAGGGGACGAAGCCGGGCGTGCAGGCCGCTGCGGAGGAACTTGAAGGCTGGGTCCGGCAGCAGGGGGAAGTGGAACTGGTCGGGGCCGACCTGACGCTTACCAAGGACATGGGCAGCGTGCAGGCGGACCTTGTGGTGACGCTGGGGGGTGACGGGACCATTCTGTGGGTGGCGAGACACATGGGCGCCAACCAGATCCCCGTACTGGGCGTGAACCTCGGGAAGATGGGATTTCTGACGGAGATATCGCGTGACGAAGCCAGGTCGGCGATACAGGCGATAGCCGCGGGCAGGTACATGACAAGCGAGCGGCTGATGCTTCGTTCGGACATCTACAGGGACGAGGAGCACGCGGCGTATTTCTACGCCCTGAACGACGTGGTTCTCAGCCGGGAAGGCGTGGGCAGGCTGATACCGGTGCACGTGCGAACGGACAAGTACCCGGTCATGACGTACAGGGGAGACGGGGTGCTGGTGAGCACGCCGACGGGAAGCACGGGATACAACCTGTCGGCGGGCGGGCCGATAGTGTCGGTGAGCATCGAGGGGGTGGTGGTGACGCCGATATGCCCGCACACGCTGAGCACGCGGCCGGTGGTGTTCCCGGCGGGCGAAGTGCTGGAAATACATCTCGGCGAAGGTGCCGACGAGGCCCGATTCACGGTGGACGGGCAGGAGACGATGACGGTATCACCCGAGCATCTCGTGAAAGTCACTACGAGCGAGCACAGGTTCAAGCTGGTGTCGGTGAAGGACAGGAACCGCTTCGACATCATCCGCGAGAAGCTGCACTGGCAGAGGCCGAACACCTGACCCCGAGTCGGAAGACCGGTTCCGGAGGAGACATGAAACCCAGAGTCCGCTTTGCCCCCAGTCCCACGGGAATGCTGCACGTGGGGGGAGTGCGCACCGCGCTCTACAACTGGCTTTTCGCCCGCCACCAGGGCGGGACGTTCATCCTGCGGATCGAGGATACCGACAGGGAACGGCACGTGGAAGACGCCGTGGAGGTCATCACCGGGGGGCTTTCGTGGCTGGGCCTGAACTGGGACGAGGGGCCGTTTTTCCAGAGCGACCGCTCCGAACTCTACCGGCAGGCGGCCGACAAGCTGGAAGCGGCCGGGCTGGCCTACAGGTCGGCGAAGGG
Source organism: Planctomycetota bacterium (assembly GCA_016930595.1). Taxonomy (GTDB): domain Bacteria; phylum Planctomycetota; class SZUA-567; order JAFGGJ01; family JAFGGJ01; genus JAFGGJ01. Next base: position 11,359 of record JAFGGJ010000083.1, read on the forward strand.
GGCCGAGGAAAAGGGGGAGGCGCTGGTCTTCCGCGCCGGGGCGGCGGAAGTGGCTTTCAGCGACATGGTCAAGGGGGAGATGCGCAAGCCGGCGGAAGACCTCGTGGATTTTGTCATAATGCGCTCCAGCGGCTACCCGACGTACAACTTCGCGTGCGTCGTGGACGACATGGACATGGGAATAACTCACGTCATCAGGGGCGACGATCACGTCGAGAACACGTTCAGGCAGATACTGCTCTACCGTGCGCTGGGGAGCGACATGCCGTCCTATGCGCATCTTCCAATGATCCACAACGAAAGCGGGCAGAAGCTGTCCAAGCGCGACGGCGCCGTGGCGGTCACGGATTACCAGGAGCAGGGGTACCTGCCCGAAGCGATAGTGAACTACCTGGCGCTGCTGGGATGGTCGCCGGGAGACGATACGGAATTCATGACTGTCCCGGAGCTGGTGGAACGGTTCGACATGGGGAGGGTAAGGCGCTCGCCGTCGAGGTTTGATTTCAGGAAGTTCGCGTGGCTGAATTCGCGCCACGTGCAGAACACGCCCGTCGAGAAGCTCGCTGCGCTGCTTGGGCCGCTGGTCGCGAGGGAGGGCCTGGAAGTGAAGGACGAGAAGTGGTTTGCCGCGCTCGTCGGGGTGCAGCGCGAAAGGATATCGCTGCTGTCGGAGTTCGTGCCGGCGTCGACGTACTTTTTCAGGGACGATTTCGAATATGACGAGAAGGGGTTCAGAAAATTCATCATGAAGGATCCCGGGAGGGAAGTGCTGCGGCGGGTGGTAGAGAGACTCGGCGCGGGTGAATTCACCGAGCACGGCGTGGAGGAGATGCTGAAGCAGCTGGCGGAAGAACTCGGTGTAGGGTTCGGCAAGGTCGCACAGCCGGTACGGGTGGCGGTTTCCGGACGCACGGCAACGCCGGGCATATTCGAGACGCTGATGCTCGTGGGCAGGGAACGTTCGATCGAGAGGATGAGGCGCGCCGTTGAGGCGGCCGGAACGGGGGCGTCGGGATGAGCGGTGTGCTTGTGGTAGGATCGATCGGCTACGATACGATAGAGACCGCTGCCGGCCGCAGGGACGACGTGCTGGGCGGTTCGGCGGTGTACTTCGCCCTGGCGGCACGGCTTTTTTCGGAAGTGGCCATAGTGGGCGTGGTGGGCGAGGACTTCCGGAACGGAGACGTGGAACTGCTGAGAAACGCCGGCGTCGACACGACCTGCCTGACGACGGTGCCCGGAGGCAAGACGTTCAGGTGGCACGGCAGGTATCATGACGACATGAACGACCGCGACACGGTGCAGGTGGATCTGAACGTACTGGGATGCTTTGACCCGGAGCTGCCGGAAAGCCACAGGGACTTCCCGTACGTGTTCCTGGCGAACGGTTCGACGGCAATGCAGCTGAAAGTGCTCGAACAGGTGCGGCCCGCTTCCCCCAAGGTATATTTCGATACGATGAACTTATGGATAGAGACCGAGCGCGAAGGCGTCATGAAGCTTGTGCGCCATACCGACGGCGTCGTGTTGAACGATTCCGAGGCGCGCATGCTGACGGGCATACCGAACACGGTCGCCGCCGGCCGGTACCTGGTTGAACAGGGCGCCGGGGACGTGGTGGTCAAGAAAGGCGAGCACGGCTGCATAGCGCTGTGGGGAGACAGGATATCCGTGATCCCGGCCTATCCGCTCGCGGAAGTAGTGGACCCGACGGGGGCGGGTGATTCGTTTGCCGGGGCGCTTATGGCGGTGCTTGCGTCCGGGGGGGAACTGCACGAGGCGCTGATGGCGGGGACGATAGCGGCGTCTTTCACGTGCGAATCGTTCGGTCCGGAAAAGCTGGTGGATCTCACGATCGGAGATATCCGCACGCGGCTGAACGAATTGGCCGCCATGATGTCGGAATGACGGGGCGGGGCATGCTTCCCGCGAAGATACGTTCGTTCGTCGCCGTGGAGCTTCCCGACAGCCTGCGCGAGAGGATAGTCCTGGCGGTGCGTGAGCCTGCGCGGATCCTGGGGACGGGCGTATCCTGGACGCGCCCTGAAAACCTGCATCTGACCGTCAAGTTTCTGGGCGACATTAACCGTGAAGACGTGTGCAGGGCCATGGAACTGCTTAAAGAGGCTGTGGCGGGACTTTCCAGCGTTCCGGTGGAAGTGGCGGGGCCTGCGCCGTTTCCGCCGGGCTCGAAGCCGAGGATGGTGGTGTCCCCGGTCACGGAGGCAGATCGGCTGAAAGTTCTCTACGCGCAGGTCGAACGCGCCATGATGAAACTCGGCGTAGGGCGCGAAAACAGGCGTTTTACGCCGCATATCACGCTGGCGAGGGCCAGAAAAGCGCCCCCACGATGGGCAAGTGCCTTTGACTGGGAAACAGTTGCAGGCAAAATAGGGGTATTACCGGTTACGGGTGTCACGCTGTTCATGAGCGAGCTTGGCCCGGGCGGGCCGACATACACGCGGCTGTGTCGCCAGGAGATAGGCTAGCCGTAAAACGATCAGACCGTGCTGTGCCGGTGGAAAGGCATTCTGATGGCTAAGAGAGGCAAGGGGCAGGGCAGGAAGGGCATTCCCGCAGAACACGAGAACGCCGAAGCGCGCAAGGAAGCGCTGGAACGGGCGCTGGAACAGATAGAGACTTCGTTCGGAAAGGGCGCGGTCATGCGCATGAATGAAGGCGCCGTGGTATCGGTGGACGCCATACCCACCGGGGCGCTGACACTCGACATGGCGCTCGGGGTTGGCGGAGTGCCGCGCGGCCGTGCGGTGGAAATATTCGGGCCGGAAGCATCGGGCAAGACCACGCTGGCGCTGTCCATCATCGCCCAGGCCCAGAAGCGGGGCGGGTCGGGCGTCTTCATCGACGCCGAACACGCGTTCGACCCGGCGTACGCCAGGAAGATAGGCGTGGACGTGGACGACCTGCTTCTCAGCCAGCCGATGAGCGGCGAGGAAGGGCTGGACATCGCCGACACGCTGATACGATCGAACGCCGTGGACGTGGTGGTGCTGGATTCCGTGGCGGCACTGGTCCCGCAGGCGGAAATCGAAGGCGAAATGGGGGACACATCGGTGGGGCTGCAGGCCAGGCTCATGAGCCGGGCGCTCAGAAAGCTCGCCGGGATCATCTCCAAGACCCGGACCACGGTCATCTTCATAAACCAGCTGCGTGAAAAGATCGGGATAATGTTCGGCAATCCTGAAACGACCCCCGGCGGGCGAGCGCTGAAGTTTTTCTCTTCGGTGCGCATCGATGTTCGCAGGATAGGCAGCATCAAGAAGGGCGACGAACACATCGGGAACGTTGTCAGGGCGAGAGTGGTGAAGAACAAGGTGGCGCCGCCGTTCAGGCGGGCCGAATTCGCGATCAGGTTCGATTCCGGCATAGACTACATCGGGAGCGTGATAGACCTTGCAATAGAGGAAAAGCTCGTCACGAAGAGCGGTTCGTGGCTTTCCTACGGAAAGAAGCGCCTGGGGCAGGGGCAGGACCAGGCACGCGACGCGCTCGTGCAGGATCCCGCGCTGCTTGCCGAAATCGAATCTGCGGTAAAAGAACACTACCTGCCGGCGGCGGTTTCGGGCTCCGGCGAGGTCGGCGATGACGTTCCCGCCGAAGGCGAATGATCCGGCGGGCCGGGCGGCTTTCGACTGAAGGACTGTTATGAAGACCAGTGAGATACGGTCTGCGTACCTGGCGTTTTTCGAAGAGCGAGGGCACAAGGTTGTGCGGTCCGACAGCCTGGTGCCGTCCGGCGACCCGTCGCTGCTTTTCACGGGGGCGGGCATGAACCAGTTCAAGGACATGTTCCTGGGGCGCGGCAACCTGCCGTTCACAAGAGCGACGTCCTGCCAGAAATGCATCCGCACCGGCGACATCGACAGCGTGGGCCGGACGGCGCGGCACGGGACGTTTTTTGAAATGCTGGGCAACTTTTCCTTCGGCGACTACTTCAAGAAGGAATCGATACTGTGGGCCTGGGAGTTCATGACCGACGTGCTGGGCGTTGCAAAGGACAGGCTCTACATCAGCATCTACAACCAGGACGAAGAAGCGTACGGGATCTGGACCGGTGGCGTCGGCATCCCCGCCGACAGGGTGTATCGGATGGGCGAACACGACAACTTCTGGCCGGCAGACGCCCCCGCCAACGGGCCAAACGGCCCATGCGGACCGTGCAGCGAGATATTCGTCGATCTCGGCGAAAGCGTGGGCTGTGGCGGAGCTGACTGTGCTCCAGGATGCGACTGCGACCGTTTTGTCGAAGTGTGGAACCTCGTCTTTACGCAGTTCGAGCGGAAAGACGGCGGCCTCCTGGAACCCCTGCCGCAGAAGAACATCGATACGGGCATGGGCCTGGAACGTATTGCCGCCGTTATGCAGGGCAAGACGAACAACTTCGAAAACGACGTCCTGTTCCCCCTCGTGAAACATGCCGCAGCCATAGCGGCGAAGTCCTATGGCGAGAATCCGGAAACCGACAGGCGGCTGCGGCGCATCGCGGATCATTCCAGGGCGGCGTGCTTCGCCATAGGCGACGGGGTGCTGCCGTCGAATGAAGGCAGGGGCTACGTGGTCAGGCGCCTCATCCGCAGGGCGGAGGTCGACGGCGCCGCGCTGGGTATAGACGGGCCGTTTGTCCACAATATGGTCGAGACCGTTTCGACGCTGATGGGCGAGGTCTACCCGGAAGTCGCCGACCGTGCGGACAACATAACAGCGTTCATCAGGAACGAGGAAGAACGTTTCCGGCGGACGCTTTCCAACGGCATAGACCGCCTGGAGGAAATGACGAAAAAGATCCCCGGGGGGGGAATATTCGCCGGCCAGGACGCCTTCGTCCTCTACGACACCTTCGGGTTCCCGGTCGAGCTCACCAGGGAGATCCTGGGCGAAAAGGGCATTGCTTTCGACGAAGAAGGCTTTCTCGCCGCGATGGAAGCCGGCAGGGAGAGGGCGCGGAGCGGGGCCGCGTTCGGCGACATTTTCCCTTCCGGACCCATCGAAAACGTGAAGGAGAAACTCCGCAGAACCGAGTTCGTCGGGTACGCCGTGGAGAGTATCGAAGAGCCCGTCGCTGCGATAGTGGCCGGCAGTGGAGTGACGGATTCCATAAAGGAGGGCGGCGAAGGCGTAGTTTTCTTTGCGCGTACGCCGTTCTACGCGGAATCGGGGGGGCAGGTCGCCGACACCGGCCGGATACAGCAGGATTCCGGCTGGGCCGAGGTCCGGGACGTGCAGTTATCAGGGGACGTCGTGTTGCACAGGGTGAAGGTCGGCGAGGGTTCCCTGCATTCGGGGAAGCCGGCGCGCCTGGCGGTTGACGCCGCCCGCCGGACAGCCGTGAGGAGGAACCACACGGCCACGCATCTTCTGCACAGGGCGCTGCGCCAGGTGCTGGGCGATCACGTCGAACAGTCCGGCAGCCTTGTCACGGCCGACCGCCTGCGGCTGGATTTTACGCACTTCGAAGCCATCCCGGCCGACGTTCTGCGGCGCGTCGAAACTCTCGTCAACGAATGGATCATGGCGGACCTCCCGGTCGCGACGGTGGAACTCCCCATCGAAGAAGCCAAGGCGAAAGGCGCCATGGCGCTCTTCGGCGAGAAGTACGGCGAGAACGTCAGGATGGTCGAAGTGGAAGGGACCAGCCGCGAACTCTGCGGGGGCACGCACCTCAACCGCACCGGTAAGACCGGTCTTTTTCTGATTCTGCGCGAGGAATCGATTTCGGCCGGCGTCCGGCGCATCGAAGCCGTTACCGGAGCGGCCGCCTGGGAGGCCGTCTGCGACTCCCGCGACGCCATTCTGCGGATTGCACGCGAATTGAAAGTACCCGCCGTGGACGTGCCCGCGCGCGTGGGGACGCTCAGGGACAGGTGCAGGGACCTGGAGAAAGATCTCCGCCGTGAACGCGCCAGGGCCGGGGCATCCGGGGACGTCCGGACATTCAGGGCTGGGGACGCGGACCTTGTACACGGCCACCTTGCCGAAGGCGACTCGGCCGACGTCAACAACCTGGCCGACACGCTCAGGCCCGGCCTCAAGCCGCCCTTTGTGCTCGTGGTTTCCGGCGTCAAGGACGGCAAGGTGGCCCTCGGCATATGGGTTGATAAATCCCTGGTGGACAGGGGCGTTTCCGCGCTGGAACTGATAAAAGCGGCGGCTCCTCACATCAGGGGCGGAGGAGGAGGACGGCCGGAAAGGGCACAGGCAGGCGGCAAGGACCCTTCGGGGCTCGATGCCGCGGTGGCCGCTGTCGCCAAGCTGCTTGCCGGCGGATGATACCACTCCGCTGAAAGGCGGTGAGTTTGAGCGGTATGCTGGATGACGCTGCCCTGGTAAAATGGGGCTACCGCAACAGGCTGGGGCGGCTCCAGAAAGTCCTCCTGGTACTCTCGGTCTTCCTCGGATTCGTCCCCATGTGGTTTCTGTTCCGGATGAAACTGTTTGCCGGCCGGACCATGCCGGCGCTGGCGGCCTTCGGCGTGCACTGCATTCTGGGCGGGCTCCTGGCATGGTGGCTGGTGCTTGTTATCATGAAATCTCTTGCTCTCGTCACCGAAAACCTGGGGTAGGCCGTGGAAACCGCGTTGCACAGAGTGAAGGTCCTGGTCATAGGCAGCGGCGGAGCAGGCCTCAGGGCGGCGCTGGCGGCTTCCGACGCGCTGACGCCTTCCGACGTGCTGCTGGTGTCGAGAGGCGTTCCGGGCCGGTCCGGGGTGACGGCGCTGGCGTATTCCGACAGGATGGCTTTTCATGTCGCCCTGCCGGGCACACCGCCGGGCGGCCCCGAATCGTGGCGCGCCCACGCCGACGATATCTACAGGCTGGGGGGCGAAGTGTCGGATTTCCGCCTGGCGGAGACACTCGCTGCCGGCGGCGCCGCCGCATTCGACTACCTTGTCTCGCTGGGCGTGCCTTTCGCGCGCCGGGCCGACGGGACTCCGGAGCAGTTCATTACCGACGGCTCACTCTATCCCAGGGCCTGCTACACGGGGCCGGACACGGGCGTGCAGATAGAAAGGGCTCTGCTCAACGAGTTTACCCGGACGGGAATTCGAGCGCTTTCCGGGTGGTCTCTCGCCGCGATACTCGCCGAAAACGGTGAAACCGCCGGGGCGGTGTTCGTTTCCGGCGATAACAGGCTCCTGGCGGTGAGCGCCCCGGCCGTCATCCTCGCCACCGGCGGACCGGGTGGCGTCTACTCCCATAACGCGTTTCCCGGCGGGATGACGGGCGAAGGCCACAGCGCCGCCCTGCTGGCGGGTGCACGGCTCGTGAACATGGAATTCATCCAACTCGGCCTTTGCTCCGTCGCCACCAGGCTCGCCTGCTCGGGCAGCCTTTTCAGGGCGCTGCCGCGCGTGGTGGATGACGACGGGAAGGAATTTCTCGACCGTTTCATCCGGGGCGGCCGGACGGATGCGGCGGAAATCCTCTTCCGTAAGGGCGCAAGCTGGCCCGTGAGCGCCGAGGAGCCGACGTTCATTATGGACGTCGCCGCGGCGCAGCTCATGAATGAAGGCCGCCGCGTGTTCCTCGATTACCGGAGCGATTCGGGAGCGCGGGACGCGTGGGGTGTCCTGGACTTCTCCCGCTATCATTCGGAAGGGCGGCGTGAAATAATGGCGCTCTCCAGGCCCCTTGACCGCCTGGCGGCCGTGAACCCCCAGGTCATCGAATGGTTCCTGCGGCGGGGTATCGACCTGGCAGCCGGCGATGTGATCCAGATCGCCCCGTCGGCACAGCATTTCCAGGGCGGCGTTCACATCGGCACCCGGGCGGAAACCGCCGTTCCCGGCCTCTTTGCCTGCGGCGAAGCCGCCGGCGGCCAGCACGGAGCGAACAGGCCCGGTGGAAACGCCCTCCTCGACACTCAGGTCATGGGCCGGATAGCCGGCGAGTCCGCAGCCGCGCTGGTCCGCGGGGCGGCCCCCGGCACAGCGGCGGTACCTTCCGCCCTTGCCGATGAACTGGCTACGTATGCGCGTCTCGATCCCCGACATCTCGCGGCACTGCTTGCGGAGGTGCGAAGCGCCGTTCAGTCCGCGGCAGGCGTCATACGCAGAAGTTCCCTGATCGACGACGGTATCCGCCGGCTTTCGGACGTCGCTTCTCGAATGGATTCGCTGCGTTCGGCGGATGCGTCGCCGGGAGCGGCGATGCTGGCACTGGCAGTCAGGTCGGCCGTCCACGTCGGCAGGTGTATCATGCTCGCCGCCGCCGGAAGGAACGAATCGCGTGGGCCCCACCTGAGATTCCCCGAAGACTCCCTGGATCCGCTCCCCAAGATCCCCGCTTTCACCGGCAAGTGGTTTCTCGAACGGCTCGATCGCTCCGCGGGCATCGTGTGCGAAGAAACCGCCTGCCCCGGTTGAGCGACACCTTCTTTCGTCAGCGCAGGTAGTCCGGCACGAGTTCCCCGTGCGCCTTGATCATGACGTCAACCAGTTCGTGTATACGGGAAGTCGTGAGCGTCGCGGCCGTATTCGGGTCCAGCAGGGCCGCGTGATACAGGTGTTCTTTCCTGTGTTCGGTTATCGCCCGTACCGTCAGATCCTGGACGTTTACGTTCGTGCGCATGAGTGCGGCGCACTGGGGAGGGAGTTCGCCCATGGCGGACGGATGTATGCCCTGTCCGTCGGCGGTGCAGGGGACTTCCACGCAGCAGTCGCCCGGCAGGTTGGATATGAGTTCGCCCCCCCGGTTGTGGACGTTCCCGTTGAAGACGTACGGCCTCCCGGTTTCCAGGGCGTTCAACACGCGTGAAGCGTACTCGATACTCAAAGGTTCGTCCTTCCGGATGAACTCGGTCCCGGTGCGGACGTTCTCGCTGTAGGACCGGAAGACGGCGTCGAGCGCCCGGCAGGTGGCTATGTAACTGAGCGGCCGCAGGTCCAGGCGCCTGATTTCGGCCTCGTCGCGCAGGTACCAGGGAAGGTATTCGGCAATGTGGCCGGATGTTTCGGTCATGAAGTAGCCGAAGCGTCCCATCAGCTCGAGGCGCACGGGGTCGATCCGCATGATGTCCGGTCGCTCCAGGGCCCGCTTCAACTGGGGATAGATGTCCCTGCCGTTTCGCTCGAAGACCAGGAATGCCGCCATGTGGTTGATTCCCGCGGCCACCGTCCGTACTTCATCATCGTCCAGGCATTCGGCAAAGAGCTTCCAGAAACGCGAGCCGCGGTCCTCTTCCGGCGTCCAGTCGGCCGTTACTTCGGCCGTTTCTTCCACGCTCATCCCCGCCAGTTTCGCAAGGAATATCATGCGCGCTCTGGTATACCTGACCCCGTGGCAGAGGCCCACTGCCTTCACGCGCGTGCTTCTCTGGATTCCCAGGCAGTGCATCGCCATCGGGTTCGTATAGTTCAGGAGATAGGCCCCCGGGCAGGCTTCCTCGATCTCCCGGCACATTTCCAGCACCACCGGGAGCGAACGCACCGTGCGGAATATGCCGCCTATGCCCAGCGTGTCCCCTATCGTCTGCCTGAGACCGTATTCCGCCGGAATGAGCAGGTCCCGTTTCGTCGCGTCGAAGCCCCCCACGCCCATTGTGTTTATGACGTAGTCGGCGCCGTCGAGAGCGGCCCTGCGCTCCTTGTGCGCCTCGAATACGGCATCCGTGCCCCGCGTACGGTTGATGGATTCCCCCATCGCCTGCGCGACGGCCAGCCTGTCCGAGTCTATGTCCATCAGGGCGAAAGTGCCGCCGCCGAACGCGTCGAACGACAGCATGTCGGATATCAGGTTCCGAGAGAACACCATCGAGCCCGCCCCGATTACGGCGATCCTGGGCATGCCGGTACCCCTTCTGCACGTTCCTGGTTGTAAGATAACGGCGCCAGGGCGTTTATTGCTCTTCGGCGCGGACCACGCGCAGGGCCTCTTCCAGCGACGTTATCCCGGACGCGACCTTGACCATGGCATCCTGGTAGAGCGTCGTCATGCCGCCGGTCCTGGCGGCTGCGAGGACCTCGTCCTCACGGGCGCCGGAGTTTATCGCCTTCCGCACCGCCGCCGTGATGTAGAGCAGTTCATGCACCCCCACGCGTCCCTTGTATCCCGAACCTTCACACTGCGGGCAGTCCGCCGCCCCCTGGAGCGGGACCGTTTCGGGGATCGGATCCAGTCCGGCGAGCGCAAACGCCTCCTTGTGCACGCTGTCCGGGGCCGCCTGGACTATGCACCGTTCGCACAGCCGGCGCATCAGGCGTTGCGCGCACACCACCACCAGCGAGGAGCCCACCAGGAAGGGCTCCACGCCCATTTCCACCAGCCTTGTCGTGGTTCCCACGGCGTCGTTCGTGTGGAGGGTCGAGAACAGCAGGTGTCCCGTGAGCGCCGCTTCGACGGCGATCATGGCGGTTTCCTTGTCGCGGATTTCACCGACCATGAGTATGTCCGGGTCCTGCCGCAGAAAACTCCTGAGCGCCCTGGCGAAGGTCAGTCCTATCTCCGGGTGCACCATGGTCTGGGATATGCCCTTCAGCTGATACTCGATAGGGTCTTCCACCGTCTGTATGTTCACCGTCGGCGAATTTATCTCGCTCAGCGCAGCGTACAGAGTGGTTGTCTTCCCCGAGCCGGTCGGGCCCACGTGCAGGATCATCCCGTACGGGGCACGTATCGCGTTCCGGTAGATTTCCAGGTTGTTCCTGGTAAAACCCAGGGTGTCGAGTCCCAGGGTCAGGTCGCTGCGGTTTATGATTCTCATGACCACTTTTTCGCCGTAGCCCGTCGGCACGGTACTGACGCGCAGGTCGATCGTCGGGTAGCGGCGGTTGTATCGCCCGAAGTAGATGCGTCCATCCTGCGGCAGTCTCTTTTCGGTTATGTCCAGCGTCGCCATTATTTTCACCCGGCTTACTATGGCCGGGGCGCTTCCCTTGGGCAGCACCATCTGTTCGCGCATCACGCCGTCTATGCGATAGCGCACGCGCAGCTTATCCTCCAGCGGCTCGATGTGAACATCGCTGGCCCCGGCGTTTATGGCGTCTTCTATGGCCTTGTTCACCGCCTGCACGACCGGTGCCGACGTTTCATTCACGTCTTCTTCGAGTTCAGTGAACTGTATCTCGCGCCCGCCGTAGGTGTCCCCGAGCCTTTGTACCAGTTCCGCCACCTTGCCCCCGTAGAACTGTTCCAGCGTCTCCCGTATCTCCTTTTCCGCCGCAATCACCGGCGTGACGTCCAGGCCCGTGCGCTGCCGCAGCATGTCTATGGCTTCGACGTCGAGCGGGTTGGCCATGGCGAGGGTCAACGTGTTCCCGACGCGTGAGACCGGTACGGCCTGGTGCCGGAAGGCCAGTTCCTTGGGCACCAGTTCCTTCAGCTCGCTTTCGGGCAGGAATCCTTTCAGGGTTATGCACGTCACGTGGAACGCCGTGCTGAACGCATAGAGGAAGTCCTCCTCTGATGCCAGGTTCAGTTCCAGTATCGCATCCCTTAGGGACACCTTTTTCTTGCGGGCGTAACTGGTCGCCTTCAGAACGTCTTTTTCTTCGAGTATGCCTTCGGAAATCAGCACCGGGATCAGGCGCTTCTCGACACTGTGCGGCGCCATCGTCATTTTTTCTTTCTCCTTGACGGAGAGGATCCCGGCAGCACGGCGCACAGGGTCTCCGGGACAGGCGCAGCGTAGGGATCTTCCCTGTCGCCCGTTATTCCGGCAAACAGTTCATCGAAGCCCTCCGTGATGTCTTCTTCCGACACCGGTTCCGCTGTCGCATGGACGGTTTCCTCTTCCCCGGCGGCCGTCTCCGCTTCGCCTTCCGGAAAATCCTTGCGGGCTTCTTCCGCCGCGGGAGGTCCCGCCTCGGGAAACACCAGGATCACGTCTTCTGCCGCGGGCGGCTGTTTCTCGGGAGCCTTTGTCTCGACTGGTTTGGGTGGAGGTGCCGGGTGTATGGCCGGCTTGGCCACCACCCTTACCGGAGCGCGCCTCGTCTGCGGCACGGGCTTGTGCTCCACCGCGGGCCGCGGTTCCGCGTCCAGCATCCCCATCGCTTCCGGGTAGGCCTGCTTGAGCCGCGACAGCAGCATTGCCGCGCCGGTCACCACCACCTTCGTCTTCAGGCCCGTGTGTTTAGTGACGGCTTCGAGGGCGGCTTCGTCCAGCGGGTTCGACATCGCCACGGTCAGACTCGAGCCGATCTTCTCCATCGCAAGCAGCCTTCCGGATACCGCCAGTTCGGCGGGCACGAGCGACACTATTTCCTTCCGCAGCGGGAACTTAGTCACGTCCAGGGGCGCCGCTTTCAGGGCGCGCGCCAGGAACGCCATCAGCACGCCCTCCGGCACCGCTCCGCTGCTCACTATCAGTTCTGCCGCGCGCGACCCGGTGGCCCTGACTTCCACCAGCAGTTCCTGGGCGCGGTCGAGCGATATCAGGCCTTTCGAGACGAGCGTCTCGAGCATCGTTTCTTCGTAATCATTCCTGCCCAGAAGGCGTTTCAGAAATGACATCGTCATCCTCCTTGTCGCACAGGGGCGACCGCATTATAATCTGTATCGTACCCGATTCCAGGAAGGTGTGCCATGGCTGTTCTTGAAATAGCTCTTGAACGTAAGGCCGGTGCCGTAATCGTCAGGCTTAAAGGCGCCGTAGACACGTCCACAGTGGAAGACCTCGAGCGTTCTCTCTCCACCCTTTCCGGCGGCGGGCAGAACACCGTCGTCGTGGATCTCGCCGCCGTGGACTACGTCAATTCCCGGGGCATGGCCCTCCTCATCAAGTACAATGACATCTTCACTCAGCACAAGGGCACCTTTGCCATCAGCAGCCTCAACAACCGGGTCAAGCCCACCTTCGAGCTCATGGGTCTCCTCGAAGCGCTCTTCGTCGTCGATAAGCCCGAAGACGTCTTTGAGACGCCCAAGCCTCCCGAGCCCGAACCCGAACCCGCTGCCTCTCCATCTCATGACGTTTCCTGTCCCAACTGCAGCGCCGTTCTTCCAGTTGATTCCCCGGGCTATTTCAAATGTTCCCGGTGCGGCACGATTATCAAGGTCGCCAAGAACTTCAAGGCGCGTACCGCCCTCGGCAAGGATGCCGACATAGTCTCCATCGCCATTCCCATGCTCCCGAGATACGTCTCCGCCGTAAGAGCCGGCCTCGAATCCCTCGCCGCACATTACCTCCAGGACCAGCGCACTCTCTGGCCCGCCGTTGACGAAATTCTCGGTTTCCTGGTCGACCGCGCCGCCAAGAAGAAAAAGCGCTACGCCATGTCCGTCGACATGGTAGCCGACGAATCCGGCTTCGCCGTGGTCATGACCATTCCCAAGGGTGTCAGCATCATGGACGACCAGTTCAAGGCCCATCCTGGTTACAACGTCGCGGCCAAGGTCTTCAAGACCGTCGAAGTCCATGGCCTGAAGCCGGGCGGACAGGCCGTCGTCCTCAAGAAATAGAAGGGCGGGCGGGGTGCGTATCGCCATCGACGCCCTTTCCCTCAGGCGTCCCCATACAGGCGTCCAGCGGGCCCTGGCCGGCCTCCTGCGCGGTCTCGCCTCGCTTGTCCGGAACGGCGACAGGGCCGTCTCCTCCGATGACTCCTTCATCGTTGTCGCAGGACGCGGAGCGGATCTCCCGGAACTCCCGGATCGCTTCAAAGTACTCAGGACCTTTTTCCGGCCCGAAAACCGCACCTTACGCGTCATGTACCAGCACTTCCGCCTCAACAGGCGCGTCTTCTCCGCCGGCGGCAACCTTCTGCATGCCCCGGCTTATACCGCGCCGCGGTTCGGGTTCCTTCCCTTCGTCCTTACTATCCATGATGTTTTTGTATACGATTATCCCAGTCTCTGCCACAGGACGAACGTCGCTCACTTCAAGCGCTTCATGCCCGCGTCCGTCCGCAACGCCGCACGCATCATCGTCCCCAGCCGGTACACCGCCGACCGCCTGAAAGCCGAATTCCCCGATGCCGCTCGCAAGACGGTCGTCGTTCCTTTCGGCGTCGACGACGTCTTCTCGCGCGAACGGGTCCCGTCCTGGCCCGCTGAAGCGTACGCTCTTCCGAAGAGTTTCATCCTTTACGTCGGGGCCCTTGACCCCAAGAAGAATATCGACACGCTCATCAAGGCTTTCTTCGCCGTCGCTCTCGCAAAAAAACTCCATACCGATCTCGTTCTTGCCGGACCCGACGCCGGTGACGGCAAACGCCTGCGCCGCGTTGCGGAAGGCATCGGCTTCGGTGGGCGCGTCCATTTCACCGGTTTTGTTCCCGATGAATTCCTGCCCGCTTTATACCGGAAGGCGCAGGCATTCGTACTGCCTTCCGTAGCCGAAGGCTTCGGATTTCCTCTCCTTGAAGCCATGACGTCCGGCGTCCCCGCCGTCGCAAGCGGCGTCGCATCCCTCAGGGAACTCGCCGCCGATACGGTCCGTTTTTACACCCCCGGCAATGTCGCCGACCTCCGCAAAGCCCTTGAAGACGTCCTCTTCAACAAGAAACTCGCCGCACGCCTGTCGGCTGCCGCAAAAAAGCGCGCCGCCGAATTCTCATGGGAACGCACCGCTCGAGAAACGATGGCAGTTTATAGGGAGGCTTTGGCTTGACTTCGGCTTTCCCGTGCGACGTCTTGTTTGTGACGGTATCCTTCCCCAAAGCCAGCGAGACTTTCATCCTGCGCGACCTTGCATGGCTCGCCCAAAACGGCCTTTCCTACCGCGTTCTCTGCCTTGAAAAGGGCGATCCGGCGATCCTGGATGATTTTGGCATTCCCGGAGATGCCGTCGTAGAAGCGGGCGGCGGGAAGGCGCCTTTGCCCGCGGGGTTCCTCCGCCTCCCGGGCCTCGCCGGCCTTGCCGCCTCCTTCAAACACCGCTCCGACCTGCGCCGCATGCTGGCTGCCGCCGTGGACTGCGGAGTCCGCCCCTCGAGAGTGCATGCGCTTTTCGCCGGCCTTCCCGCGTGGCTGGCGGCGTCGATAGCCGCTCATTTTGATATCCCGTTTTCCGCCGGCATCCACGCCGGTGACGTCTACCTTGCGCCCATGTATTACGGCTCGGTCCTCCGCAGAGCGG
Source organism: Planctomycetota bacterium (assembly GCA_016930595.1). Taxonomy (GTDB): domain Bacteria; phylum Planctomycetota; class SZUA-567; order JAFGGJ01; family JAFGGJ01; genus JAFGGJ01. The sequence goes on from JAFGGJ010000083.1 coordinate 26,396, forward strand.
ATTTCATAAATGCATGCAACAGGTGTGTCGCATCGGAGCTTGCCGCTGCCTTCCCGGAAGTCGAAAAGAAGCTCCATATCGTATATCACGGCCTGCCGGGAGTTGCGGCGGCTGCGGCTCCGGTTCCCCGTCTTTCCGGGGGATCCATACGCCTGCTTGCCATCGGCAGGTTCGTTCCCAAGAAGGGCTTTGTCCATGCGGTTGAAGCCGTTGGACTGCTGGTTTCCCGGGGGCTGGACGCCCACCTGGTTCTCGCTGGCGACGGCCCGGACCGTTCCACCGCCGCCGCGGCCCGGGAACTCGCGTCGGCCGGCCGCGTCGTTCTGCCGGGGTGGGCTGCAGGGGGAGTAACCGGCGCCATCGAACGCCAAGGGCCTTTTAGCGCCCTTCTCGTGCCTTCGGTTGTGGATTCGAGGGGCGATCGTGACGGTATTCCGAACGTTCTTCTTGAAGCCTGGCAGGCCGGCCTGCCGGTTATATGCACTTCGGTGGGGGGCATCCCTGAAGTCGCCGTGGACGGCTTGAACGCCCTCGTTGTTCCTCCGGGAAATCCCGCCGCCCTTGCCGACGCCGCGGCGAAAATCGCCTCCGACGAAGAACTGGCGTGTCGCATTATTAAACACGGCCGGGACACTCTGGCTGAATCCTTCGACCAGGACACGAATCTTACCCGCTGGGCCGCACTGTTGAGAAATGCTTCTCCGCCGGCCTGACAGATATGTCGATAATTGCAACGCTTTATGGGAATTTGGTTGACCGGCTTTCCGTTATATTGTATAATTCATTGCAGGCATATGCTTTGGGTTCTCATAAGGACGGAAGAAAGGAGGTGTGTATGAAAAGAACGCGGAAGGGATTCACCCTGATCGAGCTGTTGGTGGTTATTGCAATCATATCTATTCTTGCAGGGTTGCTCCTCCCGGTTCTGGCGGGTGCTCGTGAAAGAGCTCGCCGTGTGAAGTGCATGAACAACCTGAAGCAGCTCGGCATCGCGGTGCAGATGTACTCGGATGACTGGAGCGAAGGCTACCCGAACTTCGGCGGTACGTACGCCAGTGCCGCCGCCGCCGGGGCGAACACCGACCCGCGCCAGTCCCTGTGCCTGCTGTACAACACGTACGCCAGCGATACCGAACTCTTCGTATGCCCGTCAAGCGGCGTGAAGAAGGCGGCGAACGTCAACGCGACGGTTCTCAACCCGCCTCCCGCTCCGCCCACTCCGGCCAACATTCCTTCGGCTAACATATCGTACAGCTATGATTCCACCCACACCACGACTCACCCGGCCGACGTTGCTATCGCCGCCGACAACAGCATTAACGGCGCCGGTAACAACTCGACGAACCACAATGGCGACGGCCAGAACATCCTCTTCATCGGCCAGAACGTCAAGTGGGAGACGAAGACTGTGGTCGGGCATGCCGGGGACGACATCTACGACGCCGGTTACACGGGCACGGATGCAAACCTGCCGAACCGCGGCAATTCGCAGCTTCTGTTGAACTAGTTTCGCAAGCAGCAACTTCCGTCCGAGAACCCGTCGGGCGGCCCACTCCGGGCCGCCCGATATTTTTTCCCCCACCCACCCCGACCGACTGTGCCGTCCCTGCCTTCGGCAATTGAGCGTAGCTGTCGAGCAAGACCCCCACCCGGGATCTGTATAATTAAGGGTAATGCCAGGGTAGGGGCGGGATGAAGGGGTAAGCGGGTGCACGATTTGCACGTTTAACTTGTAAACCCTAATTGCACAATGTGCGGACGAAATTGCATCATGCAGAATTGGCGTGTTTTGATGTCAGTTTGCAGGCACTTTAAGGCCAAAACAGGGCAAAACAGCGAATTGACCCATTTTAAAGAATTTTTTTACCCCCCGGAATGCCCCCAAAACTCGCCA
>JAFGGJ010000084.1 GCA_016930595.1 Planctomycetota bacterium
CTGCGTCAGGTGTCCCGGCGTGGCGCTTGAAGAATCCGGCAGCATCCACGGCCTTTCCCAGGCGACGTGCGCCAGGACCAGGATCCTCCACGAATTGCGCCTCTCCACTCCGGAGAAAAACGGCGGCTGACACCCCCACTGCTCTTTCCCGCCGCAGCCGCCTACCAGAAGACTCTCACAAGCACCAGGCCTTCCGCGGGCGCCGTCTGTCCAGCGCGGCCGCGGTCCCTCGAATCCAGCACCTCCTCCACCCATTCCGGCGGGTATTTGCCCCTCCCGACCTCCACGAGCGTACCCGCCATGGCCCGCACCATGTTATAGAGAAATCCCTTCCCCTCGAAATCCATCCGGATCACGTCCCGTTCGCGCCGCACCCTCACCGCCCACAGCGTCCTGACGGTGTTCTTCTTCCTGTCGGCCTCGCTGGCGAAGCACCTGAAGTCCCTCGTCCCCGGCAGTCTTCTCGCCGCCTCCCGCATGGATGGGAGGTCCAACGGCACCTGGACGTGCCACGCCCTGCGCCGTTCCAACGGCGACCTCGCCGGCCGGTTCAGTATGCTGTAACGATACACTTTGCCCGATGCGGCCCTGCGTGGGTGGAAGTCCCCCGCGACTTCACGCGCCGATACCACCGCCACTTCCGGCGACAGGTGTGAATTTAACGCAAGGTGGAACGCGTCGTCGGGCACCGTCGAAGCCGTGTCCACCGCCACCAGCATCCCTTCCCCGTGAACCCCGCTGTCGGTCCTGCCGGAAAAAACCGCCCGCACCTCTTCCCCGGTCAGCCTGTGCATTGCGGTCTCGAGAGCGGACTGCACCGTCTCCCCGTTTTTCTGCCGCTGCGACCCCAGAAAACCGCTTCCGTCGTACTCTACGACTAGCAGCAGCCGGCGCGTGCGCGTGGAAGTTTTCCGGGTCATGGCACCTCAGGGCTGCGTTCCGCCCTTTACCCCTTTTATCTCCACCTTCGCCGAATGGCTCGGGCCGTACAGGTATTCCCTCAGAAACCCCTTGCCCCCGCCCAGCCTCGGCGGGAAAAGGCTCGTCTGCCCGCATATCTCGCACTTCCACACCTGGAAGCGCGCCACGTAGTGCATCCCGCACGAACACACCGCCACCTCGCGCTCCGCCTCCCCGGCCATCACGTAGTTGGCGGGCTCATGCCCGCAATCGGCAAGGTCGAACTTCCATTCCATCGCACGGCCGCAGTGGCAGGTCCAGTGCAGCGGCGGAGTCTCCGTGAACGTCCTTATCTCCGCGCACTTCTCGCACAGGTCGCGCTCCATCACCATGCCGTCCATCATCTCCGTGATATGGACGACGGCGGGCGCTTCGCCGCATTTCTCACACTTGCCGCTCATCCCGGACGTTTGCTTTCCTCGTCGTCTTTCGCCTCGGACGCCTCGCTGCTTTCCGAAGCCTTCCCGCCCTTCTTCTCCTCCCGGCTTTCTCCTTTTATCCCGTCCTTGAACTCCTTTATCCCTATGCCCAGCGACCGCCCCACTTCCGGCAGCCTCGGCCCGAAGATAAGCAGCAGCACCAGGAAGATCAACACCAGTTCGCCTGGACCTATGTTGCTGAACAGTGCCGGTTCCGGCCCCATCTTTCTCCTCCGCTCCTGTTCCCCACCCCGCCGCTATTGAATAATACCACCTGGCGGCCCCGTCTGCAAAGACACGCCGCCGTCTACAGGCCCAGCAGGGCGCTTATCCTGCCCCACTGCCGGACTATGTCCGCCGCCTCCATTGTAAATACCAGCAGGCTCATGACACCCAGCACGTCCAGGGGAGACATCTTCAGCATCGTGAAAAACACCATCATGCCCAGCGCCGCCACCCAGAAAAGCGCCGGCGCCCCGAATATCATCACCATGCCCGTCACAAGCGCGTATACGCCCAGCATCGCCGGAGGTATCCCAACCCTCTTCAGCGCTTCCGAAACACGCTTCAGCGCCTCCAGCAACCTGTGTCTTGCAGCCTTTCCCTCCCCGAACTCCTCCTCCAGCGATGCCATGTCCCACACGTGCTTACGACCCGGCAGGCGGCTCCTGAGTATCTCCGCCATCGTCATGTCGCCGGTTTCGTCTTCCGCCGGCACGGTTTCCTCGGCGCGATCTTCCAGCACCGACGCCCCGAACGCCTCCGTCAGCAGGTCCGCCACCGCATCCACTTCCTGCTTGCGCTGCCGGCGCCGCTGCACCTCCTGTGAAGATATCTCTTTTTCAGGCTCCGGAACTGTTCCTTCCGCTCCTGTTTCAACATCAGTCGTCATACGCGGACCCTTCCTGCTGCACCTGCCCCGCCGCAGCCTCCGCCTCCGCCAGTCCCACGTAGCGCGTCCCCGCCATGTGCGCGGCGGCCAGCGCCTTCCGGGCAATGGCGTTCACCGCCGCCGGGCACCCTCCCGCCGCCGCCCCCATGAACGTCGCCGCCTCCACGTTGAACACCTCGCTCTGTATCCCCGCCTCGGCCAGCCTGTGCGCCAGGTACCCCCCGGTTTCCTCCACCCGCATCATCTCCGTGCGTACAACCACCGGCTGCCTTACGGCTATACCGTCGTGCCGCGTTATCCTGCCGATCGCATCCGCGTTACCGGCAATCACGAACGAAGCCGGTTTCCCCACGAGCTGCAGCAACAGCAGTATCTCCTCCGCCGCTCTTTCGCACGTCTGCAATCCCGGCCCGTCCACCAGGAAAAGCACTTCCTCGCCGGCCATGTTGTCCATTAGACGCGGCAACGCCTCCCTTTTCCCCCCCAGCAGCGCCGCGGCGCAGTCGATAAGGCTGGCGGAAAAGGCCGAAAGATCCATCAGCGGCACGCCTTCCGCCATCCCGGCAATCGCCGTCGCCAGCGTCGATTTCCCGCTGCCCGCCGGTCCCTCGACAGCCACCACCGGCGTCCTTACTGCCAGGGCTGCCGCCCCGAGCCGGTACGTCTCCGCCACCCCGGAATGCAGGTACGGCCTTACGTAGGGCCCCTCCGCAAATGCGTGTACCCCCGGGATAATTGTTTTCTGCAATTCTCCCATGTCAGGTCGCTATCCATCCCAGCATCCTGCCGCCGGCGAGCTTTACCATCGTCGCGGCGTTCATGACGCGCTCGACGTCGTCTTCAGCGGCCGTCACGATTACGAGGACGCTCAGCCCCAATCCGCTCGCCGCAGACGTCACCACCTCCGTCGTCCCGTCGTCACCGGCCGGCAGCGCCGCTATCAACAGTCCGAATACCTGCACCAGTTCCAGTATTGTCTCGGCGGCTTTCAGGCTCCCGAGTTCCCACAGCCCCGGTCTCCTGCCGCCCGAACCAAGGAATCCTACCCGCGGGTCCCGCGCCGATACCGTCACGTCCCCCAGCCCGTACTGTCCCCTCAACACCTCCGTCAGCCCCAGTTCCGCACGGTAGCCCAGCAGTTGCTGCAGCGAATGCTGCGGGTATTCGAGGTCCAGGAGCACCAGCGACCGCCTCTCCGACAGCACCATCGCCGCCGCAAGCCCCGCAGCCACGCGCCCCACCATGCCTTCGGCATCCAGCGACGACGTCAGCACCACTCCTTTGCCTCTCCCAAGCGCCGCCGTCACCGCCCCCTTGGTACGCCACATTCTCTTGTCTTCCTGCTCCAGCACCGCCTCCACCAGCCCGGGCATGGGTATGCCGAAAGGCGGAGCCACCCCGGGCACCCGGAACAGCCTCCTCGTCTCCTCCGTCGACCCCTTTTCACCCGGCGTGAACACCACCGCGGACGGAGATCGCCTCGGATCGCCCTCGCGCACCCCGGCTTCGCCCGCCAGCGACTGCCCCAGCGTTTTCAGCAATTCTCCCATCAGGCGCCCCCGCGCAGGTCCGCGAGCATCGGCGGCACTGCCTCGTTCCATACCGCGCCACGCAGCCTGCCTTTCCCGTTCCGGACGGCAAAAACCAGACCCGTAACAAGGCCCGTCATCGCCAGGACCCCCGCCCACGTCGTCCCGGTCGTGTCATGCACCGTCTCGCTCGACGCACCTATCTCTTCCAGGGAATATTCCACCCGGAGCGCCGATACCTGCGGCGCCGGGTTCAGTCCCGCCAGTTCCGCCTCCTTCACCGCCAGCTCCACCACCATCCCGCTGATGCGCTTCGCCTCCGCATGCACCGCATCCGCACGCTTCCAGGCCCCGGCAAGACGCTCTTTCAACCCTTCCATTTCCTTCCTGATGTTCTCCGCCTCGGCCTTGTCGAGCGCTTCCGTCGTGGCCCTTTCCTCCCTGATCCCGGGACGGCGCGCTATCTCGTCGTCCAGTTCCGATATCCGGCTCACCAGCCGCACCATCCTGGGATGCAGCGGCCCCAGCTTTTCGCCCAACGCCTTCTTCTCTTCCAGGAGCATCAGCCGTTCCTCGACCATGCCCCCGGGAACCTGCCGGTCCGCCCCCTCGGGAACTTTCTCCGTCACCCGGATCGCCTCGACCCGCGACTGCAGGTACGCCATCCTCGCTTCTATCTGTTCCGCCTCCTTCATCGCCTGGCCGGTGGGAAGATAGCGGCTGTCGAATTCCCCCGGCAGGTTCGCAAGCAGGACCGCCAGCTCAGAACGTATCGCCGCGACTTCTCCGGCCACCTGTTTTACTTTCTCTTCCCGGCCGGCCACCGGCGCCTCCTGCGGAGCGTTGGTCTTCGCCCCGCGTCTCTGCAGGTATCTCTTCGCCGCTTTCACCGCCGCGGCCTCCGTCTTCCCCGTCTCCGCCTCGGACCGGCTCAGGTCGAATTCCACCGTCACCACCGGACCCTGTGCCACGGCCCTGATGCGGCCCGCCAGATTCCCCGCCGCCTCCATCCCCTTCTCCGGCGCCTCCCCCATCACCGCCGCCGTCTCCAGCAGGCCGGCCTGCGAAGACATGTACGACGATATCACCGGCGCTTCCGCCAGAGGACTCACTACCAGCGTTTTCCTCACCAACACCCGGTCTTCTCCCGCCCCCAGTATCAGCGCCAGCGCCCCCAGGAACAGCCCCGCGGCGAAGGGCAGCGAAAAACTCACCACCCGGTCGCTCATCTGCCGCGCCATTGCCTATTCCCTTCCTTTCGTCGAGCAGCTCCGCTCCGCCGTTTCCATACCGTACGATACGCTCCCCGCTTCGGGAATGATTATCACCGCTCCCGGCCGCAGGTATTCCCCGCGTCCCCCGGCGCTCATCACTCCGCGCGCGTCCACCGTCCTGCTCCTGGCCCCCTCAAAAACCACCACCCTGTCCAGCCGGTACGCGGACGTATCCCCCATCTCCCCGACCAGCGCCAGCAGCACTTCCTTCAGCGTCCTTGTCGCCCCCCCCCGCGCC
>JAFGGJ010000085.1 GCA_016930595.1 Planctomycetota bacterium
TCATGCCGATCCACCCCGCCAGACCGCTGAAAAATCCGCCCGTGAGAAAAGCGAAAGGCACCAGCACTGGAAGAGTCCCCAGGTACGCCAGCAGACCAAAGAACAACGCCACGATGACGAACACCACGGACACCACTCTGTACTGGCGGAAGAGATAGGCCCGTGCGCCCTTGCGGACGTGTCCGGCTATCTTCTTCATGACGTCCGTGCCTTCGTCTTTCTTCTTCATCCAGGCGTAGAACAGCACCGCAGCGCACAGCGCAACCAGCGCTCCAACGGGAGTCAGCAGCCAGGCGTAGAACGCCATCGACGTGCCGGGCTCCGCCTGGGGAGCAACCTCTCCGGCCGCCGCAGGCGCCGTCGCCAGCAAGACCGGCAACGCCCAAAGGGCCCAATGCTGGATCCTACTCTTCATGTTGTTCTCCTCTCTCCGGTTCCACGCCCGGTACGGCAGATATGGACTTCATCCGGGCCATGGCTGATTCCATCTTGTCCCGCCACACGTCAGATTGTTCCCGGTCTTTCTCGTAAAACAGCAGGACCCTTCTGTAGAAATGCACGACCCCGACCTCCAGGCCCCTCCTGAACCTGTCCTGGACGCCGTCGAGCAGCTCCAGCCAGATAGCCTCGGCTTCCACGAACTGCCCCATGTCCTCATATGTATGCGCAAGCTCCCTGGCCATGTTCAGGCCGTCCATGCCTCTTTCGACAAGAGGGCCCCGGGCTCTTCCCTTCTCCATCATCGCGGCCGCCCGCCGATAGACCGTCATGCGATCCGGCGGAAACCCTACCCATAACCTGCCGGATTCAGGCAGGTTCAGGACCGTGCCCTCCAAGGCATTGCGGGGCCTTATCCTGTATACCAGCGCTCCGGCAAGCAATGGAGGAACATCCGCTGCGGAGTGCGGCGCTCCCTCCCAAAGCGTAACGCCGGGGGCCAACTTCGCAAGCGCATCCGGCCCGGACACGCTTTCCCCGTCGGGCCTGTAGAAAACGGCGTACGGAGCGGGTCTCCGTTCCGACCCGGGCCGCGGATAGACTCCAAGGCTTATGCTGCCGGCGGCAACAGCGGTCTCGTACAGCCTGAGCTCTCCCCCGCCCCGGATCGATATCGACGTTCCGGAATATTCCAGTCCCAGATCGCCCAGCCAGTCCGCCGGAGGGTTCAGGTACTCTTCAAAGTACGCCTGGTACGGGTCGCCGCCCGCCGGCGACAGGCGGTGGGCGTAGGTGTGCGCCAACTGCCAGTAGACCGTTATCGAATCCGGGTTCCTGGCCACCCCCTCTTCCATCAATTCGATACCGTTCATTATCCACCTGAAACGATCCCGGGGCGTCGTCTGGTCCCATGATATGTTGTACGCAAGGTTCCAGCCGGTGAACACCCATATGGGCGTGTACCTTGGCTCGAGCTGTAAAATGGAGTAGGAGAGCGCGTAGGCCTCGTAATACCGCGTGTTATCCTGCGCGTCGATGGCCCGGAGCCAAAGAAAATTCACCATCAAAGGCTTGAGCGGCCCCATGAATCTTCCCGCGACTTCGACCGCGCTGCCCACGGGTTCCTGCCCGGGATCGACGTGCTTCTCCATTACCCCTCTGGCCGTTGAATTTGCAACGCCGATAAACACAATTAGCACTGCCGACACAACCGGATTTTTCCAGCGCCCGCTCATCTTGCCAGTTCTCTCCGGCTCAGCACATAGCATCCGATGCAGAAAACTATACCTCCATTCACAAGCAGCGCCAGCGCCGACCCCATGCGGCCGAACTCTATCAACTCGCCCAACGGCAGGCTTTCGCCGGGTGACGTGTGCACCAGGTCGCCGAACGCCTTCCCCACAACTCTGATCATCATCCACGATGGCTCGGCTTCCGTAAGCCCATCGGTGAACCTTGGCAGCGCAAAAAGGGCGTTGACAAAAGGTGCCAGGTATCCACCAGCGACAAGGGCGCCGGAAGTAATCAGCGTCGGCACCATCCCCAGGAATGCCGTCATGCCCACCACGCTGAGCGCCAGGTACATCAGCATTACCCACCGCAGCGCCATGGCGCGCAGCATGTTGCCCCACAGGGGTATTTCCTCTTCCACGATACGCGCTTCCGACATGGGGATGGAAATTCTGCTCCCGGATTTATTCGCCAGCACAAGGAACACGGTCTCGCCGCTGCCGGCATCTACAAGACGTTCGGCCGCCTGCCGCATCACGGTCAGAGCGCCTTCGCCGCGTTCCTCCTCCCGCCCCTTCAGCGCGATGACCATCTTGAGAGAATGGCCGATCCCGTAAGGAGTAACACGCAACGCCGCACCCACATCCGGCCGGTGCCTCTTGAAACAGATTTCCGTCTTTTCACCGGGCCCCAGAGAGATGCTGCCTTCCTCGCATCTCTCGTTCCCGCAAACCGCAAAAGAGGCAGGATAGCTCCGCCGCCCGGCCACGTGGCGGAGCACCGACAAATCTTCGGTCACGTACAGTTTCAGCGCCAGCATCCCGACGCCGGCAGCCAGCAGAATAACCGCCGACCGGAATATCCCCAACACGATACCTGCCAGTATCGTCCACCTGTCTGCCGGCACCACCCCGGTAAGCAGTATCCGCCGGTTCTGGATCTCTTCGTACGGAAAGAAATATGCCCCCAGCATTATCACCATCAGGGCGGACACGAAGGTCACCACCGCTTCAACCAGCCTGAGCACGACCCGCACGCGGCCCACGTCCGTACCGTCAGACGGAATATACCCGGAAAACAGCACTACCAGCGCAATGGCGCCCAGGGCAAACCACATGATCCTGAGCCTGCGGCTTTCCAGGGCCACTACACGTTCCCAGTGGAAAACCGCCCGAAGCCCGTTGCGCCAGACATCCACCGCAAACACCTATTCACCCCGCTGTTTCGGCCGCCCCACCACCTTCAGGAACAGCTCTTCCAGGCGCTTGCGCGGCTTGCTCACACTGAATTCCAGTCCGCCGCCGTCCCCGATAACGTTCTTTACCCGGTCCGCATCCCCGCTCCTGAAAACCACCTCCACCCTGTCGGGCACTTCCAGCAAATCGCCGACAGGCCCAGATTTCACCATCCTGCCCATGTACATTATGCCCACCCTGTCGCAGACTTCCTCCACGTCGGAAAGCAGGTGGCTCGAAAGCAGAATGCTCTTGCCCTGCGCCTTCAGCTCGAGTATCAGGTCCTTGACTTCCCTCACGCCCACCGGATCAAGCCCGCTGGTGGGCTCGTCGAGTATCAGTAATTCGGGATCGCCGATCATCGCCCGCGCCAGGCCGTGCCTTCGTCCCATGCCCTTCGAAAACTCCTTGAGATACCTGTTCCGGGCCGGGAAAATGCCTACTTTCTTCAGCAGTTCTTCGACCCTGGCATGCAGCTCGCGCCCGCCCAATCCGTAGAACCGACCGAAATTGGCGAGTTCTTCCTCGGAACGCTGATGCTGGAACATGATGTTTTCCTCGGGAAGATACCCCACGTTCCTGCGGACGGCTGGGTCGTGCGGTGAACCGCCGAGCAGTTTAACCTCGCCCTGCGTGGGTTTCAGAAGGCCCAGAATCATCTTGATTGATGTCGTCTTGCCGGACCCGTTGGGCCCCAGCAGACCGAAGACTTCCCCGCGGAAAACATCCCAGTCGCACCCCGCAACGCCACGGACCGTCGGCCTGCCCCATACGTCATGAAAATCCTTCACCAGGCCTGTGACACTTATTGCTGTTTCCTTCAAGCCGGGCTCCCGGTAACAACACGGCCCATCCATATTTCCGGGCACGGTCTCTGCAGCCGGAATATCAGAGACCTCTCAGCATCCTCGCCCGGGTCTTTTCCTTCTGGCGTTCTTCCTTTAGCGCCTTCTTAATGGCGTTCCTTATGCCGCGGCGCCTGCGATCAGACGGTTTCTCGTAATATGAATTCTTTTTTATGTCCTTGGTCAACCCTTCTTTTTCACACTGCTTCTTGAAACGCTTCAGCAGTCTCTCTATGGGCTCACCCGGTCTCGATTCGACTTTTATCATGCAGACCACATTCCTTTCTTGCCGAATAGTCGTGTACAAAAAAACACCGCCCTGTACCAATGCGGTGAAACAACACCATTTTATGCAATGGCCGGTCCGGCGCAAGATGTTTTCGCACGCAGAATATTTCGCCGGACGAGATCGGCCGGGTTTGAAATCAGTTCCTCTATTCTTGACCTCTCTCCTCTTGCGGATAGTATCCCGCACAACCGTGCTAGTTACCATGTGAAAGGCTACAGCCGATGATAACTCTATCGCAGAAAGACCGCAGGAATTACCTGGATGCCGCCCTCAAGGCCGCCGACTGGTTCGTCAACTCGCAGCGCAATACCGGCCTGCACCGCTTCGACGCCGACCGCGGCCGTTTTCTGTACTATTACTACATGCCCGAGAAGAAATTCGTCCCGGGAATAAACTGGACCATGGGCAGGGCTCTCTTCGTGCTCTCCGACGCATACCGCGTAACCGGCGATACCAGGTACCTCGCCTCCGCCGAACTGGGCGCCCGTTACGTCGCCGCCCTGCAGGAAATGGACCCCGCTGCGGGCAGGCTCGTCGGCGTCATACGCGAATACGTACCGCAGATGGGCTACTGCGGCGTGCTCGACGGAGCGCAGGCGTGCTCCGGACTCCTCATGCTCGAACAGGCGTCCGGAAATCCCGAGTACCTGCGCCGAGGCCGGGCGTGGTGCGACTGCCTGCTGGGTCTCCTTGATGACACGGTCGGCATGCCGCATGTCATAAATCTTGACAAAGACCTCGATGTCGAATACTCGGCTTTCGACGACTATACGTGCATATCCCAGTGTTCGGCCATTCCGTTCTGGCATCTCTACAGGCGCACTGGAGAAGCAAAATACGTGAAGCCGGTAATGCGGGCGGCCGACGCCATTCTGCGCTACCAGCGCCCCGACGGAGCCTTCAATTACACGCTGAAGACCGATGCCGGCCAGGAAGTAACACCCAATCACCACTGGGGGAGAGGCAAGGGAGACGAAAGGTTCATCCTCAGAAACGACGACGGCATCATGGTCGTCGTCCTGGCGGCATATCAGCATACGAACGACGCCAGGTACCTGGACTCGGCCGTCGCCTACGCCGACTGGACGATAAACAACGAACCGCATGAGCGCCCCTTCTCGGGGTTCCCCATACAGGCCAATAACGTCTTGGATACGGGTGCCGTTTCCGGCAAAGACTATTCTCCCTGGGTCATCGACAACCTGCAGAAACATCTCCTTGACCTCCAGGTGTCCGGCACCGGAGACCCCGCGGCAGACGGAGGCTTCCGGGGCGAAGACGAAGAGGACGAAGGCGGAATATTCGGAGGCATATCGCTCGATTACGTCCCCACGCGCGTAACATGCTATGCCGCAGGCACGTTGTTCAGGCTTTCCGGCAAGGGTACGGGTACGGGATTTTCGCCGTTCGGCATGGGAACGTAGGCGTTCAGCACCGGCCGTTAACAGCCCTTGCCGTATGCGATCGCCCTAGATCCGCTCCTCCTCGTAGATTTCCGGCATTTTCTCGATGTGTTCCGCTAGTATGCTCAAACCTTCTTCTTCGCCGTCGCCGTCGCATACTACCCTGATCTCTTCGCCGCCTTCCGCTGCCAGGCTGATCAGCTCTATTATGCTCTTCGCATTCGCACGATGGCCGTTTTTTTCCACAAAGACGTCGCAAGGCTGCATGAGAGCGAGTTGCATCAGGCCCTGTGCCGGACGCATGTGCAGCCCGTACTTGTTCGCCAGCCTTATTGTCTTCTCCGTCATGTGCTATGCCCAAGTCCTGTATTCGCGCATTATTTCCGCCAGTTCCCTCGAAAGCTTTTCCGGCGCATGCCGCAGGACGGAAGCCCTGTCCACTATGTCCTTGGATATGAACTGGTAGGGCGTTCCCGCGGGGAAATCCGCCTTCCTGTACATTATCAGCGACGCCCCGTCGGCTTCAAGCGCAGCGCGTTTTTCGCGAGGTATCGTACCGTTGTTCACCAGTACGATGTCGAACAGCCCGCTGCCTCCGTGTTTCTCGATGGCATCAATGTGCGCCTTCAGGTCGTACCCGCGCGTTTCGCCCTCAGTCGCCCATATGTTCGCCACGTAGACCTTCGTGGCGGCGGACCTGCGCATGGCCTCGGGCAGGCCTTCTATCAGCAGGTTCGGTATGACCGACGTATACAGGCTCCCGGGACCCAAAACTATCATGTCAGCCTCGCCGACGGCATGCAGAATGTCCTCCGCCGCAGGCCCCGGATTCGGCTTCAGCAGTACGCTGTCTATGGGCTTTTTTGTCTGGGAAACCGCTTTCTGCCCGATCGTCGTCGTGCCGTCCTTGTGGTTGGCCACCAGGAATATGCGGTCAAGTGTCGCCGGCAGGACTTTCCCTCGCACCGCAAACAGTATGTTGGCCTGGCGCACGGCTTCACCGAAATCGCCGGTTATCCTCGTCAGCACCGTCAGTACCAGGTTGCCCATTGAATGGCCTTCGAGTTCCTTTTCGTCAAACCGGTAACCCAGCAGCTCTCCCATCAGCGGGGCGTCGTCCGAAAGGGCAATCAGGCACTTACGGATGTCGCCGGGCGGCAACATGTCGAATTCCTGCCGCAAACGCCCCGAACTCCCCCCGTCGTCCGCCACGGAAACCACCGCCGTAAGGTTGGCCGTGTACGTTTTCAGCCCCTTCAGCAGAGTGGAAATGCCTGTCCCGCCTCCAAAACACACTATCCGCCATCCGTGTTCCAGGTACCGCCTCTCGTAGGCTATTTCCACCAGGGTCTTCTTCTCGCCCCTCTTGCGCATCAGCCCTTCCATGCTTTTCATAAGGCGGTAGACGCCGGTCACAAGCGCAATGCCTGCCAGCAGGAACAGCCCCAGCGCCCCGCCGAACAGGCGCACTCGCATCTCCAGCAGGTTGTTCTGAATACCGAGAATCACAAGAATGGCGGCCAGGTTGGAAAGAATGAACCCGATCGTTATCACAAATACCCACCGCTTTATCCCGATACCGGGATACAGCCACTTGAAAAACTTCCCGAACACTGGTTTCCCTTCCGGCCTTATCCCCCGACGTTCCCCATGGCCTCATCCAGGACGTCCAGCGCCTCTTCAGGCGTCTTTGCCTGTCGCAGAAACCTGCAATACAGTTCATCCCGGGCCATGCGCGCCACCACCGCCAGCACCCCGAGATGGTCCCCCGCAGAAGGCTCCGGGGCAAGCAGCAGGAAAACCAGGTCTACCGGCTGCCCGTCCAACGCCGCGAATTCGATCGGCTGCTTTATCCTCGCAAACACCCCCACCAGTTCTTTTACCGACGAGCTCTTGGCGTGCGGCACCGCCACCCCCCTGCCGATGCCCGTGGAACCCACCTTTTCCCTGGACATCACCTTCTCGATCACTTCCTTGTTCTTGGAACGCTTTATCTTGCCGCAGTCGGCCGCGGCTTCCACCATCTTTATGATCAACTCGTCCTTGCCGCCGGCATCAATATCAAGCAGTACGCACCCGGTTGCGAAGTAGTCCCCGGCCAACACTCAAGCTCCTTTCTGCGAAAACACCCCAAGAGCATTTCCCGCGACCGACGCTAGTGGCGTTCGCGCCGCCGTTCCTTGTGCTTCACTATCTGCTTGGAAATGCGCTCCATGACCGTGTCTGTGGCCACCATAAGGTTCGGGCCGTCGGATTTCGCCACGAATTCCTGCCCGCGGCTGCGAACCACCAGCTCCATGCGGTAGCGCTTATTGAGATCGTGCGAATGTTCGTCGCTCGCTATGGCCGAAACCTTGTCAATAACCGTGCCGTATTTCCCCAGGCCTGCAATCTTGTCTTCGATATAGGACTTGAAGTTGAGAGGAGGATTATCGATGTGTCTCAACGTCACTTCTACGTTCACCAGGGCCTCCTTTCGGCGACGGCCCTGATTCTACAGATTCCCGGCCTCCGGTCAAGTCTCCGTCCGTATCCCTTTTTCCTCTCTCAGCCCGTCGTACAGATCGACGAGCAGGTTCGACATCCTTTCCCACGAAAACTCTTCCCTGACACGTTCCCTCCCAGCCCTGCCCATCTTCTCCGCCAGCGCAGGATCTGCCGCCAGGGCGGATATCCCGGCCGACAGTCCCTCGATATCCGACGCCTTCACCAGGAACCCCGTCCTGCCGTCCTCGACAACTTCCGGCGTGCCGTCCAGCGCATACGCCACCACCGGTTTCCCGGACAGCATCCCCTGCACCACCGCACGCGGAAGACCCTCCCTGTAGCTGGCGTGAACCACGCAATCCGCCGCAGCCAGCAGCTCCGGTATGTCTCCCGGCGGCACAAGTCCCGTAAAGGTCACCGCGCCGGAAAGCCCCAGCTCTTGCATCTCGCTCGATACCTCGCCCGTCAACTCGCCGTCCCCGATGAACAACAGGTGTATCTCCGGGTGCCCCTTCCTCGCTGCCGCCGCAGCCTTCAGAACGTCCCCATGTCCCTTCAGCGGCGCTATCCTGGCAATCTTTGCCGCCACGAACGCCCTGGATGGAATCCCCAGCCGCTCACGGACGCTGCCGCCGTCACGTTCCTCCAGAAAAGGCCCCACTTCCATACCGCTGCGTATTGTCACGTACTGCCCGGGCTCCCCGATTCCCCTGGCCAGGAATTGTTCCCGCATGGCATCCGCCACGCATACAAGGGCATCGGCACGGGCGGCTGCTTTCCTCTCCACCACCTCGTACAGGAAGTTCCTCCATCCGCTTTCGTAAGCGTGGAACGGAGGCCCGTGAATGGTGTGAACCACGACCGGCGTGCGTTCCTTCCACGCGGCCCGACGACCCAGTATCCCGGCCTTGGAAGAATGCGTATGCACAACCACAGGCCGGTGCGCCCTGATGGTCCGCCTGAGCACATAATACGCCTTCAGGTCTTTCAACGGGGAGATCTCCCGCACCAGTTCCGGCACGATCACCACGGGAACATCTTCTTCCCGGGCGCGCTCCAGCAGGCTGCCCTCAGGCCCCTCCGCAGGCCCCGTTACCAGTACAGGCCGGTACAAAGGGTGCTTCAGCAGCCCTATCGCCGAAAACAGCGTATTCTCCTGGGCGCCGCCCAGTATGAACCTGGTGATGATGTGCATTACTTTCAGATGTTCCGTCCCGGGAGGAAAATCCCGCCTCATATCATCACCGCTCCCGTTCCCGAAACGGCACCCGCCCGATTATCATCCTGCCCCTGTGCATGTATCGCCTGGGCGGCCGGGTGCCGTCTATGTGCGCTTCGAGCGTCGTCACACCCCTCTCGAAATCCTCCTCGTCAAGCAGCGAAAGGGTGCTCACAAACCTGGAACGCACCCTGAAAACCAGACCTTGGTCCACACGCCGGCGGCCCATTGATATCCCTACCGATCTTATCCCCTTGAATCCATACTCGTCCATCCTGCCTTCTATTTCCTCCGTCTTCTGGAAACGCCCCTTGTCCGCCTCGACAAAACCGGTAAAGAACCTCGCCAGTATGTTCCGCTCTATTTCCTGATGTCCGCTCGTTATTATCGCCAGCCATCCCCCCGGCATCAGCACTCGCCTCGCCTCGGCTATCGCACCGTGCCACCTGTCGATGTGGTGCAGAAAATACGCCCCGAGCACCATGGCGAACGTTCCCTCCCTGAACGGCAGGCGGCAGGCGTCTCCCACCGCAAGCTTCGCTTCCGGCGCGTTCCGGCGGGCCGCACCCAGCATCCCGGGCGACAGATCCAGTCCGACCACTTCCCTGCCGATCGGCCGGCACAAATACCGGGTCAGATTGCCGGTGCCGCACCCCAGTTCCAGAACCGGTCCCGAAGGAGCATTCCTCACCAGCAGGCGAAACATCGTTGCCGCCGTCCTGCCGCTGAAGCCACGCGTCAGCACGTACTGTGAAGCCCGCCGGTCGTAGTATTCCCTTACGTCCGCTTCTTCCGGCTTCGCCATGCTCTCTCCCAATGAAACGGCCCCGCCAACACGGGCCGGCGGGGCCGCTGTACGCTGCTGGAACCGCTTCTTACTCTGCTTCGTAGATCGTGTATATCTCCGACAGAATCTTCTTGGCCGGCATCAGCTGATCCCGCAGGTCGTTCTTCTCCTGGAAGTCTATCACCGTCCCGGTAACCAGTATTAACAGGTTCGTCGTCTTGTTCGTCTCTTCAGGACGGCTGCGCGACCTGAACAGCCACCCAAGTATCGGGATGTCGCCCAGGAACGGAACCTTGGTGATCGTCTCGCCCTGGTTTTCCTGCTTCAGCCCCGCAATTACGCCCGTCTCGCCGTTCCTGAGCAGCATTTTCGTAACCACGATCCTCTGCATCGTCTGGGGCAGCTTCAACGTGCCCAGCGACGGGCTCTCGAACTCCTCGAACAGCTCCGCCCCCCTCTGCGCCTCTATCTTCGGTATGATCGTCAGCAATATGTTGTTCTCGGGCCCAGTGACGTGCGGTATGACCAGTATCTGAACGCCCAGCTTGACCGGCGAACTCGACGCTTCCTTCCAGCCGGACGTCTGCCCGCCAGATTCCGTCGTCGCCACGAAACTTTCCGCATACCTGACAAGGTCGCCGACCTGTATGGTCGCTTCTTCATTATCAAGACACATCAACTCGGGAGCCTGGATGATTCGCCCGCTCGTGTGCTTCCGGATGAACTTCAACACCGCATTCAGACCGGCAAAATCCAGCGAACCCAGCGCAATCTGGGGATCCGCAACGAGTCCGGGCGGTTGCGTCTTCGCCTTTACAAGGTATCCCGCCGGATCCAGCCCCACACCTATGTCGCCAGGCAGCCCCGACCCCTGCAAAAGGTTGTTTGCGTTGCCGTTGGGGAACGGGAACATCGTCGCAAAGCCCATCCCGCTGGCGCTCGCCGTAAACCCGTTCGCCCACTCCAGGCCCAGCTCTTCCCTGTCCGTATCGTTCAGCTCTATCATCTTCAGGGAAAAGTGCACCTGCTTCGGCGGGATGTCCAGTTGCTGGATTATCTTCGCTATCGCTTCGAGCTTGGCCGGCGTATCCGTCACTATCACCGTGTTCGTGCGCTTCTCGAACGCTATCGACCCGTTTGTGCTCTTCACCTTGTCCAGCACCGCCCGCAGGCTGTCTTCGACCGAGCCGCCCGAGCCTCTGACGTTCGATCGGGTCGCAAACGCCGTGTCTATCTTGGCCGTGTAGCGCGCCCCTTCAGGTATCAGGTACGACAGGAAGAATACCCGGGTCTCCATCTGCTGTTCGAGCTCCGCCGGCGTCGCCACCCGCAGCACCCCGTGCCGCTCCTCCACCAGCACGTAACCCTGCGACTTCAGAACGATGTCCAGCGCTTCGCGCCAGGGTATGTCGTGCAGGCTCATCGTTACCGTTCCGGACACGTTCGGCCCGATGATTACGCTCGCGTCCCCGGCCTTCGCTACCGAATTGATCACGGTCTTGATGTCCGTCCCCGGGAAAGTCATCGTGATGGGAGGCGGTTTCTCGATGTATATGACCCTGTTCTTGACGTCTTCGTTCAAAAGCAGCTTGTACTTTGTCCCTATGACTTCCAGCGCTTCCCGCCAGTACATGTTGCTGACACGAATCGTGATCTGCAGGTCCCCTACCCTGTCGTCTATCGGGACGAGGTTCCAGCCGCCTACCCGCTCCAGGTACTGCAGGATGTCACGAAACGCACGCTGCTTAACGTTTATGTTGACGACGCCGCGGGTCCCCCCGTCAACCACAAGCGCCTCCCCAACCGTATCCTGCACCGCGGGCTCCTGTGCGACCGCTGCAGCCGGAACCGCCAGGATCAGCACCAGCGCCAGCCGCATCCAGCACATCGCCTCTCTCCTAATCCCGGCTTCTGCCTTTGGTGGCCTTAGCACCATCTTGCTGTCCTCCTTCGAAGAGCTTCTTTGAAACTTTCAGCCCCTGGAATATGAAAACTACGTCCTGGGAGTTTATCTTGTATATCCTGGCGCCTCCAACTATTTCGCCTGCCTGCCTCACGTTGCCGTTTATTACGGCGAAACCGGCCTTCGGCCGCCAGACTATGCCCTCTATTACTATCGGCAATTTTTCAAACTCATCCTCAACTTCCTTGCGGGATTTCAGTTTTTTGGACGCTTTCAGTATCCTCAGGCACCTGTCCTGCTCCATCCCGGCTTTGTTTGGATTCCTCTCAAGCAGGTTCAGCGCCTCTTCGCATTTCTTTATGCTGTTATCGTACTGGCCGCTGTAGAGCGCCTTGTACGCCTGCTCCACTATCCCGCGTATCCGCTGTGTCTCATCAACCTGCGGCACGGTACCCGTATCGCCCCCGGTGCCCGTAATCACCACCACCTCCGGCTCCGGCGGCGTCCAGCCTTCCAGCTTCCGGTCCTCCGGCGCCTCTATCACCTTTTCCTTCCAGATCGTGAACGGGTCCCGGTTGCCTATGCTTACCCGCTCGTAGATGGGCGGAGCAGCCCCGCTGGTCTTCACCGGCTCTTCCCCACCATGAAGGGTCCACGGCATACAAGCTATAACCAGGTACGCTGCAGACAGGATTTTCGTCGTCCGAATCATTTTCCCTGCCCCTTCTTGGAGCTGGTCTTGCTCGCCGCTATCACTTTCTTGTTGAAGGCATACGTGACGAATTCCATCTTGAACTGGTGCCCGTGAGTCCCCGGGACAAGCCCGTCACTGTCGCCCTGAATGCTGAAAGATACCAGCGCAAAATGCCTCGGCATCTTGTATTCCATCCTGTGCACAAACTCCACAAAGTTCTCGTAATTCCCCGTAAATTCGAAATTGTACTTGAACGTCTCGTACTGCTGCACCGACGCACCCTTGCCCCTCTGCGACTTCGTGCGGCCCTTCTCGAAAGACATCACGCTCAGACGCGACTCGATCGCGCTCTGCTCGATCTGGCGCAGCAGGGCGTCGATCTCGTCGGTGTCCGGCAGCCTTGCCTCGCTGTCCTCCGCTTCCTTGTTCTTGTCCTCGTATTCCTTCTTGAGCTTCGGTATCATGGCGATGCGGCTGTCGTATTTCTTTATCTCGTTCTTCACGCCGCCCATCTGCGTCTGTATGCCCGACAGCTTCTTCCTGCCCATGAAGTATACCGAGCCGACACCTATCACCAGAATGACCACCACGACCACTGTAATGATCAGTGCGGTCTTCTCCGTCGTGTCACCCTGTGGCAATGTCTTCTCCCTTACTTCTTCTTCGTCGTCTTCTTGGGAGGCGGCGGCTTGATTACGGCCGCCGTCTCGAGGTTTATCGAAAACTTCGCCGCCGTAGCAGGAATCTCCTCCGCTCCGGATCTCGTCTTCTTGCTCTTCGCCCCGAGTTCGACATTCTCCGTGCCCCCGAAATCCACTTTCTGGAAAATGTCCTTCATCGCCGCGTCGTTCTTCATGTTCGCTATGAATATACCCACCGACTCCATCGGCTTGCCGCCCCTGGCATAGCCCGCCATCTTCCCCTTGCCGGGCTTGTCCGTCCCCGTCTCCACCTCCAGCTCCGTAAGCCATATGTTGTCCGGCAGCACCGCCGGCGAATACAGGTGGTCCAGCACCGGCGTCCAGAGCGTCCTCTCCTCCTGCAGCCCCCTGATTACCTTCAGGCGGCTGTCCACCACCTCTATGCGCTTCTCATAATCGTCGGCCGCAACCGCGTCCGCCTTCTTCTGCGAGGCCTCCGTCTTCAGCCGGCTCAGTTCCCGCTCCGCATCCTTTATCTGAAACATGAATATGTACAGCGACAGGAATATCTCCGCAACGACCGCAGCCACCCCCACGAATATCGTCGCCAGCCGGGGCAGCGGGGTCCGCTCCACTAGCCTTCTCTCCGGCGGCAGTAGGTTAATGTCTATCATGGCTACAGGCCCCTTATCCTAGACCCCAGGCCGACCGCTATGCTCATGTCCGCATTGTTGCCTTCCAGCAGGCTGGCATCAAACCTCGGCGTCGACATATCCAGCCCTTCCGTCGGATCCCATGTCCGCGCCGGCACCCCCAGCAGGTTCCCCAGTATGTGGTCCATCCCGGGGAATAATACGCTCCCGCCGGAAAAATACGCCTCCGATACCTCCTGTTCATACTGGTTCTCAAAATAGTCGAACGACAGCCTTACCTCGTCCGCTATGTCTTCGAGCACCGGGGTCATCGTCTCCTGCATGGTCTCGAGAGCGTTGCCGGGGTCGAGTTTCATCACCTCGATGTCCTTCGGATCCTCCCCGAACCGCCTCGCTATCGCTTCCGTCACGTCGTTCCCCGCCGTGTGGAACTCCCGCACGAAAAGCGTCTGGTTCCCGCGCATGATGTTGATGTTGCTCTTCGTCGCACCCACGTCGATCAACGCCCGCACCGTCTCGTCGGACGCGCCCAGGAGCTGGTTCCGCATCTCGAAGGCGTTCCCCAGCGCAAATACGTCCACGTCTATCAGCACAGGCGTCAGACCCAGGTTGTCCAGCAGGTTGCAGTGCTCGTCCACCAGCGACCGCTTGGCAGCCACGAACATCACTTTCATCTGCTCGGCCGTCTCGTCTCGCGGTTCCAGCCTCTGGCTGTCCAGCACCACGTCATCCACCTCGAACGGAAGATACTTGTTCGCCTCGTACGCCACGGCCTGCTTCAGTTCCTCGTCAGGCAGGTTCATCATCGTCACCGTCCGGAATATGACCGAACGACCGCTTACGGCCGTGGCCACTCTCCGGCTCTTGATCCCGCCTTCATCCAGCACCTGGAGAACCGTGTCCTCCAGGAACTCTGGACCTTCTATCGCCGCACGCCCGAACCCCACCAGGGATATCGCCTCTCCCTTCTGGGTCAGTTCAACCGCACGCACGCTGTAGGAACCGATGTCAAGCCCAACCAGTGTTTTGGACTTGCCGAACATACAAACCGTTCCTTCCTGTTATCCAGCCTCTAACCATAGCCCTTTATTGTATGCGGCTGCACCGCTCCGGTCAAAACTTATTTGTACGACTGTGGTTATCGGAACATGTGCACGCCGACTTGAATCAAACCTTGCCTTGCCGGTGCATCGTCGATACCCTCCTGAACATTTCCGGCATCAGGTCCCTGTTGGCTCCCTCTATAAAAAGCCTTATCTCCTGAAGCGTATGCAGGTGCAATGCCTCCCTCATTACATCCTCCGCCTTCGCTGCATCCAGCTCCACCAGTACCGCCTTCACCTCCGGAATCGACGACGGCGATACCGAAAATTCCCTCAGCCCCATCCCCAGAAGCAGCATCACAAGGTTCACGTCCCCGGCCATTTCCCCGCACATCGCCACAGGCACGTTCTTGTCTTTCCCAAGCCTTATGATCCTGTCCACCATGCGCAGCACCGAAAGGTTGAGCGGCTCGAACTCCTGCGCCACACGCTCGTTCGAACGGTCCACCGCCAGCGTGTACTGCACCAGGTCGTTGGTTCCTATCGAAAAAAAGTCCACCTCGCGCGCTATCAGGTCCGCCACCATTATCGCCGCCGGCGTCTCCACCATAACGCCGACCGGCATCTCCGGGTTGAACCACTCGCCGCGCCGCTTGAGCTCCTGCTGCACCTCCCAGCATCTCTCCCTCACCCATCTCACGTCCTCGACCGATGTTACCATCGGCACCATCATCTTCACGTTCCCGTGCGCGCTCGCACGGTATATCGCCGCGACCTGCGACCGGAACACCTCCGGCCTCACCCTGTACAGCCTTATCCCCCTCAGCCCCAGCGCCGGGTTCCTTTCGCTGCCCATCTCAGCGGAATCCGCCTTCATCAGCTTGTCCGCTCCAAGGTCGAACGTCCTCACCACCACCGGCTTCTCGCCCAGCCCTTTCGCCACCTCTATGTATACCGTCGCATGCTCGTCCTCGGTCGGCGGCCTGTCAGCCGCAAGATACAGAAACTCCGTCCTGAAAAGCCCCACCCCGTCCGCTCCGCTCTCCAACACCACGTCGATCTCTTCGGGAAATTCCATGTTCGCAAAAACCGATACCCCCACCCCGTCTTTCGTCGCTACCTTGGCCTGGCTCTTCTTGGCCAGTTCGACTTCAAAACCGATGTACTCCTGCTCCAGCGTCCGGTACCTGTCCAGCGTCCCCTCGTCGGGATCAATGATCAGAAGCCCGCGGCTGCCGTCCACTATCACCTTGTCGCCGGCCGTCACGTCCAGTCCCGCTGTCTCGAGCCCCACCACCGCCGGAATACCGTAGTCGCGCGCCATTATCGCCGTGTGGCTCGTCCGCCCCCCCACGTCCGTCGCTATCCCCAGGATCTTCCGCCGGTCCATCCCCGCCAGTTGCGCAGGCGACAGGTCGTGCCCCACCACCACCACCGGCCTGTCAAGCCTGCCGCTCGCCTCCGACCTGGCCCCGGAAAGCGCCGACAGGAATCTCTTCTCCAGGTCCTCTATGTCGACGATCCTCTGCCGCATATACGGATTAGGTATATTCTGCAGCCTCCGGATCAGCCTCTTGAACGACCTGTCCACCGAATACTCCGCCGTGAACCTGTTGTTCCTTACCCGCCTCTCCACCTCCTCCTTGAACACCGGGTCGTCCACTATCCACCGGTAGCTCTCGAATATGCGCGATACGTTGTCTCCGAGATCCCCCCTCACCCTTTCTCGCATTTCCTCTATCTCGTCCGATACCGATTTCACCGCCGCCTGAAAACGCTCTACCTCCCTCTCCACCTCCTCCGCACGGACAAAACGCCCCCGCACAAGCACGTCTTCCCTTTCGAAGACGAATGCTTCTCCGGTAGCGTACCCGGGAGTGACCCCTATGCCCTTCAGTATCTCCATCGCCCGTCCGCCTATTCCGGCGTCTCTCCGTCGATCACCGCTTGGGCGATAAGGTCGCCCACTTCCGTGGTCCCATATCCCATCTTGCCGGCCGAAAGGCTCTTCAGCTTGTTCTTCGTCGCCCACATCACGGCGTTCTCCACCGCCAACGCCGCATCGTTCTCCCCCAGGTCCGCAAGGAGCATCTGGCCGGCACATATCGCCGCCAGCGGATTTATCACGTTCTTCCCCGTGTACTTGGGAGCGCTGCCGCCTATCGGCTCGAACATGCTCACGCCTTCCGGATTGATGTTCCCGCCGGCGGCGATCCCCATGCCGCCCTGGATCATCGCACCGAGATCCGTGATTATGTCCCCGAACATGTTGCACGTCACGCATATGTCGAACCATTCCGGGTTCTTCACGTACCACATGCACGTGGCGTCAACGTGTGCGTATTCCTTCTTGACGTCCGGATATTCCTCCCCAACCTCGCAGAAAGCCCTCCACCACAGGTCGTGCGCGAACGTCAGCACGTTCGTCTTCGCCACCAGGTGCAGCTGCGCCTGGTACCCCTTCCCGGTGTCCTCCGCCGACAATCCCTTCCACGGCGCGTCTTCGTGCCGCCTGCGCGCCAGCTCGAACGCATACCTTATGCACCTCTCCACGCCGTGACGCGTATTGCACATTATCTGCGTGGCCACCTCGTTCTTCGTGCCCTTGTACGTGGTGCCGCCCATCCCGGTATAGAGACCTTCAGTGTTCTCCCTCACCACCACGAAGTCTATCTCGCCGGGCCCCTTGTCCTTCAGCGGCGTGTCCACGCCGGGGTAGAGTTTCACCGGCCTGAGGTTTATGTACTGGTCCAGCCCGAACCGTATGGCGAGCAGTATCCCCTTCTCCAGTATCCCGGGCTGTACCCGGGGGTGTCCTATCGCACCCAGCAGTATCGCGTCAAAACCTCTCAGGGTCTCCAGCGCGTCCGCCGGCAGAACCTCCCCCGTGGACAGGTACCTCTCGCCGCCCCAGTCGAACTCCGTCTTGTCCAGCCCAAACCCGAACTTCTCCGCCGCCGTGTCCAGCACCTTCACCGACTCCGCCGTCACCTCCGGCCCCGTGCCGTCGCCGCCTATCACGGCGATCCTGTGCGTTTTCCTGCTCATTTCACCCGTTTCCCTTCTCTGGATGCGTGTCCCGGCCGCCCTGGCCCTTGTCTGTTATCCTCTCCATCGTCCGCTTCACCAACCCGCCCGCGTCTATTA
This sequence comes from Planctomycetota bacterium, assembly GCA_016930595.1. Lineage (GTDB taxonomy): Bacteria > Planctomycetota > SZUA-567 > JAFGGJ01 > JAFGGJ01 > JAFGGJ01. The sequence continues at coordinate 18,015 of JAFGGJ010000085.1, forward strand.
TAGCCTGCAGCTCCTCGGGATACCTGCTTATCTCATAACTCTTTTCCCCGGCGCCCGCCTTGCCGGCAGCCAGGTCTATCTTTACGGCCATTCCGGTTTCCAGGGAACGGGCCAATTCCGGGCTTTCCACTATCGGCAGCCCTATGTTCACGGCGTTCCTGAAAAATATCCTCGCAAACGACTCCGCCACCACGCACGCGATGCCCGCCGCCTTTATCGCCACCGGCGCATGCTCCCTCGACGACCCGCAGCCGAAATTCTTCCCCGCCGCAATCACGTCGCCCTTCTCCGCCCTGGCGGCGAAATCGGCGTCCGCGTCTTCCATGACGTGCGCAGCGAGTTCCTCCGGATCGCTCGTGTTCAGGTACCTCGCGGGAATTATCTCGTCCGTGTTCACGTCGTCGCCGAACTTCCATACCTTGCCTTCAATCACCTCTCTGCACTCCTCCCGTGTCTACCGGCTGCCTCTGCGCAGCCGCATGCCCGGCTCCACCCGCCCCCTCTTCCGCCGTACGGGCGGAACGCGCGCTCACGTAGTCCCAGACCTGGCTCGCAAACGTCTCCACCCGTATGTCCCTGGAACTCACCTTCGACCCGTCGTAATTGGCGTCGTACACGGGCTTTGTTATCTCAGGATCGTGCAGCAGCACCGACACCACCTTGCTCGGCATGCACCCGAACGGCCCTATGTTCACTATCCCCGAATAACGGTCGTTATGCTGCAGTTCCCTCGCCACGCCCCATGACAGGATAGCCTCCCCCCTCACCGCCATCGGGATATGCGCCATCCCCGCCGCCAGCGTGTCCTTTATACCGGGATCCTCCAGCCCCCGCCATATGTCCGAGAAATACCCTCCGAACCGGCTCAGCCTCCCAGGCACCACCTTCGCCCTCACCATCGCGTCCAGCAGCTTCCTCCTGTGCCAGGTCCTCCGCATACGTCCCCACCACCCCGGCTCCGGCCCGAACAGCCTCGCCTCCTCTTCTCCGTGAAAATAAAACTGTTCCTCGTTCACGTACTGCAGCCATTCGTTCATCGGGGCCAGCGTCGTCCGTATGTTGTACTCTTCCAGCTTCTCTATCAGGTACTCGTTTATGAAACTCTCGCTCCTTACATATATTTCCCCGAACATCCCCACGTCCGCCACCTTGCGTTCAGGATCCGTTCCGACGCTCCTGAACGCCTCCGCCGCATCCCGCATCAGCCGGTCTATCTTCCTTCGCTTGGCCAGCACTGCCAGCAGGCTTTTGCCGGGCTGTTCCATTATCTCCACCAGCCGCTTCACCATCGCACGGTACACCTCTTCGGCTTCCTCGCGCCTCGCCGCCAGCGGCCTCACCAGCCGCAGCGTTTTCAGCAGCACGTCCGTCCCTGCCACGCCGTCCAGTGCCAGAAGGACGAACTTTGCCAGATCGTACCCGGACTCGAACACGTCCCCGTAATTGTTATGCGCACCCGTCTCCAGCAGCTTCACGGGCAGACCCAGCCGCTCGTAGACGCGCTTGTACCCCTCGTTGTACATCCCGAACCGGCACGGCCCCTGCGCAAACGGGTCGTAGAACACTATGTCTTCGGCGGCCACCGGTCTTTCCAGCGCCTTCACCTCGCCGGGATATATCATGTACCTGCGCGGCAGGTTCTGTATGAAATTCAGCTTGTCCCCCAGCGTCGTCTGGAACGGCACGCATTCCTTCCCCGATGAATACCTCTTCCCTATCGCCAGAGTCCGCTCGTCCGTGCGAGGCAGCACAAGGCTCTCTATTCCCCACGCACGGAACGCCGCTGCCAACGGGAACGCGCTGTCGCACATGTTTGACACCATCAGCAGCGCTCCCGGCCTCTTCACGTCCGCCACCGTCGCTTCGAACACGTGCGAAACCATCTTCGCCTCGATGCCCTCGCGCCTCCGGGCGTACTCTATCGTGTTCCTGTACGAATCGTAGAACGCCTCTATCCTCGTTATCACCCCGGCGTCGGCGGAATGCTCGTCAAGCTCGAGTTCTAGGTACGGCATGTCCCCCATTACGTAGTCCGCCTGCTTCCTGATGAAACTGTCCGGCCCGCACGAAAAATTCGTTATCCACACGGGTATCAGGTGCGGGTGCTCGCGGCAGTGCTTGAACGCCGATATGATCCTCTCGCCGTTCTTCCAGTACATGTTCTCGTGCCCCCTGCCGATGGGCACCCCCTCGATCGGCAGAAAATCCATCGGCACCGCCGTGTGCCCCATCCGCTCCAGCTTCGCCGCTATGTCCATGGATATGCCGGGGTCCTCCGAGTTGTACGGCCGCCCCACCACCACGAACACCGGGTTCTCGGCCCCGGCGTGCCGCAGTGCCTCCCCGGCCATTTCCCTGAGTTCTCTCCTGAACGCCTCCAGCGCCTTCGCGCCTTTCCGTATCGCTTCACGTATGTCTTCCCGGCTGTGCCCCAGTTCCTCCGCCAGGTACTGCACCAGCTCCACGGCGTGTTCGTACCCGTGCTCGAACTCGACCACCGGAGACAGCATCTTAACTCCTGCTTCGGCGAGGTCGAAGGTCTCACCTATGTCCACCGGTAGCGTCTGCGTCCATACACACGCGAACGCCGCCGTATCCGGGTTTGCCTTCGGATAGCTCACGTGGTACGGCACGAAAATGTAGTCCGGCCGCGGCTCCATGTTGATCGTCGCGTCCACAGCGCCCATCGCCAGGCGCACCGGCAGGCAGAAGTCCGCCAGGCTCAGCGCCGTCCCCTTCTTCATGATCGGCATCGTCGTCTTCGGCCCCAGCACAACCTCGTACCCAAGGCTCTTGAACATCTCCGCCCACAGGGCGAAATACTCGCTCCACGTCGTCATCGCCCTCGGGAACGCCACCCTCAGCCCGTTCGCATGCTCCGGCTTCCCCGCACGCGAGAACAACAGGTCGTTCCGCCTGTCTATCCACGTCTGCCGGTGCTCTTTCCGCCCGGCGCCCTGGTTCAGGTTCATCTCGTCGCAGCGGTCCCCGTAGAATATCCGCCTCATCAGGGCGCGCCCGTCCGGCCCGGTCTCCTTCACCTTGACCACCTGTAGCTCGCACCTGTTGGCGCACCTCTGGCATACTATCGTCTCGGCCTCGTACGGTTTCGTCAGTATCGAATACAGGTTGTCCAGCGTCCCCTCGTATGTCCCCTTCTCCGCTATTGCCTTCTCCGTCTCTTCCCTGGCTATGTGCGCCGCCCCTATCGCTCCGGTCACCTCGTTGTGCGGAGTCACCGTCACGGGCTTCCCCAGTATCTTCTGAAACGCCGTCACCACCGCCCCGTTGAACGCCGTGCCCCCCTGGAACGCCACCACGCCCTCGGTGTCCCTTCCCTCAACCACCCTGTTCAGGTAATTGTTGGCCACCGAATACGCCAGTCCCGCAACCAGGTTTTCCTTGGTCTCCCCGGTCGCGGAATACGCGTCCAGCACCGACTCGATGAACACCGTGCACCTGTCGCCCAGGTCCGGCGGCCGCTCCGCCCTCAGCGCCATCCCGGCGAATTCCTCCTTTATGTTCAGCTTCAGCTTTTCCGCCTGCTCTTCCAGGAACGATCCGCACCCGGCGGCGCACACTTTGTTCATCGTGTAGTCGCGCACTCCGCCGTCCGGGTTCAGCTTTATGTACTTCGAATCCTGCCCACCTATCTCGAATATCGTGTCTATCCGCAGCCCGTACCTCTCCGCCATCTTCACCGCGCCCGTCGCCTGCGCCGTTATCTCGTTCTTCATGTACTCGGCGCGGATGAAATACCCCGTAAGAAACCTCCCCGATCCCGTCGTGCAGCTCGCCTTCACGCGAACGTGTTCGCCGAGCTTCCGGGTAAGTTCCTTCAGCGCCTCCCCGCTCTCCTCTCTCGCGGCCTCCGCCCCGCCCAGTCCCAGCTTCCCCGCTAGATACTCCGTCACCTCCCTCAATCCGTCCCGTATCGCCTCTATCGGTCTGCCTCGAGTCGGCACGTACGACTTCGCCAGCACCTCGCCCGTCATCCGCTCCAGCAGCACCACGTTCGTCGAAACCGATCCAACGTCTATCCCAAGGTACGCCTCCACCTCCTCCCCCGCCTTCAGGTCGTACATCTCCGTCCTGACTTCCGCCTTCTCTCCGGCGAAATCGTCCTTCAGCGGCTCGTACTGGCTCTCCCCGTGCGTCTTCTTGACGTGTGCTTCTATGTCCTCCAGCCCGAAGTGCTCCCCCACGCCTTCCAGCGCCGCACCCACCGCTCCCATCGCATACCCGTATCTGTGCACGTATATCTGGTCGCTCCCCAGTCCCATCTGGGTCGCCAGGCAGTGCACCATGCTCTCGTTCATCGACAGCCCCCCCTGGAACGAAAGCACCCCCCGAAACCCCCTCAGCCTCTGCTGTATCACCGTCGCCTTTATGTTGTTCACCAGCGATTCGTGCAGCCCCCCGACAATTGCCGCGTCCGGCACCCCTTTCTGCTGCTGGTGTATCATGTCCGACTTCGCAAATACCGAACACCTCCCGCTTATCGGCACCGTCGCACCGTCTCTTATCGCGGCCAGCCCCACCGTCGGGAAATGCCTTCCCGGGTCCGAACTGTCGTCCACCGACATCTTCAGCCGCTTCGCCTGCTGGTCCAGGAACGACCCCGAACCGGCGGCGCATTCCGGGTTCATCGCAAAATCGTACGTCCGTCCGTTCGGGTCTATCCTGAAAAACTTTATCTCCGCACCCCCGCCGTCCAGCACCGCCTGCACCTCGGGGTTGAAATACAGCACCCCCCTGGCGTGCGCGTGCACTTCCGCTACCACGTTCAGGCTGCCCCACGCCGACGCCAGCACCTTCCCGGTTGCCCCCGTAATGTTCACCGATATCACCATGTACTCTTCGGATATCTTCTTCAGCAACTCACGCGCCGTGTGGTCGTAGTCGTTGTGATGCCTCGTGTACGGCAGTATTTCCACTATCCTGTTCTCGCGCGGCGAGAAAAGCGCGGTCTTTATCCCAGTGGACCCCGCGTCCATTCCCACCACCACTTCCTGCTTTTTCCTGGCGCCCTTCAATACTGCCTCCCGCCGTAAACGATGATACGACCTCCTCCGCTCCAAGGTTGTACGGTTCCCGCTCCGCAGAACAGCGAAGTCATGAAGACTGCCCATTGTATGCCGCGCCACCGCAAAATCAAGCCGTTTGCTGCGGCCCGGCCCGTATTTGCCTTACTCCTCCCCACCCAGCAGCTCGTCCAGCGTCAACGCAACCGGCTTCACCTCGTGCGACGCCCTCTTCCCGTCCGTGAAACCCACCAGCATCCTCCGCCTCGCCGAATCGTACGCCGCCGTTATTATGGATATATCCACCGACGCCGTTTCGATCACCTCCCACGCGTCCTCGGCCGTTCCAGGTTTCTTCCCGCCGCGTTCGATCGCCTCCAGCCGCCTTGCCAGCTTCCCGTAGCGCGAACATTCCTCCGGCGCCGACCTCGTCCGGAAATGGTTCGTCACCGCCATCCACTCCCGCCCCCCCGCCGCCGCTCTCAACGTCGCCCCGGAATCCAGCTCCGTGTTCCCGTCGTATTCCACCGTGCTCGCTCCGGCCCCGGCGGCGCATATGAAAAAGTTTGTCCCCCTCAGTATCTGGTGCTTCCGGCATATGGCCAGGGCTTCCGCGCCCGTCCGGGCCCCGCCTGTCACGTTCTCGATTATCTCCCTGGCCACGAACCACCTGAGGTGCCCCGTGCCTCGAGGCGGCCCTGTGCTGGCGGCGTCGTGTATCGAAAGAAACACCCCGTCTTCCCTCATGCACGTCCCGGCTCCGACCTGCAGCGCCGAACCGGCGTCCACCCAGGCCCTGTGCGACCTGTCCGCGGGTCTTTTCACTATTATCGCCGCGGTCTCGTTCATCAGCCTCCTGCTGTTCGGGTAATCCAGGTTCCGTCCGACGAGCATCCCGTCGCCGGCGGTCATCCCGCCCCATGCCGCAAACGACGAACATCCCACGTCCGGGAACGCCGTCAGCCCCCAGTAGTCCGATGCCGTCAGATTCCGCCCCAGATCTTTCACGTACATCCCGTTCTCGCCGAGCCGGGCTTCCATCCCTTCGATTATGCCCTCTATCTCTTCGTTCCACGCCGCGGGACGGTCCAGGGCCGCCAGTATCCCCATCACCATCAGGTTCGGACTAACGGCTTTGGGCAGCAGGTCTTCCAGCGCGTAATCTATCCCGCGCTTCAGCTCGGGCGCCATCAGGTAGCCCCGGGCGTATCCGTTTTCACGAGGCTTCCCGGTCAGCGTCAGTATCCGCACGCCGCGGATCGTCCTGAGTGTCCCCGTTATTTCCTTCTTCTCGCCGGCCCGGACTCCCGCCGCTAGCACGACCATCGCGGCAAGCACCACCGCAAACGGCCTCCACGCTTTTTTCCTGTCGCGTTCCATGCCCATGCGCCTCTTTCCATCCTGACTCCCGCCCATTATACCCATCAGCTCCCTGCGCGAGAGAGATGCTCAATTGCCGAAGGCAGGAAGAACACAGCGTCAAATTGCCGGCCCCTGCCAGGGGTCCCGGTCCGCCATGGCGTACTGTGCCATGCGCGGCCGGCGATTAATGGGGGCTTTGAAAAATCGGAGGCGCAAACGGCGCTCTTCCCCTTGCACCGTTATCGCGCCGAATAATCAGTGCCCCTGTTCCTGCGCGAAAACAAACCTTCCTTGCTGGTAAGCAGGAGGAGCGCAGCGTCAAA
>JAFGGJ010000086.1 GCA_016930595.1 Planctomycetota bacterium
CACGCAGATGCTGGACAACGCCTACGCCAACGGGTACGCCGGGGTGATGTTCTGGTCGTACAATTCGGACTTTGGCTGGGAGGACGCCGTCGGGCCGCTGAAGACGTTCCGCGACGCGAACGCGGGGATAGTGGACTACGTGCCCGGAGACGCGGAAGCGCCCGGAGCCGGCGTGTCGTCGATAGAGATAAGCGGGACGGCGTCGGACGCGGGATCCACGCCGACGGTGACCGTGGGCGGGACGGAAGTGCCGCTCGTTGCAGGGACGTTCAGCGCGGAAGCGGCGCTGGGCCCGCTGCCTCAGGCCGTGGTGATAACGGCGACGGACGCGTCATCGAATTCGGCGACGGTGGAGGTGGCGGTATCGCAATAGGGATGGTGTACGTCAGGCGATGCGGTGTTCCCTGCAGATGCGGCAGGTGCAGGAATCGCTGGTGAAGTGCCTGACGCCGACGGCGACGTCGCCTGCGCGGTGGGCGCGTTCGAAGAGGGGGTCGAAGAGGCCGGTTTCTTCGTTTTCCAGGTAGCGGCGGACGGCGTAGGCGCAGAGGTCCGCGATCTGGACCATGCTGGTGAGTTCGCTGTCGACGAAGAGCGGGGTTTCGATAATCTGAGTGATGTCGGTCCAGAGGGTGCCGGTGTCGTGGAAGGATTTCATGAGGTCGGTGAGGCGGCGCGACGAGGTGGGGTTGTTATCGTGGATGAGGAGGCCGTAGTGATTTTCGTCGGGGCCGCCCTGTCTTTTGAGGAACTGTTCGAAGCGCGAGACGACCTGAGAAAAGGCCTGCTCTTCGGCGGTGCACTTGGCCCTTTCGGGGTCGAAATGGAGCTTGTCGATGCATTCCGCGAAGAGCCTGGCGTAGCCCCAGCCGGAGACTTCCGCGGCGACTTCCTGCAGGAACTTCTTCCGTTCTTCGTAGGCCAGGTGGACGTAGGCGTCGGTCTTGCGCTGGTTCTTTCGTTCCTGGTGGTAGCGGAAGGGACGGTTGGAGCGCTGGAGGCGCAGGAGTTCGGCGTCGCGCATTTTTCTTACGGCGCTGCGGCGCTGTGCGTAGTCGAGGGAGGCGAAGCCCTTGACGCGGGACTGTTCGAGGTATTTTCTGAGCAGCCAGGCGGTATGTATTTCGCTGTCCTGAAGCAGGTATTTCTTCTTGATCTCGAAGACCTGCCGGTCGGCCTTTTTCCACTGCCATATGGGCAGGGCCAGGCCGGTCAGGATGTAGTGGGAGGTATTGCCGGGGTGCTGAGGGGTGCCGGATTCGTCGATGTAGCACAGGTACATGAATGCGTTCTCCAAAAAAAAAGCGACTGGGGAAAAGGCGCACGGCCCTTCACGAGACGCTTTGCGACTCGACCCAGACGCTACCACAGTGTACCACAACGCGGCGGGATGTCAAGCCGCGCCGCGAAAAATGTCATTCATCGAGGCCGCGACCGAGCCTGAAGGCGGAGATGGCGTCGGCGTCGCCGGAATATCTGGAGGCGATACCGGCGAAGCGGGCCGGCGACAGGTCACCCCAGGGGATCTTCACCTGCACGCCGGCTATTGCCACGGTCAGGCCGGCGTCGTCGGCGCTTTTGACCGACGCCCGCATGGCAGCACCCATGTAATCGACGCTGACGGTCTTTGCGGCACCGTCCTGCACAGCGCGGATGACGTCCTGTCTGAGCTTCCGTTCGGCGGCGTCGGCAGCGGCGCGGAGTTCCTGGGGCGACGGGCCCAGAGGTTCGGGCGGAGCGGCCGGGTGCGGAGGACGGAGGATACGGCCGGGGCGGCCGCCTGGGTCCACGGGAACGGCGGTTATCTGTACGACTTCCGGGTCGACAGGGGCGCCCGGGGCGGGTTTTTCAACGGGGAGGCCCCTGAGCACCGGGCCGCGCCACACGCCGCCGCCGAAGGTGGTGACGTACATGGTCTTTTTGTCATTGGGATCGATGCGCGTCCTGTGGCAGATGGCGAAGGGGATTTCGTCGAGAAGACGCCAGTGAGCACCGGCGTCGGGGCTGGCGTACAGGCCGCGTGTGCCGCCGAAATAGACGACGTCGGGGTCGTCCGGATGAAGCTCGACGAACATGCCGTGGCAATAGCCCGGCATGTCGCCGTCGGTGAAGATATGTTTCCAGGACTGCCCGCCGTCAAGGGTCTTGTAGACGCCGCCCTGCTTTTCGGCGGGGGTGGTACCGGCGACAAGGTAGATGATATTGGGGTTATCCGGGTGGACTGCGAAGCCATTTGGCCAGACGAGTTTTACGGAGGCGGTGATTTCAGTCCAGGTGTCGCCGCCGTCGGAAGACTTCCAAAGGCCGCCGTGAGGGGAAAAAACCCTGTCCTTGCGATTAGCGCCGACGTTGACGTAAACGGCGCCGGACTTTTCGTGGATGCGGACCTGGTAGACGTGGTAGTTGCCGGGCCTGCCAACGCCGGGTTTTTTGACCCAGGACTGCCCGCCGTCGGTGGACTTGTAGACTCCGTCGCCATACATGGTCGCATAGAGCGTCACGGCGCCGGGTTTCGATCCGGGGTCCACGGCGATGCCGCAGGCCGGCAGCCTGGGCAGGCCGGCGCTTACGGGCTTCCACGTGACGCCCCAGTCATCCGACACGCACACGCCGCCGGGCTTGTAATCGGCGTTGCAGTGCGTCCAGTGGGGGATATCGTGCTTGGAACTGCATGCGGCGTACATCTTCCCCGGGACGTGGGGGTCGAATACGACGCCGTAGAAGGTATTGGCCCAGGGGCTGCCGCGGCCGCCGTAGGACCACGTCTTGCCCTTGTCGGTCGAATAAGCGAAACCTATGTCCGTATAGGCGATGTAGTGGCGGTTGGGGTTATGGGGGTCAAAGAGATAGTCCCAGCAGGTGGTTACTTCCAGGCCGATGGGCTGGTAGCGGCCGCCCGGGCCGCCGGGGGCGGAGCCGACGCGGCGGTTCATGAGCTGCTTCCAGGACTTGCCGGAGTCCGCGGTGGCGTAGATATCGCCCTGGGTGCTCATTATTGCGATGGAGGGATCGGAAGGGCAGACGCCGAGGCCGTTTTTGACGACGTAGTAGCTCCAGCGCAGCTCCGTCTGCACCCAGGACTGCTCGACGTTGGAAGCGAGGTCGAAACAGCTCTTCCAGGAAGCGCCGGCGTCGGAGGTCACGTAGATGTTCATCCTGTCGCAGCAGTAGGCGGCTTCCCGGCGGGAGGGGGCCATGACGACGTCGGCAATGCCGCCGGAGCGGGTGTTGCGCCAGGTGGCGCAGGAATCACTGGACGTGTAGACGGAGCCGCCCGCGACGACGTGGACGGTGTGGGCCTGGTTCGTGCCGCCGGCGGCCAGGGCGGCGACGTCGCCGGAAACACCCTGCATCGTGACGGGGGCGGGATCGCCCGCGCCGACCCGCCAGCGGTAGAGGGCCGGTCCGGCGGCGGCGAAGACGGTGCCGTCGTCGAGGACGGCGATACCGCCGCAGGGGCCGGAAGCGGCCTGCTTCCACGAGGCGCCGCCGTCGTAGCTGGCCCAGACGCCGGAGCCGTTGCCGGCGAAGAGGACGAGCGGGTTTTCGCCGAAGCACGCGACGTGGGTCAGGCCGCCCTGCCAGGGAGCGGCGCCGCGTGCCATGGGTTTCCAGGATTGCGCCTTATCGGTGGTGATGCGGTCTTTCCAGACGACGACGTTGACGTTGGTCGGATGGAAGTACGGCCTGCAGCCGATGGCGCCGCTTATGTCGTGGAAGCTCGTCATGCGCCAGGACTGCCCGCCGTCATACGTGCGGTAGCAGCCGCTCATATCGGACGAGCAGAGCATGAATTTCGGGTCCACAGGCGAAATCGCCGGGGTAAAAATACCTCCGCCGCCGCCCATGCCGATGTTCTCGTAGACGTATTCGCCAGCGAGCGCCCCTGCGCAGGCCGAAACCACGAAAAGAAACGCCATTACCCTGTCCATGCCAGATCCTCCCGAGCAGCCCTTATTATTTTACTGCCGTAAACGCCGCGGGACACAAAGTTCCCGCGTGAACCACCGGTGCCGTCGTGCGTTAACTCCGTGGGACGTATCCGCGAAAGGGACGGGTTTGCCGGAACGCGTGGCAAGAGCAGCGGCGGTCGCGACGGGGATAGTGCTCTTTGTAGGCGCGGCGCCTGCGAGCGTGGTCCTTGCGGAAGACTCCCTGCCACGCACGATCGTGGACGGGAACAGTGCAATGACCATGGAGCACTTTTTCATTTACGTCCTTGGCATCGCGGGGCTGGCGGCGGCGATCGTACAGTCGATAAGGACGAGGCGCAGCATCCTGTTCCCGCCCGAAAAGCTGGAAATTCTTGAACGGCTGACCGGCGAAGGCCGAGCCGAAGAAGCGGCCGGGGCATGCGCCGGCGGCCGAGGCGTGTGCGCCGTGGCCCGCGCCGGGCTGCTGAAACTGCCCGCCGGCCATGAAGCGGCCATGGGAGCGATCATGCTGTCGGCCGAAGGGGAGGAAATATCGATGAAACGCCGTGCATCCGCGTTCTTCTGGACGGCGTTCGCCACGGCGGGGCTCGCCGCGGTGCATTTCCTGCGCACCACGCAGGAAATGCTGGACGTTCTGACGGAGCTGGCCGGCCCGGCCACCACCCGGGAAATAACGTGGGGGCTGTCATACGCCCTGCAGCCCGTGATACCGGCGATCGTGCTGGGGTCGGCGTTCTACTTCTTCTACAGGCACCGGTCGCTGCGATCCGAACAGGCGGCGCACGAGATGCGCGTCGAAGCCCACGGGCTGATATGCCGCGTTCTGCAGAAGAAGGGGTGAAACCCGCACCGCTTGTCCGGCAACACACGTGCGCTATCATATAGCGCCATGAGCGGCATGGAATCAAACCGGGCCGACAGCGGGAAGCGCAAGCGCCGCGCGCTCGTCACCGCCCTGGCGGCCGTGTTCGTCATACTGGCCGCCGACACCGCCGGGCTGGCGTACTGGCTGTCCCGCCGGGCAAAGCGCCCCGTGATCGTACCGCCCGAAATCACGCCCGGCCCCATGACGCTCGACGAAATGCCCGCGGGCCTGCGCATCCTCATCACCGGCGAGAACGAATGCATCATCGGCGGAAAGACCGTGCCCGTAAACGGCATCGGCGACACCGTAGCGGTCGAACTGCACAACAGGGACACCCGTGTTCTGCTGTCGGCATATTCGGACGTACCGTACGCGGAGGTGATGAACGCCCTGGCACAACTCCGCCGCTGCGGCATAACCGACGTCACCGGCGCCGTCGTGGAGAGGGGCATCGAAACCGCCCTCGAACGACACGTCGTCACGTACGTGCGCGCTCCCGGCACCGCGGGGCTCTACGACGAAAACATCGCCTACTACTTCGACGGGGAATACGCCGGGAAAGGACCGGGAGGCATCGCCGCCCTGCAGGCGAAAAATCTCGCCGACGGCCTGCCCGTCGAAGTGTTCAGCCCCAGTAGACAGCCGGCCGTGGAACCACCCGGGCTGAAGGAAGCCTGTTCCCAATGGCAGTCCCAAGGCATAAGCGTCTACCATACGTATATCATCCAGTTCGCCCAACCCAACAACCTCTAACCCACCCACCCCTGCGCCTGCGGCCCGCCCGCCTGACGGCGAATAAGCGCGTATTTCGCGCAGGACCCACCCCGCGCCTGCGGCCCGCCCGCCTATCGGCGAATAAGCGCGTGTTTCCCACGGCAAAGCGGCGGGGAGGTGTATACTGGGGGAGGCTGCAGACAAGGGAGGATTACCGATGGCCGCATCGGAAAAGTTCGTGAAAGGGTTGCACATATCGGCGCCTGGGCCCGCCGACGTGGATGCCGTGGTGTCGTTCATCGAAGAAGATCTGCCGGAGGAAGGTGCCGATACGCTGGTGATGGAATTCGACTACCGGTATGCGTTCGAGATCGGGGACATGGCGGTGCCGGGGTCGATAGGAGCCGTGGAAACCGGCCGCATCGCCGACGCCTGCCGTTCGGCGGGCGTCCGCCTGGTGCCGCAGTTCAATTGCCTGGGCCACCAGTCATGGAAAGAAACCACCTTCCCGCTGCTGGCGCTGCACCCGGAAATGGACGAAGTGTCCAGCGTGGACATGAAGGCCGAAGATTTCTACTGCAGGAGCTGGTGTCCGCTGCACCCGGAAGTGCACGCTCTCGTGCTGCCTCTAATGGACGAGATCGCCGTGGCCTGTCGTTCGGACGCCTTTCATCTGGGCATGGACGAAGTTTTCATAATCGCCGACGAGGGATGCCCGCGCTGCCGAGGCCGCGACCCGGCGGAACTTTTCGCCGGAGAAGTCGCCGTCCTGCACGAACACTTCGCCATGTCGGGCATCGAGACGTGGATATGGGGCGACAGGCTCATAAACGGTTCGATGTGGGGCATCAGCAAGTGGGACGCGTCCCGCAACGGCACGCACCCCTCCGTCGACATGATCCCGCCGGACATCGTCATCTGCGACTGGCACTACGGCGGCGACCCGCCGCCCGCCACGCCGTATTTCTTCGCCGGCAAAGGATTCCGGGTGCTGGCCAGCCCGTGGCGCAAGGAAAACGTGGCCTTCGCCCAACTCGACATGATACTCGACATCCGCCGGAGTCGTGACACCGACTACGCGTCCCGCGGCATGGGCATGCTTCAGACCACCTGGTGCAGTGCCGGCGATTTCGTCAGGGCGTACAGGGGCGAACTGAAAAAAGACGCCGGGGGAACCGAAAACGCCGTAGAAAGCGCCGCCTGCTTCAAGGCGCTCTTCACCCGCATGCGCAACCTGGACATCTGATCCCCACCGGCTGCGACCCACCCACCCCTGCGCCTGCGGCCCGCCCGCCTATCGGCGAATAAGCGCGGCTTTCGCGCAGGCCCCCGCCGGCCGCGCCGCCCCTGCCTGACGGCAATTGAGCGTGTCTTACGCGCGAAACATGGCCGGGGGAAAGAGCAGAAATCGGGAGATAATCAGCGGCGGAGCGGAAAAACGCCGAGCGGTTATTCGGAAGGCGGATCCGTATGCTTGGGCTCGTCTTCGGCGATGGCGTCGTCGGCAAGCCAGGTGCGGAAAGCGGCGCCGTGTTTCTTGCCGGAATCTTTGGCAGGAGGCTCAGGCTCCGGCTCCGGCTCGGGAGGCGGTTCAGCCTTTTCCTCGGCAGCCGGCATGATAACGTGGCTGCCCGGGGAAACGGCTTCGATTTCGACGCCGACCGGGGCTTCCGAAGGCGTGGCGCGGGGTTCGTCGGAGCCCGGCGGGGCGGCTTCCAGCCCCGGGAGCTTTTCAACCGGCTCGTCGGCCGCGGGCAGCATGATGGAATCCGGCGACGAATGCTTGGGCGCACGAGATAAAGCCCCGGCACGCACCGGAGGCAGAGAACCGCCGCCGGAAGAAATGGCCGGCTTGGGCGGTTCCGCTGGCGCCGGGTGCGGCTCGAGAAGCGGCTTCTTTTCCGGCACGATGGCGGGCGGCGGCTCGGGTTTGGGAGGCTCGTCTTCAGCGACGGCGTCGTCGGCGAGCCAGGTGCGGAAAGCGGCGCCGTGTTTCCTGGGCGGAGGGGCGGGTTTTTCCGGAGGCGCTTCAACGACGTTCACCGGCTGGGGGCTGGCGTATTCGCCGCTGGAAGGCTTCTCCGCCGTCTTTTCGACACGGTGGTGAGGAGACGGGCGTTCCAGGTTCAAGGTATAGGCCATCCTGCTCTTGAACACGAACCCCGGCCTGAAACCCGCCTGCACGGCCAGCCGCTGCAGCGGGCCCAGATCCATGTGTCCATGCTGGGCGGCTACTTCCGTCACCGAGATCAGCCCACCGGGCTTCACCAGCGAATGCAACCGCCTGAGAAGCACGTCGCGCGAACGGCTTTCCGCCACCACGCCGACAAGTACGACGCGGTCGAAGGAATCCTGCTCCCTGATGTCCAGCGCCAGTATGTCGCCGATGTGCGTGCGGACGTTGCCGATGCCCAACTTCCTGAGCTGCAGGTTAAGGGAGTCGATAAGCGCTTCGTCCATGTCCACGGCGACAACTTCCCCCGCCGGCCAGACGCGCCGCGCCACGGGTATCGTCACGCGGCCGTCGCCGCAGCCGACGTCGAGGACCCGCATGCCCGGCGAAAGATGCAGGCGTTCCAGAACGGTTTCGGCCGGGGCGAACCAGCGGACCACCAGGCCCTTGGGCAATATCATCAGGAAAAAGCCGGCAGCATATCGTACAAGCAGAAACACACCCAGAAGCAGAGCCCCCGCACCAACCGCTATCTGCCAGACCGGTATGCCTTCCAAAGAAATGCCTCCCGCTGCCCTTCTCTCAGTGCATTATGTTATCGCCACACGGACAATTGCGAATGAATTTTCCCCACCCACCCCCGCCGGCTGCGCTATCCCGCGCATCAGACTAACGGTGGAAAACGGATGTGAGGGAAGCGGATGTGGGGGAGGGAGATCAGCCGGGGGGAGAAGGCACATAAGGCTTGATGCGACCGGTGGGCGGGTCGCAGGGCCTGGGGCCGTAGAACAGGTTTTTCTCGGTAACGGCCATCGTTATGCCGCAGCGCGGGCAGACGCAGCCGCTGCCCAGAAAGGCGGTGCCGGCGAGGGCGAGGGCGTCGCCGGCGACCGGCGCCATGAATACCGCCCCGCAGGCGGGACACCTGCACCACCACCTGTGTTCGGCCGCGTCGAGAACCGCCATATCCGGCTGCCTTTCCCCTGAATGCCCGCCGCCTGTTATATTATACATTATACTTCACAAGCTGCGACATGCAAGCGCCGGGGCAGGAAATGTTTATGTTTTTTTTGTTAAAAGATTTTTTTGACACGTGCGTTTCCGCGTGATATATTGCCTGTAGTGAGGCTGTGCGGGGCCTCGAAACTTGCCCGGCGCAGCCTTTTTTCGCGGCGGCCGGGCGCAGAGGCTGGAAGGGAAAGCGCCATGGACGACCGCACCGACAGGGAACGCATCGCAAGGGAAGCAATCAGGATCGGGAGGATCGTCTGGCGGCACACGCCGCCGCTGCGGTCAGCCGTCGAAAAGGACGACTGGCTGCAGGAAGCCGTGGTCTGCTGCCTGCAGATCGACAACCCGGACGATGACACCGTGAAGCGCGCCCTGCGCGCGCTGGCCAAGAAGATGCTCAGGCACGCCGCACGGCAGGTCAAGACGGTTCCCATGCCCGGCGGCTTCGCCGAGTGGCCTGCGTCCGGTCCCATACCGCTTCCGGGCCTGCGCATCGACACCGGGCACCTGCCGGTATCACACAGGCGTCGGGGCGCCACTTACCGCGGCCGCCGGATACGCATCACCGGCCGACTGATTTACAACTGCATGGCAAAGGGCGCTTCCGTGAACGAGATAGCGACGCGACTCGGCACCACCGTCCAGAATGTGCACTACTGGCTCAAAAAACTGCGCAGGATCGGCCATTCCTAGTATAATATTCACCATGGCGCTTAACCAGGAGGCGTATCCGTGAAAGACTTGTCTAATTTTCCATCTTCCGGCCCGCCTGTTTCCGATATCCGCCAATACGTTGAACGCGTTTTTGACTGGAATGCGCGTTTTTCAAAGACGTACTTAAGGCCTGATGCGCTCTGGTATCGCGGTGCTAATGCACCGCACAAGTTGCTGCCCAAGCTCTACAGGAACAAGCACAACGAATACCACTACCAAGCCCTTTTCAAAGCGCACGCCCCAAAGTATCTGCAAGGTGAAATCGCCGACGAGTGGGATTTTGTCACCCAGATGCAACATTATGGCTGCCGTACCAGACTGCTGGATTGGACATTGAACCCGCTTGCAGCCCTCCACTTCGCCTTGCAGGGATACAAGTGTAAAAGTAAACCGTGTGTGTGGTTCATGAATGCACAGTATCTCAACTGGCTGTCGCTCCACAAGGGTCCCGATTGTCATAACGACGCAGGCTGGCTGGTCGGAGCAAACCTGAACTACGTTAGATATCTCTGTTATGAACAATGGTGTAGCTTGTTGGCCAAAGATCCGACGCTTGACGACCACCGCCTCAAAATCGTTGATCTTGCTGATGGCGGCGGATCAGTTGTTTCAGTACCGAAGAAGGCCCTTTCCGCCCGCTGCCGTGCCATGCAATGTGATGAACTCAGGAAAGAAGAACAGGGGCCCCTCATTAGAGAGTGGCTGTATCCACAGGTCGGCCAACGCGAAGAAAACAATGGCAGCCCCAAAAAGCGCTGGTTCCTATACAGACACAACACCCATAATAACCGGGTATACAACAATGCTCTTCCTATTGCCGTCATGCCCAGGCGTCTCGAACCCAGGATCCTAGCACAACAGGGGACTTTCACCGTTCACGGAACGTGTAAACGGCCGATCGAGGATTACTTTGCCAAGGAAGCGCCAGAATCTCCGAAACATTTTATGCGGATTGACATTGTCCCAGACAAAATCGAGGAACTCCAGAGGAGCCTACGGGCTCTAGGGATCAACGAGCTTGTTCTATTTCCTGAACTTGCATCTGTCGGCCCGTATGTCAACGCTCTGTGTGATCAATTCGAATGATTGCGATCATCAGGTTTTTCATTGCTTCTATCGTCCAGAATCCGGACTGTTGTCGGATACGCCCTACCGGAGCCAAGCCCGACCGGGCGTTGCATGTGAGGCTTGCACCATGCCGATAAACATGGTATGCTTATAGACACAACGCACTTCATGACCAAGGGGACGGAAATGTTCCGCTTCGACCTCCACAAGACCATCCATGCCGCAGGCGTGCTGTTACAGTGCGAACCAGAACACTGCATGAGCCGCATGCGCCTCCTGAAGCTGCTTTACCTCGCCGACAGGCTCGCCCTCAAACAGACGTTGCATCCCATCACCGGTGACAGCGCCTGCGCCATGAACAACGGCCCGGTCCTGTCGCAAACATATGATCTGATAAAGGGCGAACACGCCGGAGCCGACGCCTGGGCTGAACATTTCAACAACGAGGGTTACAAAGTCAAGATGGTTTCCAGCCCCGGGCGCGACCTGCTCAGCAAGGATGAGATACGTATACTCAAAGCCGTCTGCGACGAACACAGGGAGCGCGATGACTGGGACCTTTCGGAATATACGCACACCCTGCCTGAATACTCTGATCCGAATGGTTCTTCCAGGCCGATCACGTTCGAACAGATACTGCAGGCCGTAGGCAAGGGAGATTGCATAAGCGAACTCCGCTCTGAATTGCAGTCCATCCACGCCGCCATCGACATCTTGGACGGCGGGGGCAGCAGTTGAACCCTGGCGACGCTTTTCGCTTTACCAGAGGGAAAGGCGATGACCATCTCTGGCTCATCCTCACGGATCCCGCTAGAGACTCCGACTGCAGAACAGTCATAGTCAACATCACGACATATCGCGCCGAGAAAGATCACTCCTGCCTGCTTGACGTCGGCGATCATCCTTTCATCAGGCACCGCACATGCATCGCTTACGATTATGCCCGCATCATAAAGGCAAACCGGCTGGAGAAGCTCGAAACCGACGGCATCATCCATTTTGAGCAGCCGTTTTCCGCAGACGTGTTACGGCGCATTATGGCAGGGGCGGTTTCCACGCGCAAGATGCCTATCAGAGTGCAGGATTTCGTCTTGGCCCACGCCTGATTCCTCCCGCGCTGTCTTTCAAGCAGTTTATCAATTTCGGCCCGCAAAAAATCTCGCCATGTAATCTCCTGTCATCTCAGGCGTTGCAAGTCCGCGCGAAAAATTCCTGAAAACGGTTTTTTAAATCCGGCTCAAAAAGGGGGCGTTAAGGGTGAGGCCGGAAGAAAGGAGCCGGAGATGGCCACCCGCAGAAAACCTTCCCGCACGCAGGTCCGCGGCGTCATTTCCGGTTATGAAACCCTGGCGGACATGCGCCATGCGCTCGCCGTGCAGAACATCACCGCCGCCGATTTCTACCGCGCGCTGGCATCCAACCCCGATCTCGGCGCCCTCTTCGAAGAATCCCTGGAAGTCGTCCGCCGGATGCACATCGACATCGCCCGCTCGACGATCATCGAAGCCGCGCTCGCCCGCAAGCAGGACGGAACGGTCGCCGCCGAAGCCCTCCGCGCCGCCATGTGCATTCTTTCGACCGACGGCATGTGCACGGGCGCTGCGGCCGGAGATTCGTCCTTCCAGGCCGGCCTCGCCGAACTGGTCCATTCCGTGGCAGCCGCTCAAAAGGATGCGTCCGATGACGTCGTTTCCTGAGGGCACCAAGGCCCGCGCCGCTGCATGCGCTTTCAAAAAAGCGTGCATCCTGGGCGCTACGGCCCCGGTATGGTGGATAGAGGCGATCTTCCGCCTGCATCTCCACAGACGGCAGAAGGACGTCGTGGACGCCGTGTGGTCGCACGACCGCGTGGCGGTGAAGAGCGGGCACGGAGTGGGCAAGGGGACTGTGTCGGCGTGCATCGCGCTGTGGTGGGTGATTGTGAGGCGTGGCCTGGTGCTCGTGACCGCCCCGACGTGGGCGCAGGTGACGAACGTGTGGTTCGCGACGCTCCGCAAGGTGTTTGAAAGCGGCGTATTTCCGCCGGCCCGCACGCCGGCGTTCCAGGTGCGCACGCATTCCTGGATGCTCGGACCTTCCTGGGGGATACTCGGCATATCGTCGGACCGCCCCGACAACGTGCAGGGGTACCACGCGGAGCGGCTCCTCTTGATCGCCGACGAAGCCGCCGGCATAGACGACGCCCTGTTCGAAGCGTTCGAAGGAGCGCAGGTTTCCCGGGGCGTGGGCAAGGCCGGGATGCTGCTGCTGGGGAACCCGGTGCGGAGCGACGGTTACTTCGCCGAGGCATTCGCGCCGTCTTCTTCCTGGAAGACGCTCACCATCCCCTGCACCGACAGTCCTAACGTCACGGGCGAGCGGCGCGTGCCGGGCCTGGCCACGCTCGACTGGATCGAAGAGCGCCGCGCCGAATGGGGCCCGGATTCGAACGCCTTCCGGGTGCGCGTGATGGGCGAATTTCCGCTCGCCGGCTCCGCCGACAGGGTCATTCCGGAAGACGTCCTGCGCAAGGCGATCGCAACGGCGGCCCCCGCCGGCGTGCTTTCCGGCGTCGTGCAGGGCCTGGACGTCGCCCGTTTCGGCGACGACGCGTCGGTATCCGTTATCCTCCGCGACGGCGTCGTGGCGGATGCTTCCGCCGTGCACGGCATGGGGGCGGTGCAAGTCGCGCGCTGGGCGGAAGAACGCGCCGCGCTCTACGGGGCGTGCATCACCGTGGTGGACGAGACGGGTGTCGGGGGGGGCGTTGTGGATGAAATGCGCCGCCTGCGCTCGAACGTCCGCGGGGTCAACTTCGCATCAGCGCCCGCGCAGCGCGACCGATGGAGGGACATCCGGACGGAACTGGCGTTCAACGTTGCCTCCGCACTCGCGTCCGGGGCGCTCGTCATCCCGCCGACAGCCCCTCACGAACTGTTCGAAGACCTGCGCTCGCTCCACTACGGCATAACCGTAGGCGGCGCCCTGCAGGTCGAACCGAAGGACGCTCAGCGCCGCAGACTGAGGCGGTCGCCCGACTGGGCCGACGCCTTTTTCCTGGCGTGGCGCGGCTATTCGAGGCTATCTCCGCCACACTCCGAGGACAAGGCCCGCCGCGCGCTGCGTTCTGCAGTGCGGCGTTTCGGGCCGGGACATATAGGAGGCGTATTCTGATGACGACTTACACACTGCGCGACGGTGAAGGCGGCCTTGCCGCACGGGTGCTCGACGCCGTAAGCGAAGCCGCCCGCGAGCGCGAGGCGGCGGCGGAGATATCGCTGGGGCGCGAAGCCCCCGCCAACACCTGGGACCTCGGCACTTCCATGTGGCACCCCGGCACCGGGCACCTGCCGGCGTCGTGGGTGAACGAAGTCTGCCCGAACGACCTGCGCCTGAGCGAAGCGCCGACGTTCAACATGTACCGTGCGCTGGTCGAGCAGATACAGGGGGGCGTGCTGCCGGCGGTGCCCGAAGTCGAGTTTCACGTCGAGTCATCCCGGGGCGTCACGCGGCTGCTGACGGACTGCTGGCGTGACATGGCTGAGAAATCGCGCCTGCTGGCCGAACTGGACCTGTGCGTCCAGCACAACTGCAATTACGGGGCCGGGTGGCTCGCCATACACCGCGGTTCCGCGGGCACGTGCCTGCGGGCGGTCCACCCGCAGCTCGTGGTGTTCGACCCGCTCGCCGAACGTCCACAGGACCTGGGCTGGGTCGCCAAGCTCGTGGTGCGCCCCGTTGCCGGCCGCCCGCTGCAGTCGGCGATGCTCGACGAAGCCCGCTGGCCGGACAGCATCCTGCCGCGCCCCGACGCTTGTGAAGTGCGCGTCGAGCTGTGGGTCCGCCGCGGGGCATCGTTCGCGGGGCGGGTCTTCCGCGACTCCGGCCTGCGCGCCGTCATACGCTCGGGCGGCGCGGTGGTGGAAGAAGAAGACTGGCCGCATGACGCCCTGCCGCTGGTGCCCGTGTATCTCCTGCCGTCGGAACGCATGACGGGGCATTCGCTGGCCGCCATTCTGTGGAAGGCGCAGGTAAGGCTCGACAAGATACTGGCCGTGATGCTCTCCCGTACGGCGCGTTCGGCCGGAGAAAAATACCGTATCGCCCGCGAACCGGGGGCGGGGTCGCCCGGGCTGTCGCTGACGGGGCGCGCCGAAACCGACTTGAGGAAACCCGGCGTGCAGGTCATCACGTCGGATGCCCCCATAGAGATGTACGCTCCCCCGCCCGTCCCCGCGGACCTCGTGGCGCTCTTCCGCCAGGCAGTTTCCGACATGGAACGCCTTGCCGGCATCAGCGCGCCGTACCAGGGGATCGCCCCGGCGGGCGTGACCGCTGGAGTGGCCATAACGGCGCTTGCGGCGATGTCCGGCAGGCGGGTGAACCGCATGGCCGCCCACCTCGCCGAAGCCCTGCGTGACTTCGCGTCCACCTGGGCCGCCTACGAACTGGCCCGCCGCGGCGTACCGCAGCCGGACTTCGTCGACGTGCAGGTGTCGCTCGAAGCCCGCGAGGAGGAAACGCGCCGCCGCCGGTTCACCGCCGCCCTGGAACTCGCCCGCGCCGGCGTCGACATCCCCCCCGCCGTACTCGTCGAGCTCATCCCCGGGCTGAGCGACGACATGAAGGACGACATCGTGTCGTCCATCGAAGCGCGCCGCGCCGCCGCCCTGTTCCTGGACGCGGCGGTCGAAGACCTTTCCGGAGGGACGCTGATCGACGGCGTTCCCGCGCCGGAAGAATTCCCCCCCGCTCCTCCCCCGGCTCAGGGAGCGGATTACGGGATGCCCGAGCCGACGGCAGGCGCCCCGGCCGAACCGCCGCAGGCCGCGCCCGAAGAAACAGAAGCGGCGATGGAGGTGTGACATGACTGACGACGCCGTCCCCGACGAACCCCCCCGCGACGAAGAGAAGATCCCGCGCAAGGTGCGCGACCTGATCGGCCGCATGGGCGCCCGCATCGAAAAGCTCGAAACCGCCCTGGCCGAAACCGGCCGCACCGATGACGCGCCCGGCCCGGAGCCGTCCGCTCCGGAAGAACGTTCCGACCCCGGCAGCGCCCCGGCCGGCGGCGGCCGCCCCGGCGGTACGCCTCACGTCCGGCCCACGCTGGCCGAAGAACTCCGCCGCGCCGCCGAAGCCGCCGGGCTTCCGCCGGAAATCTTCGACGACATCGACGCCGTCATCGACGGGCCATCCGGTCCCGGCCCGGCGGTCCCCGGCAAAGCGCTGGCGCCGGCCGGGGCAAGCTCCATGCCTTCGGCCCCGCCGCCGCAGGAAGACCCCGACCGCGCAGCAGCGCGCCGCGCCGAGAGCGTCGTGTCGCACCTCGACGAACGTTTTTTCGGCTCTGAATGAAAGGAGTAATTCCACATGTCGGTATACACAGGCAGTTACATCAGCGACCAGGACATCGTCAGGCTGTCCACGGACAGGCTGGTGCGGATCTGGGCCTACGATGAATACCCGTGGCTCTCGATCCTGCAGCCCGGAGACGCCACCGGCGACGTCAAGCATTACTGGCTGAACAACCCCGAAGGGCTGGTGAAAACGCAGCTCGACGGCGGCATGACCGGCGGCAGCGCATCGGAAGAAATAACCGTCGACGCCTCCGAGAACTTCGCCGTCGGGAACGTCGTCGTCTTCCAGGCCAACGGCGCCATCGCCCCGCAGCTCGCCCGCATCACGGCCATAGCCGACGGCACCACCATGACCGTTGCGGCTCTGAGCGGGAACCTGTCGGCCCACGCCGACAACACCCCGGTCGTCCTCGTGGGCGATTACGTCAAGTACGGGGACACCGTCGAGCAGCCGTTGCGGCTGCCGACGCGCGACTACAACTTCATCGAACAGGTGTCGGTGACGGCGGACGTTCCGGCCAACGTTGCCAGGGCCCAGGGGCTGAACGAAGAAGCCGTGGAAGCCATGCTGACGCGTGAAGCGACCGGGGAGTTCAAGCAGAAGCTGACGATGGCCACGCTATTCGGAGCGCACGTGGATCCCACCGGCGCGGGCACCGAAGGCTACGGGCGCATGGACGGACTGGTGAACCTCGTTCCCAGCGCCAACAAGGACACGTCGGGCGCATGGAGCAAGGCGAACTTCCGCTCCTTCGTCAACGGCCTCAAGAAGCGCGGCGCCTTCCCGGGCAACCGCGGCATACTCGTCACCAACGCCGAAGCCGTCAACCAGCTCTACTCCCTCGACGACGACAACACCGGCATCTCCTGGCGCGACACCGACCGGCCGCTCGACGAGCTGGTGATCCGCGGCGTGCGATTCCGCGTGGTGGAAGAACCCGCCATGAACGACTACTTCCTGTCGTCGGTCGTGTCGGCCTTCGCGCTGTCGCCCAAGGCCAAGGGCCGCCCGCTCCTCAAGCTCGCGCGCATCTCCACCGACTCAGCTTCCGGCAGGCCCCGCAAGGTACTGAAGGAAGCCGTGAAACACACGCTGCAGGTGGCGCAGTTCGCCACGCTTGAATTGCGCGACCCCTACCGCCACGGCCTGTTCGTGGGCACCGTGTCGTAGAGTCGGGAACGGGCAGCACGCCCGGCCGAAACGGGCCGGTAAAACCGGCCCGTCTGCGGGGGACGGCCTCCCCGCACTGACGACGGCAGGCCGAGGAAAGGACGGGAAACACAACCATGCACGACGATACCCCGGTCGACGTACTCTTCGACGTCCGCACAGGCTACCACGTGGTGACCAAGCCGGCGGGGTGTTTCGACGGCCACCCCGACGGCGAAGGGGACCCTCGCTTCTTCGCCGTCATCCGCTGCCGGCGGGATGAACTGCCCGTGTTCTGGCGGGAGCCGGGCGGGGACGACCGCCGCGGCCGCGTCCCGCTGTGCAAGCTCTCCCGCGCCGCCCACTTCGCCGGGCGCGACGCGGCGCGCCTCCCCGCGGCCATTCCGAACGTCTACGGCATCGACGCCCTTGTGACGGAAGCCGCATCGGAAGAAGACTTTGCCGCTCGCACCGCCGCTCTCGACACGCGCGGGAACGCCACGCTGACCGTCGGCACCGGCAAGACCTACGCAACGATCTCCGCGGCCGTCGCCGCCGCGGATTCCGGCGACACCATAGCCGTCTACGAAACCGGCGGCAACACCTACGCCGAAAACGTCTCTGCGTCGGGCAAGAGCCTGCAGATCGTGGGCCTGGTGCCGGGCCGCGGCATCACCGTGGCGGCCGAAGGCACCTCCGCCTGCTTCTACCTGGGCTCGTCCCACGGCACGCTTGTCAGGAACTTCCACTTCGACGCGACGTCCACGTCCGGGCACGGCATCGACGTCACGAACAGCTCGGGCGTGACCGTCGCCGAATGCTCGGCATCGGGCGCCGGGGCGTCCAAGGCGGGTTTCTACAACTGGAACAGCGGATGCACGTTCGTAAATTGCGTGTCCTGGGACAACGGCTACGGCTTCCGCTTCGCCCAATCCGGCAACGCCGTGAACTGCACGGCATGCAAGAATTCCACCGCCGGCTTCTACGGCTCGAACTACACGCTGGCCCTGGTGCTCTGCCTGGCCGCCGGCAACGGCACGGACTTCGACAGGAGCGCCTCCGGGCCCGACGCCTGCATGCTCTGCGCCTCCGCGGATTCCAGCGTCTTCGGCACGGGGTCGGCCATCGGCTTCAACACGGCCGATTTCACGGAGTACGCGGAAGACGACTTCACGCTGAACGTCACTTCCACCGAGGCGCGCTTCGAAGGCTACCCGCCCGTGCGCGACGATTTCGATGGCGGCGCTCGCAGGACGGGCGGCTTCCCCAACCACGTCTACGCGGGCGCAAGCGACCCCGACCCTGACGTTCCCTCGGTGCCGGGCGTCCCTGCATGGGACGGCGCCCCCACTCCGGGCGACGCCCAGGCCGTGCTGCACTTCACCGCCGACGACCCGGCCGACGTCATCTACGCCCGGTACCGCATCGACGGGGGACCGTGGTCGGAGGAGGACGAAGGGTTCAAGCGCGCCGGCTCGGGCGACATAACGGTCACGGGCCTGAATAACGGCACCGCCTACCGGTTCAGCGCATATTCGAAGAACGATTCGTATACTTCCGACTGGCTCGAGCCGCGCGTCTGCCGGCCGGAATCGTCCGGCGGGGGCACCGAATGGTCGCCGGCGCTCGCCGTCATGGCCTCTGACTGGGAAGGGATATTCTGATGTACACGCTTGCCGAATTGCGCGCCAGGGTCCGGATCGAGATCGGCGAGAGCGCCGAAGGCTACTGGACCGACGCCCAGTTGAACGGGTACGTCAACGACGCCGCAGTAAGCTTTTCGGCGGACACGGGCCTGCTGCTTGCGCCGCCGCGCAGCGCGGACTCGACCGCCGGCTACGCCCTCTACACGCTGCCGGAAGACTGTCCGGGACCGCAGGCGGTCGTGGCGGTCTTCTATGCCGGCACCGAACTCGAACCCACCGCCCCCGCCGCCCTCATGCGCCAGGGGAAGCTCCCCCACTCCGACACCGGCGTGCCGGCGTCGTGGTACACCGTGGCGGAAGGAGGCGAGCCCTGCCTGGCGCTCTACCCGATACCGGCATCCGGGCTGGCATCGGGCATCGTCGTCTGGTTCTGGAAGACGTCCGCCCCCATGTCCACGGAAGACGCCGCGTGCGAAATTCCCGCCGAACACGTACAGGGCGTCGTCTACGGTGCGGCCGAACGAGCCTTTCTGGCGCGGCGCGAGCAGACCCAGGCGGAAGCCTGCCGCAGGCTCTACAACGATGAAGTGGCCCGGGCGCGTTCGGCCGCCGACAGCCTGCTGGCTGCATCGCTGTCGCAGCGCGGCGCGTCCCCGGAAAAGGTAAGGACGATATTCTGATGAAACGCATCCGCATAAGAGACATACCGCTGCTGGGACTGGACCTCACCCTGCGGCCCTACTTTCTGGGCGAAGGCGTCCTGTCGGCGGCCGAAGGTTTCGTGCCGTCGCCGCGCGGGGGTTATGAGCGCTCGCCGCAGTGGGCCGCCTTTTCATCGCCGCCGCAGGGCGAAGAGATCATCGGGGCGTCGCGCGTATCGAGCATCACGGACTTCGACGATCCATGGATAACCGTGGCCACCAGCAAACCGGCCGTCAACGCGCTCTACCAGTACAAGGTAAACCAACAGGGCCAGTGGTCTTCCTGGGGCATGCTCTTCGGGTCGGCGCAGGACTACGCGCGAGACCGCATCGTCTACCACCGGACGGGAGGGCGCGAGTTCACGCTGGGATGGGACCCCGAGGCATACGGCTACCACTGCCACCTGTTCGAAAGCAAGTACTCCCCCGTCGGAGCGGAACCCGTGAACCAGTCCTCCGTCACGCTTGGGGCGTCGTCTTCCGGGGGTGCCCTGGGGGCGGGATACGTGCGTGTCTATATCGCCTTCTACGGCTTGGTGAACGGCGAACCTCGCCTCGGCGCCCCGGACCTCGATCACCCCAAGACCGTCCAACTCACCGGCTCCGGCAACTCCAACAGGATAACCGTGGACGACCTGCCTTCCGCCGTGTGGCCGTCGACTTCGCACGTGTACGTCTACCGCACGCGGGTGGTGGCGGACAGCGCCCAGCTTGACTTTGAGCCGGCCTACCTGGCGGGGGCGGTGTCGGAAGGCACGTCGAGCGCGAACCTCACCGCCTCCGACGCCGACATCGCCGGCAATCCCCGACTTGAAAGCGCCAGGTTCGATTTCCCCACCATGGGGCAGGAAGAACAGTTCCTGCCCGCGCTCGGCCTCTCCGAACACGCCGGGCGGCTGGTCGCGTGGGGCGTGGGACAATCCTTCCGCCTGTGGATCAGCGGCTACACCGACGCCGACGGCGTCCCGGTCATCGACCACAACTGGTGGTCCCATGCCGTCGATACGCCGGGCCGCGACGAGATACTCTCGATGGTCTCATTCCGGGGCAAGTGCTTCGCCCTGGGCCGCTGCGGCCTCTACCGCCTGCGCGACGAATCTTCCGATCCGTCCTTCTGGTTCTGGGAGCAGATGGCCCTGCTCCACGGGGCCAATCCGTCCGCGCTGGCGGTCGTGGGAGACGACGTCTTCGCCGTCGCCAGGGGGCAGGAAGGCGAATGGAACGTGTGGGCTCTGGACGGCTACAACCTGAAGCCCGTCGGCGACGGCCTGCGTGCGGTCCTGTCTGAAGATACCGGCGTGATTCCCTTCGACGGCACGGCGATGTTGACGGGCCAGGACGGCGGATCGCACGTCCTGGGCCCCGGCGGAGCATGGGGAAAAAACAACGCCCCTTCCGGCCTGACTATCGGCATCGGCTCGCACGACGACTTCCAGTCGGGGGCATTCCTGCTGGCCGGGCCGGACGGCATGGAATACCGGGCTTCCGGCTACAGCGGCGACGAAAGCGACTACGTCATCACGCGTGATTTCCTCGCCGGGCCGGAAGAGCGCACGGAATGGGAAAAGGTGTTCCTGTTCGCCTCCGCCGCCCAGGATCCCGTGACGCTCAAAGTCTACGGCTCGGCGGACGGAGGCTCGTGGACGCTGATGGGCACCGTGGGCATCAGCGCGCAGGCGGGGGGAATGGCCGCCGTCCCGGTTCCCGCCGGAGTCCGGCAGGGCAGGCGTTTCAGCGTAAGGATCACCGCGGCATCAGCGGGAGGAGTAACGCTCGAAGGCATAACCGTCCAGGCGCGCCCCGCGCCGGAAATGACGTAGAAAGGAAGGACCATCTCATGGACATGTCTCTTACCGGCATTAAGAAGAACAGCGCTCTGGAAGCCGCCGGCAATTATTCCCGCTCGGTCGACCGCGGCTGGTTCTACAACGACGCAGCGTTCCGCGAGGCGGAAAGCGAATTGCGCTCGCGCTTCGGCAAGGCGCTCGCCGAAGTAAGACGGAGACTCACGGCGGCGGGCGTGACCGACCGCAATGCCGTTCTGCGTGCGGAAATGCCCGTCCGGCTGCACTTCGCCACGCAGTTCCGCACGCTCTACTCGCGCCAGGCTGAAATCGAGCAGGAGAGGCGCCGGATCCGCCGGGAGCAGAGACGGTCGCTGGCGCACGGGCTTCTCTCGACCATCGTCAACATAGGGACCCGGGGGCTTGTGAGCGCCGCGCTCAACCGCCAGCGCTACAGCCACTCGAGAAACCTGAACCGCCAGCGCTACGACCTCAAGTACGGAGCGCAGCCCGCCTACGACTACTCCCCCTACCCGCAGGCGTATGACACATCACCGTACGAAGGGACCGGCCGCTGATGACTTCCCGCCTGCATGCAGCGGGTATCCCGCGCAGCATCGCTGAATACGCCGAAGACGTCGCCAGACGCCGCCAGGGCGAAGTAATCCGGATACTGGACCTGCGCGCGGCGGCCGGCGCCGTATCCGCCGCGCCGGGAGCGCTTTTCTCCCCGGTCGTCCCCGTGGAATTCATCGGTCCGTACACGCATGAATTCACGACCACCGCCCTGCTCTCCGGCCTGTTCCTGACGAATTCGTCCGGCGCCGCCATGTCCGCCGGGGGAGAGCTCCTTGTCACCGCCACCGGCAGCTCATCTCCCGCGTGGGTCTACCCGGGACGCGACCGCGGCGCCTTCCTGCCGCATGACGGCCCGTGGAGCGTGGAGATACACGTCACGGAATGCTGCGGCTCCGGCCGGCGCGCGGGACTGGGTATTACGCCCGGAGACATGGCCGCGGGCATACAATGGGGGGGAGCATCGGGGCGGGCGTACTGCTACTTCTACGACCAGGCGGGCACGCCGCGCGTGTTCGGCGGGGCGAGCACGTACGACAGCGCGGTGCTCTCCCAGTTCCCGTCGGGCGAGTCGCCGGTATGCCTGAAGATAGAGCAGTCCTTCCCCGGCGGCGTGCGCACGCTCAAGTTCCACTACCGCGAAGGCCTCGCCGGGGACTGGACCATCTTCAAGACGGACACCCCCGGAAGCGGCTACTGGACGCAGGACCTGGACCTCGGCCCCATCGCCGGCCTCATCGGCTCGACCGGTGATTACGGCGCCGCCTTCGACATGATGTCCGTGGACTACGTTCCTGAAACAAGCCCCGGGATATTCGCCTTCATACCGACGGCGTCCTTCGGCGGCCGCCAGAAGGACCACGTCTACATCCTCGACGCTTCCGGCGCCTACGTCGATATCCCTCCCGAACCGTGGGGGGCCGTCGTTGCCA
>JAFGGJ010000015.1 GCA_016930595.1 Planctomycetota bacterium
CCACCCATCCCCCCCTCCATCCACTTACTTCGACCGGCTGCCGTTGCAGGCGGCTTCCACCCTTAACGCCCCTTTTCAGCGGGGGTTTTAAAAAACCAAATCAGGAAATTTTTGCCGTCGCGTCATAACCCCGCGTGAACAATAAGATTGTGAGGGAAGAAAAATCCGGTGCGGAATTTGATCGCAGGGTGGCGTTGAAGGGAACATGGAGTATGTTAGGATTATCAGGGAGAGGCGGTGATGGAGGAGGCGGATGAACGACCGGATGAGTTGCGGGGAACTGGTTGAAGCGGCGTTCAGCCATCGTGAGACCGGGCAGATACCGTTGTGGGGAACCATAAACAACCGGGCCGTGTACGAGCATATCCTGGGAAGCGAAAGGGTGGGGGACCCGGAATCCGTGGGGCTGGACGACAAGCTGGAGATGCACGCGGAGGTGTACCGTAAGCTGGGTATAGATATAACCCGCGCGCAGATCTGGCCGCTAGCCCGGGCCGAAACCGGCGGCAGTGGGACGACGTGGGACGAAAGGAAGCTGACGGCGGCCGGGATAGGGGAGCACGAGCCGGTTTTCCCTGGGGATTCCGAGCGCGACGAAGAGAGCGAAGTACGCAGGAGGCAGGTGCGGATAAACAGCGCGCACACGGTGTTCGCTCCGACGCTGAGGGGATGCTTCTGCCCGACGTTCGAGAAGATGGGGCTGGAAGAGTTCAGTTACGCGGTGGCGGACAGCCCGCTGGAAGTGGAACGGGTGATGGACAGGTACACCGAATATTCCCGTTCCATGGCGGAACGGTACGCCGGTTACCCGGAAGTGCCGGTCATGGCGGTGTGCGACGACCTGGCATACAAGACGGGGACGATATTTCCGCCGGAGTGGATGAGGGAGCACTGGGTGCACCGGCTTGCGAGGATAATCGAGCCACTGAAGGAGAAGGGGAAGCGGGTGGTATTTCATTCGGACGGTCGGATGGAAGCGCTGATACCGGATCTTATCGGGATAGGGATAGACGGAATAAACCCGCTGGAGCCGTTGGCGGGGATGGACCTGGGGAAGCTGAAACGGGAATACGGGAAGGACGTGACGTTGATAGGCGGGGTGGACTGTTCACAACTGCTGCCTTTCGGCACGCCGCAGGAGATACGCGACGAAGTGAGGCGGATAATAGAGACGGGTGCGCCGGGAGGGGGATTCATAATCGGGGATTCGTCGTGCATACTGCCGGTGACTCCGGTAGAGAACGTGTTCGCGTTCTACGACACGGTGCACGAATACGGCGCATGAGAGGGGCTGCGGGCAGGAACCTTGCAGCGTGTGAGGAAGGGACGTAGAATCTGCAGGTGGCGGCGCGGGGAGGGAGGGGACGGGCGAAGGCAAGGAAAGGTGAAGAGAAATGGAATCCAGCGGAAAGAGCGGTATCTGCAGCGGGACGACGGGGAAGAGGCTGAAGGCGGCAGCGGGGGTGCTGATGGCGTTCAACGCGGTCTACGTGCTTGCGGCCTGGAGCAAGTGGGGGAGCGTGGAACTGCTGCTGGGCGGGGACCTGTCGTCGCCGGGGCAATATGCGATATGGAAGGCGGCCGCGGTGCTGGTGATGTTGACTGGATCCGTAATGTCATTCATGGCATTGGGGCAGAAGCCGGCGATGACGTGGACGGCGGCCGCGACGGCAATGGTGGCGGCGGTGTGGATGGGGATCTACCGGTTTGCGCCGGGGTTCCACATGCTGAAGGGGGATTTCATCCAGGACGGCAGGGTCCAGCGGCTCGGCGCGTGGAACATCGCCGAAAAAGCGTGGGACGATCTTTTCAACCCAGGCTTCGGGACGTGCCTGCTGGTATGTTCGATTGCCGCGGCGGCGCTGCTGGTGATGGCGGCGCGGCGGGACAAGAGACAGAGGGAAGAGTCGCAGCCCGAGTAAGCGGGGGGCGCGTTCGGAGCGGTTACTTGCCCTGCCAGTCGGAATAGGAGTCGAGGAGGCGGAAGTATTCGTCGAGGTTGGAGTAATTGCTGCTCCATGTGGTGTACATGAAACCGAGGATGGAGGGAGCGCCCGCGGAGACCTTTTTCCACTTGTCGATGTTGTTTTTCATGGCGGCCTGGTTCCTGCCGTCGTAGTAGCCGCAGAGGACCTGGCGATGGCCCTTGTCGGAGAAGAACCTGACGGAGCGCTCATCCGGGGCATACCAGTTCAGGATGACGACGTCGCCGGGGAGACCTTCCCATGAGCCGTCCCAGTTGCCGTTGACGAGGTAGTAGTAGCCCTTGACGTCGAAGGGGCGGGCGTTGTGGAGAGGCGTGAACATGTCGCTCCAGGTGTAGATCGTCGCCTTGGGAGAATACTTGCGGACGAGGTCGTAGGCCTTTTTGAAATGGGCGGCGAGCATGGGGCCGGGTTTGAGAGAGGCGCCGTCGGGCTGGGGTTCCCAGCCGGCGACGCGTATTTCGTCGTAGTTGAGCATGTAGCCTGCGGAGGGCCAGAGGCGGGCGGTTTCCTTGATTTCGCGCTCAAGGATTTTCCAGACAGCGGGGTCTTCCATGCTGATAAGGTCCTGGTCGTTGTAGATGCGGGCGTGGTGCCAGAAACTGACGAGGAGCCGCTGGCCGTCTTTGATGGACGAGGCCGGGGTGAGTTCGATAGGAGGGGCGGGATGGTCGATGGGGAATTCGCCGGGGAAGGGGCGTATCTGGAGGGGGGCGTCGGCAACGGGCTTGAAGTCCTTGCCTTCAACGTATTCCGTGACGCCGTCTTCGCTGGTGACTTTGAGGGGGATGAGGGGGCGGCGGAGCACGAGGAGGAGACCGGCGGGGACGACGCGGAGGTCTTTGAGGGAAGCTGGGTCGTGGTTCACCTGGAGGGAGATCCTGTCGCCTTCGAGGGTGTTGAAGACGGTCTGGACGAAGAAGGAGCCGTCGTCGAGCTGGGAGACGACCGGGTTGGTGCGGCTGTTCCAGCGTTTGCCGCCGCTGGAGGTGACGCGTATGGTTTCTTCGAGGTTGGCGGGGCGGACGGAAGACTGGAAGCTGATACGGTAGTACATGAAGGGGGGGACGTCATAGGAGCCGTGGAGCCGGCCGTTTTCGTTGCGGAGGCGTGAGACGTCGAGAGCGAGAGCGGGGTCAGGGGCGGCGGAGGAGCCGGAGACGACATAGGGCATGTTTTTGACGGGGACGCCGGCGGCCAGGTTGGGGTCGAAATGGAAGTAGCGGCCGGAATAGCCGATGGAAACGATGGAAGGGATGATGGTGATGCCGAGCCTGCGTGCTTCGCGCTGAACCAGGGAGGCGCGCCGGCGCTGCTGGGGGGTGAGTTCCGGGATCCTGGCGCCGCGGCAGCCGGTCCAGAGGACATGGGTGCAGCCGGCTTTTCTGGAGAGGCGCAGGAGTTCGATGAGCTTGTCTGTGGATTCTTCGGTGAGGATATTGCCGCCGACGTAGTTCCAGCGTTCGGTATATTCGCCTGCGCAGAGCATGGAGGCGCTGAAGAGAAGAACGCAGACAGCAAACATAATGACAGAAGTATCCATGATTCCCGAGCTCCTTCCAACCGGGCCGCTCGGCCCGGTTCCCGGGAGGTATTCTACAGGGAGGTGTGGATTTACAAGAGTCGAAACGGGGAAATCCGCCAGGAGCCGCGCGTAGAGGGGAAGTACTGGCGAAGAACAGCAGGTTGTCGGTCGTGCGGCGGTGGGTAATATGCGTAGAAACGGGCCGGGGGCGGCGTATATCCTTAAGCTCAGGGCCGGTGCCCGGTAGAGACCGGGACGTGGGTATCCGCAGGAGAGGTACGGTTGTCCGAAAAGGCGGGGCGCACGGGACATCAAGGGCGTGAAGCGTTATGGAACGGAGCGGAACGACATGGAAGCCAATTGGATACTGACGGCGGCGGGGATATGCCAGGTGGCGACGACATTCATTTCGCTTCTGGCGTACGTGCCGCAGTGGGTAAAGTTGTTCCGGACGAAGTCGAGCGCGAACATATCGCTGAGGTCATGGTGCCTGTGGGTGGTATCGACGTCGTTTACGCTTTTCTACGCGGTGGTGCAACTGCGTGTGAACGGGAGCGGACTGCCGCTGGTGATATCGGCGTCGGCGGCGCTTACGTTCGTGTTTTTCACGGTTGTTCTGATAATCAAGTTTCGGCCGAGAGAGGAGACAAGCCGGGAACAGGCATGAAAGGCCCGGGTGGGCTTGTGCCTCTTTCCCGCGGCGCTTTTGCGAGTAGAATACTCCAAGAGGGAAAAGGAAAGGAGGCGCCGTGACCGCTGCGGACGGCACAGGAGTTCAGGCGTACAACCGCGGTGTCGTTTTATATTCGAAGGCACGGTATTCCGAGGCCGCAGAAGCGTTCGACGAGTGTTTCCACGCAGGGGAATACAGGATGCAGGCCGCGTACGCGAGGGGCCTTTGTCAGCACGCTTTGGGGGAGCCCGTTGATATTCCGGCCGAATTCGCTTCGGATCCCGAAGGCGTCGGCGCGGTCTACGTGGCTTCCAACCTGGCCTGGCACCTGGTTGCGAAGGGCCACAGGGCCGAAGTCAAGGAACCCGGTGACGCCACCAACGTGGAAGCCGAAATCATGGGGTCCCGTTATATTCTCGAGGTTTCCGCTGTAATGGGTTCGTTCAGCAACTGGGCGTGGCGGATTGAGCCATCGGGGGAAGTTTCGATTCCCGACCCGGATGAAAACCCCAATCCCACCCGCGTCGACCGGTACGTCATCTCGCTCATGGAACGCGCTTCGGATCTCCCGCCTCAGCCCATTCCCGGTGCTGTTCCGGCCGTGTCTGCGCCGCGGGATCGGAGTGTCGGCAGGGATGATCCGCAGGAACGGTGTCGCATCTGTGAAGAAAGCAAGCGCCGGTGGGACGGGCTGCTCTACACGCCCCGCCAGGTGGCGTCGTTCCGTCCCGCAGAATGGGGTCTTACACAGGACGATCCAGCCGCTATCACCGTATCCGCCCTCATCGGCGTGTGTGTGTCCGTCGTCCAGTTCAATAATCCACCGGGCGCCGCCGGTGAAGCATCCGTGTGGATATGCGACGACTGCCGGGAGCGCTTTGGGCTGCCCGAAGGGAAACGCCCCCAAGGTGGGCGTTTTTTTGCGCCGCAGAAATTCCAGCGTGAAGAAGCGCCGGAAGACATCCTCTTTGTGGATGAGGAAGAGCCGGAGCCGAGCGGCGGTGCAGCGAAGGAAGAAGCGGACATGGATTTCAAGCATTTCCGGACCGTCTTCCTGATCATCATGGCTGTAATCGTGGCGGGCGGTGCATTCCTCATCCCTCACATACTCAAGGAAGACCGGGAGCGGAGTAAGATTCTCGAGCATGTCCATGAGCTGGAAGGGAAGACGGGGATTCTGCTGGAGGCCGCGCAGAACGACCTGAACAGCGCTCAGAACCGGATGAAAGCGCATGTAGTCCCCGAGCCGGAAATAAAAGAACTACTGGCAGGAGCCCGCGAAGCGCTCGCGGAGGCGGAGGAGCACGTCGCCGGTGTTGAACGGAAGTATGAAGAACTGAAGATCGAGGATTTGCCGGGTAGTTTTCAGACTCACCGAACAGCGCTGCCGATTCTCAAGGAATACTATGATAAAACGGAGCGTCGTTACGAAGAGTTGCTGAAAGAGGCCGCCCGAGGTGGGGACACTCCAACCGGAAACGGCAGGTGACGACGCGCGTCACGGTCCCGATTCATTGACGATACGGCCGGGAAGGGCTTTGAGACAGGGCGGGGGTGTTACCGGCAGTTCAGTCGGAGGGTCTGTGGGAGCGCTTTGTGGAGCGGAGGGCGGCCGCGGCAGCAAGGAAGAGGAGCCAGGGGAGAAGGTAAGAGACGGCGTCTGGAGTCGTCCGTCGGCCGCATGGGGCGCCGCCGCAGCCTCCGCCCAGCCAAGGCCTGGCGGTATCCTGTATCTCAAATTCGACGTCGCTCACGTCGCTGATGGTGCCGGTGATGTTGCTGACGAGCACGCGGCATTCGGTGGACGCGACAGGCGGGACGATCCAGGTGTAACTGTCGGCATTGTATGTGATGTTGACGACTTCGTCCCACGAGGTTCCCCCGTCGGTGCTGTATTCGATGTGATAGGGCGGACCCGGGGAGCCGGCCACGGCCCAGGAGATGACGCACTGCTGGTAGGCGGAGAGGACTTCGGTGCCGTTGGGTGAAGTAACGGTTATAGAGGAGACGCCGCCGCCCCAGCCGATCTGGACGGGGCCGGCGACGTTATTGGATTCGTTGCTTTCGTCAACGGCTTGGCCGGTATCGACGATGGCGTAAGTGTTCCAGATTTCCGCTATGTCGCTGGTGATGCCAGTGAAGACGACGGAAGTACTGTCCTCAGGAAGGAGGTTGGTGACGGACTTGGTGAGGCCTTCGCTGTCGCCGATGGAGGGCTCGGAGCCCCGGTTGGTGAACAGGTCGACGGTGAAGAGGCCGGATTCCTCGTCCCCCTGGTTGATGACGATAACGGTGACGGATATCGAAGTGCTGACGGTGGGATTGGGGTCGGAGGGGACGATGGAGAGTATTTTGAGGTCTGGTTTCAGGACGGTGGGGGTCTGTATGGTGAAAACGGCGTCGCTTTCGTCGGAATAGCTCAGCGTCGTGGAACTTATCCTTACTATGCAGTCAGTGGAGGCATCGTCGGGGACGGTCCAGTCGAAGCTGCCGTCGTTGAGGGTGGAAGCGATAACATCGTGCCAGACGCTGGCGCCGCCGTCGGTGCTGTATTCTATCAAGACGTTTTCGCCGGTGTCGCCGATGGAGGTCCATGTAATGGACTGGACGCTGCCGACATCGAAGGTTTCGCCACCGTTGGGTGAATCGACACGGAGAGAGGCGGCGCTGCCCCAGATCAGGGTGGCCGGTCCGAAGATGTTGTCGTTTTCATTCACTTCATTGACGGCTTCAACGGTATCGACGATGGCGTACATTTCCCATGTGGCTGGAGTGGCGCTGACGACGTTGGAGAAGACAAAGTCCTGGGAGGCTCCCATCGCGACAGAGAGGCCGGTCATGGGGGTGGGGTCGGAGGCGGTGTCGCCGATATCTGGCGGAGCAGGGAGGTTGGTGAAGAGATCAAGACGGAAATCAACGGCGTCCGCCTTGCCGTTGTTTTCAACGGTGACTGTGATATCGATGGGGGTGCCCGGAGTGGGGGTTGGCGTGGAAGGCGTGATGGCGGAAATCTTGAGATTGGGTGCGAGCACACCGCCGCCCCATGTAATAGAAGCGGGTCCGGTTATGTTATTGACTTCAAGTTTTTCAGCGACGTCGTCCAGCCTGTCCACATAGGCATAGCTGCGCCAGGAATCGACGACGGAACTGGTGATGCCGATGAAGACGAGGACCGTGGATTCATCGGGTGCGAGGGTATCGCTGCAGGTGAGTTCCATGTCGCCGACCATGGTGGCATCGGGCCGGACTCCGGGGCGGAGGTAGAGCTCGACTTTAAAGGGGCCTACGGCGTCCGCTGTGCCCTGGTTCAGGACGGTGACACTGACGGTGATGGTATCGTCCACGGCGGGGACAGGGTCGGATGGGAGTACTTCAGCGATGACAAGATCAGGCAGGACGGCGCCCGCGTGAGCGCGAGAGCAGAAGGTCGAAAGCAGCACTGCGGCTGCAAGGGGAGCCATAGTGCCGAGCACAGCGGATTTGAACATGGGTATCCTCCCGTGCGGTCCCGTGTCAGAAAGAGAAGCCGGTAGAAGCTGCGGCTCCGCCGGACGCGTTGTCCGAGCCGATGACGTGCATATACTTGATGCGCAGGTACCATCCTCGCGGGGTGCTGAAGCCGACACCAAGGTCAACGGCACCGCCGAAGACGGATTCCGAGGCGCCGCCGCCGAAGTAGTCGGCGTTTTCGCTGACGGCTCCGGCGCCGACGAGGAAGAAAACGCCCGGGTCGCCGTGGCCGTCGGGCTTGGGCCAGAACATGAAATCGCCGCGGATGAAGATGAGGGTGGAAGATACTGCGCCGTCGGAAGACTCGGTCTTGCAGTAATCCAGCCCGATCTCGTAGGCGGTGCGGGTCCCGGGGAAGCCCTTATAGAAAGCGCCGAGGCTGAAGGCGGAGTCCCAGTCGGTTTCTGCGCCCGTTGTCATGAGGATGCCGGCGTTGAAACCGAGGCTGCCGGGCCTGCGTTCAGGAGCGGTTTCGGGACCAGTGAGGATACCGCCCATTTCATCGTCTTCGGCGGCGAGAACGGCACTGGGAACGATGGACGTGCCGCCATTAGAGACCGCGTGAAGAACAGGAGTGTACAGGCCCGCCGTGTTATTGGAACAACCGATAAGGGGGGGCAGGGCGGACAGAAGCAGCAGAAGAATCGGTCTGTGTGTCATGGCTGATCCTTCGCGGGTGCGGTTGCGCTGCGAAGTTTTTCAGGCAGGAGGCGGACGCATCTGAAGCCGACGTTGGCGTCGTAGACGGAAGGCGTCTGGGCGACTCTGTTGGAGCATCTCAGGATGTCGACGGTGTTGGAGAATGAGCCGCCGCGCATGACCTTTTCCTTGCCTTCGGGCGGGCCTGCGGGGTTCTGCGGGACGACGCCCCTGGCGACATCGTAGGGCGCATGCCAGTCAAGGCACCATTCCCAGACGTTGCCGAGCATGTCATGGCATCCGAAAGGCGAGTCGCCTTCGGAGAACGTCCCAACGGGCGAAACATAGGTGTATCCATCCGCGTTCCAGGCGCTTTGGGACTTGCCGTGGGCGTAGTTGCAGTAGCAGGGCTTGCGGCCGGGCCTGGGGGAGTTATCGCCCCATGGGAAGAGTCGGCCGTCGGAACCGCGTGCGGCCTTTTCCCATTCCGCTTCGGTGGGCAACCTGTATTCGACGCCTTCTCTTGCGGTGAGCCATTTGCAGAAGGCGACGGCTTCGTGCCAAGTGACGGCTATGGCGGGCATGTTGTCATCGGGGGAATACTTGTTCCATTTTCCCCTGTGCGCGGGGGCGAACTCTTCGAACTGGAGGTTGGTGACTTCGCAGACGGCGATATAGAACGCGTCGAGTGAGACCTTGTGAGCGGGGCGTTCATCCCGGTCGCCCCTGTTATAGCCCATTACGAATTCGCCGGCCGGGACGAGAACGAATTCCATGCCGATGGAGTTGACGATGCGGGCTTCGGGGCCGAGTTCGATGCGGGCCCTGGATTTCATGTCCGTTGCGGCAGCATCGCCGGGCCTGAGCCGGAGGGCGTCGTCGGCGAAGTTGAGTGCGTCGCGCCACTTGCCGTCCGAGGCGGCCTGAGAAGCGGAAGCGACGACTTTCTGGTATTCGAGTTCGGAAGAGCACTTCGCGAAAAGGGCGTCGATGCGGGTCTTATCGAAATTCGGATCGGCTTCACGCAGGTCCGCCATGGCATCAAGAGCATCCTGCCATTTTCCGGTTTCCGCGAATTCCAGGGCGCGTGAATGCAGTTTCTGGAGGGCGAGCCTGTTGTTGAGGTCATTCAGTCTGGCGGTCAGATCATCGGACGGACGGATTTCGGAGGCGGAAGAGTACATGGCGACGGCTTCGGCGAGGGCGCCTTTCTGCTCGGCATCGCGAGCCTTGAGCATGAACTGGGCAAACCTGGTGTCGTTCAGGAGGGAGGCGACTTCGTCCGTAGGCTTCAGGCTCCTGGCCTGTGTAAGTAGGGACACGGCGGTCATGAATTCCCTGGCTTCTATCTGGAGCCTGGCTTCATCGACAAGAGACCTGTATTTCCTGTCTTTTTCCTCGGTTTCGGCTTTCTGTCTGGCCTGTTCGTCCTGAGCCCGGAGGGCCTGCATTCTGAGGGTATCGAGTTCTGCGGCCATTGGAGCGCCGCGGTACCTGGCAAGATTCTCGGTGGCGAAGGAAACGGCATCGGAGTAGCTGCGTTCCGCAATAAGAGCCCTGGTTCTGGATATGGCTTTGCCGACTTCGGCATCAAGGAGTTCAGCACGTGCAGAAGCGGCGGACTTCTTGAGTTCGTCGAGTTGTTCAGCGCCATCGACGCCCACAAACTTGACGGCGAGAAGATCGGCCCTGGCAACGGCTTGATCATATTCCCCGGCCGTGATAAGGCCATTCAATTCTTCCAGGGCGGCGGCAAGGTCTTTAGTGGAAACTCTGGACCCGGCGTCGGTGAAAGACACCGTTGGCGCACCCGAGCGTTTGAAATAGTAGCGGCTTATCCCCGTGCCGATAGCGACGCCTGCGGCAACGACGAGGATGATGAAACCGGCGGCGATGCCCTTTGACAGAACGGTGTGTTGCTTGACGGGCCTGAGGCGCACGCCGGTATCGCCGCGCATATCCCTGGCGGTGGCGACGGCGCGTTTACGGGATGCTTCGGAGCCGCTGGCGTATTCGGGCTGGTGTCCTTCGGACACGAGAAGCAGGTCATGAAGGAGGACACGCGGGTCCGGGTAGCGGTCATCGGCCCTGATGGCCATCATGTTGTCGATGACGATAGCCATGGAACGGGGGACTTCCCGGTTCAGCTCATTGGCAAGCTTGGGCATTTGCTTGAAGCGTGCGAGGATGACTTCCTGGGGGTTTTCACCGGCGAAAGGCATCCGGCCCGTCACCATGTGGTAGAAGGTGGCGCCAAGGGAGTAGATGTCGGTGCGGATGTCGGTCTTGTCTGCGGTAGCCTGTTCGGGCGAGACGTAATTGGGAGTGCCGACGGCGAGGCCGGTCATGGTGAGACTGGTGACTTCGTTATCGGTGGTTTCCTTGGCGAGGCCCAGGTCGGCGAGCTTGGCGACACCGCTCTTGTCAATCAGGATATTATCGGGCTTGATGTCCCGGTGGATAAGGTTGCTGCGCCAGGCTGCTTCGAGAGCGCGTGCTATCTGGATGATAATTTCAAGTGACCTTGTGGGAGGGATCTTCCCTTCCCTGTCGAGAATGTCCTTTACGGATTCGCCTTCGACGAGTTCCATGGCGAAGTAGCGCTTGCCCGCTGCGATACCCGAATCTATGGCGCCGACTATATTGGGGTGGTGGATACTGGCGGCAATGCGTGCTTCGCGTTCGAAACGCGCCAGGAACTGCTCGTCCTTGGCCATGTCATCGGGCAGGATCTTGAGGGCCACGTAGCGTCCCAGCGAGACCTGCTTGGCCTTGAAGACGGTGCCCATGCCGCCTTCGCCGAGCTTTTCCATCAGCAGGTAGCCGCCGAGGAGGCCGTGTTTATCGCCCGATTCGGATGCTTCGGTAACCGCCCTGGCCTGGTTAGCCGTAATAATACCCTTGTCCATCATCACCTGGACAAGGGAATGCTGCACTCCCAGGGCTTTCACTTTTTCCCAGGCGTTGACGCAGGCCATGACATCGGATTTGCTGGCTAGACCGCTTGTCAGGATGAGGTTTGCCAAGCGGGCGGTCTGATCAGAGGGGGGGCGGCTTGTGTTGTCCGCGGAGCCACCAGGTTTTTCTTCTTCACCCATTTTAGGCCCTTCCCAAGGATAAAACCGCAATTATTGTAGGCCATGTGTGACAAATTGCAACAGCTATATAGCCCGTCACTGAATTTGGCGGGCTCCGCTCTGAAAAACCGGACGGGGTGTTATACGCTACCCTATCAAAATCCGACAACGGGCCGGGATGGGGAACACATGGTGGATGGCGAGGACAGGGCCGCACGGCGAAAGAGGAGATTTGGGGCTTTCTGCGTGGCGGAGGATATCGTTGGCGCTATTATTGGGGACACACACGGGCAACCGTGCTGCCGGGTGCGGCCGGCAGGACACGCCAGAGAAAGGAGCGAACATGGCCATCGAACTTCGCCAGGGCTGTCGATATGCGCTTCTCGTCCCGACGAGCATGGGTGTCCGGCTGACTCCAGCCAGTGGTCAGCCGATGCATACCGGCGGGACGATGCATCTGCAGGTCACCAGCGCGGAATCCAACGTGGCGAGTGTTTCATCATACCTGGGCCTGCCGGTCAAGGTGCTTACTAACTTCGTGAAGGGAAGTCCCATATCGCGGCTGATACGCGACGACCTGGGAAGCCGGCGGATGGACTGCGAAGGGCCGGAGGTGGACCAGGGCGGGCCGTGGGGCTACCGGCACCAGTTCAATCTGGCGGACAGCGGGTTCGGGTCCAGGGGGCCGCGGGTGCATAATGACCGGGCCGGCGAGGTCGGCAGGATACTGAAAGCCAAAGATTTCGACCTGGAACGGATTTTGGGGGAAGAAGGCGTGCAGATGGTGCATTTGTCCGGGCTGATAGGAGCGCTTTCGCCGGACACGGGTGCGTTCTGCCTGGATATAGCCAGAACGGCAAAGAAACACGGTACGCGCATATCGTTCGACCTGAACCACCGCGCGTCGTTCTGGAAGGGGCGCGAGAAAGAGCTGAGGGACATTTTTTCCGAGATATCCGGGGTGGCGGACATCCTGGTGGGCAATGAAGAGGACTTCCAGCTCTGCTTGGGCATCGAGGGCCCGGAAGCCGGCGGCAAGGATCTTGCGGCAAAGATAGACAGCTTCAAGGGCATGATAGAACGTGCGCGGAAGTCATATCCCAAGGCGTCGGTTTTTGCAACGACGCTGCGCGAGGTCGTGAGCGCCAACGAACATAAGTGGGGGGCAATTCTCTCCGAGGGAGGCAACTGGCACATTGTGGAGCCGCGTGAAATCGGCGTGCTGGACCGTATCGGTGGCGGGGACGGATTTGTGGGGGGGCTGCTTTATGCGGTGTTGAAGGGCTGGGAGGCCGAGAAATGGGTCCAGTTCGGATGGGCCTGCGGCGCTCTAGTCGTGACGCTCCTGACGGACTATGCTCAACCGGCCGACGAAGGTCAGATATGGAGCATCTGGGAAGGCAATGCCAGGGTGAAGCGGTAACGGCCCTGTGCCGGAAGCGGGTGTTGAAGGGAGGAGCATGAAGAGACTTCTGTTCGGGGCGCTGATCCTGGCTGTCCTGGCAGGGCCCGCCTGTGAAAGGGAACAAGGTACACCGGCGGCGGCGGAGAACGTTCCACCGGCAACAGAAAGCATTCCACCGCCGGCGGGGCAGGTTGCTCGCCCGGCGGGGCCCGAAGTACGCATTACCTACGTGTTCAGGCCGTTCAACCTGGAGAACAACGGGATGTTCAAGCACGAATACGGAGAGAATTCGTCGCAGACGGAGATTCTCCGGCGTTTTATTGAAACCCGGAGCGATCCGCCCGCCGACGGGGAAGAGCGTGTCGAAGCAAGTCTGATCCCACTTGTTCATGCCCGGAATTGTTCGCGGGCGCTCGATATGAAGGTCGAAAACGCCGGACTGGGGGTATTTCTGAATTTCAGCAGGCTGTCGAGCTACAGGAATTGCAGGGCCGCCTGTGACAGGATCAGGAAGGATCTGTACGAACTTGCGAAGCAACTGGGGGTGGAAGAGCCGGAAGTGACGGACGGCGTATTATTCATGGCGGGATCGCGGTTGGCTGCAGCGCAGGGCCAGTATGTTTTTCTGGACGTGCCGGAAAATGAATCCGGCGGCAACGGTCCGGTGGGGATGATAGACGGCGCCCCCAGGCGCGTGGACAATATCATGCCTGTTCTGGAAACGACGTACGAGGAGTTCATGGACGCCGTGCGGAAGGGGAACATCTACGCCGAAGCCAGGCATGACGGATATGTCTACTACGCGATCAGGACGATGAGGGACGTTGTTTTCGATAACGCGACGGCGGCAATCGAAGTGATCGAGCGTTTCAAGGCGAGGGAACCGTGATTGAGCACCGGGAGAGCCGGGGATTCGGGAACGGCATATTGGGCCAGGGCCGGGGCGGCTGCGAGGCCAGGCGGCAAAGCCGTATTCGATGCGGGGCCGGCGTAAAAGGTTGACGGCGCAGGGCGCGATGTCTACAATCAAGGGGTACGCAGCGTTTGGGGCGCGCTCGGGCCCCACGGGACGGACGCAGGGGAAAGACATGCCGGCGTACCGTTGCTGCGGAGGATGATTTCTGTGCCTGTCGGGAGTCGAGAGGAGAATGGAAATGCCGGGGAAAACATTATTTGCAGTGTTGTGCGTGATCGGGTTGTCCTTTGCCGCCGGTGCAGCGGAATTGCAGGTGGCGTCGCTGGATACCACGGCCGGAAGCAGCCACAGCGCGAACGCCACGGTGACGACTGTGGCGGGGATGGAAGGGGCGGGGGGACTCGAGATATCTTTTGTGTCCACGGCTACCGAGGGGAACCCGTATTTCTGGAAGTACGTGGCTGATTCGTCACAGTGGCAGAACTACGACGGGGTGAAATTCTGGGTAAAGAGCGGTGCGGGCACGACGTGGGGGATCGTTGAACTCATTCATGATGGGTCCTACTATCGTTTATACGCCGGGTTCACCATAACCAGTAGCTGGACGGAAGTCGTAATACCGTGGCGGGAGTTCGTGCAGAGGAACTACACGGGTACGACGGACGAGGTGCTGGCGGCGGCGGATATCCAGGCGATAGGTTTTTCGATAAAACCGAGCCGCGACAAAGACTGGCAGGCCAGGGGGCCCGTGACGTTCGACGTCGACGACATCCGGTTGGTGGACGGCCTGTCTCCCTCGCCCACACCCGTGCCGAGCGCTCCGGGGCTGCCCCTGACGGCGGCAAAAGCGGCGGCGACGCAGCCGTTCAAGATACTGTGCCTGGGAGACAGCCTTACGTACGGGGCGCAGCTGCCGGACCGGACGACGCAGGCGTTTCCCGTGCTTATCGAGCCGATGTTCAGAACAGGGCTGGGGTATGACACGATAACGTCGGTAAACCACGGCATAGGCGGTGAGGAATACTGGTCTTTTGCGATAAACGTGCAGGATTTCATAGCGGAGGAAGCGCCCGACATCATGCTGGTCGAATTCATGTTCAACGACGCGTATGCGGCGTCGGGAGAGGATTTCCTGGACACGTCCAACATCGCGAACTTCCGTGATAACGTGAACCGGTCGCTGGACATATTCCTGCGTTACGCCGGTGCCGACCTGGCGGTCGTGGTTCCTCCGCCGC
This sequence comes from Planctomycetota bacterium, assembly GCA_016930595.1. Taxonomy (GTDB): domain Bacteria; phylum Planctomycetota; class SZUA-567; order JAFGGJ01; family JAFGGJ01; genus JAFGGJ01. The sequence goes on from JAFGGJ010000015.1 coordinate 14,969, forward strand.
ACGTCATCGGCGGCGTCAAGAATACCGAACTCGGGCCGTGGGCGGCGCAGATAGAAGAAGCGGCGACAGAGCGCAATCTTGTCATCGTGGACGTATATGACAGGTTCATGGCGAAGACACAGGTCGAATTGCTCACCCTGTACGCTGCGGACGAAGTTCATCTGAGCCCGGCCGGGCACCAGGAGGTCGCCGAGGAAGTATACGATACGCTGATGCCTTATCTGGCAGACGCGGCAGCTCCGGCTGTTTCCTGCACACATGCGGTGATTGCAGGCACGGCCACGGACGCGGTGTCCGGCGACGTCCTGCTGACGGTCGGCGGGACGGACATGGGATACGTGAACGGCGCGTGGACAGCCCCAGACGTGGTATTGAACGCCGCTCCGGCTTCGACCATTATCGCCATTACGGCGGAAGACGCGTCTTCCAACGTGAGGGAAGTTACGCTTACCATAGCACCCTAAGGGCCCGGACGGGCTGCAGGTTGCAGCCCCTGCAGGGCTGGAAAGCGGTGGATATGAGTGCAAAACTGGTCGATATGCAGAGCGGCCTGGAGATTGTGCTCGACAAGCCGGTTGTTTCGATAGGGCGGCATGCGGATAACGATGTCTGCGTGCCCCTGCTGCGGGTCAGCCGCTACCATGCCGAGGTCAGATATGAAGACGGCGGCTGGGTGCTGGAAGATCACGGCAGCACGTATGGGACGTTCGTGAACGGGACGCATGTTGTGGGGACGGCATGCCTGAAGGATGGCGACAAGATCCGGCTGGGATCGGCGCCCGGAAGCGAAGCGCCGCATCATACATTCAGTTTCATCGACGGTGAGCCGGAATCGTCGCTGGCGGAGCAGATAAAGGCCGGGGTCCGCAAGGTGATGGGGAGCGGGCGGCTGGACGCCGGGCGTGTTGTTTTCGAACGCAAGGGGGCGTTGTTGATAGCGCGGCTTTCAGGGGTTTTTCGCCGGAAAGAGTGCGACGCGTTCCTGGTCAGCCTGCGCGAGGAGGAAGGGGACAAGTGTTCGGACCTTGCGCTGGACCTCTCGAACGTGGAATGCATGAACAGCTATTCGCTTGCGGCGCTGATGGAACTGGGCGCCAGGCTGAAAGAGGAAGGTTTTACGCTCCGTGCCGTCGGGGCCAGAAATACGGTCCTGAGGCTTCTGTACCTTGCCGGCAGCCAGTCGCCGATAGACATCTGTGACGGCTGGGACGGGCTGATATGAGAGGTGCAGGGCAGGTTGGAGCTGCTCTTGCCGCGCTGTGAATGTGGTGGGGACGAACTCCGTATCCCGGCCGGCGGTTCCGGGGGGGACTTGAGAGTCGTGTTATCATGACGGACGGCGAACCGCCGGGGATGTATATTCGTACATACGGCGGTGCGGGGCGGCCGGTGATCGTGTTGCATGGAGGTCCGGGAGCGGCCGGGTACATGGCGCCGGTGGCCAGGAGGCTCTCCGGATCGTTCAAGGTTCTGGAACCGTTTCAGCGCGGGAGCAGCCCGGAACCGCTGACTGTCGCCCGCCACGTCGCAGACCTGCATGGGCTCATAATGGAGCAGGACGACACCCCGGCGCTTGTGGGACATTCCTGGGGAGCGATGCTCGCGCTGGCATGCGCCGCGGCGCACCCGGAGAGCGTCCGCTCACTGGTACTTGTCGGATGCGGGACGTTCGACGTGGAAGCAAGGCGGAAGATGGAGGACGTCTGCAGGGAGCGTACGGATTCCGCATTGCGGGAACGGATTGGCCGCCTTGAACAGGAATACCCGGATCCTGATGAGCGGCTGGACGCGCTGGGGAAGTTGATCGAGCCCATCTATTCGTTTGAGCCGGTTGCTGAGCCGGATGAGCCGGCGGTGTGCGACGCACGCGCACATGCAGAAACATGGGCCGACATGCTTAGACTGCAGGGAGAGGGGCTCTATCCAGCGGCATTTGCCCGCATAGAAGTGCCGGTCGTTATGATACACGGTGCCTACGATCCGCACCCCGGCCGGATGATTTGCGAGAGTCTCAAGCCGCATATTTCCGGTCTGGAATACGTGGAACTTGAAAAGTGCGGACACTACCCGTGGACCGAAAAGCACGCGATGGACGATTTTTTCGGCATTCTTGCGGCGTGGCTCTCTTCACCGGCGCACTGAAAAGGCGCTTTGCCGGCTTGGCGGTAGAGGTTTTCGGGACAGTAAGACGGCCATGGTGCTACAGGAGAGAATGCAGGTGTTCCTCGATATTGGTGTAACCGTCGCCGTCGCGGTCATGGACGGCATGCGGGCGGGTTATCGCGGCCGTCCGGCTACCACGATGAACCTTCTCGAACGGCGGGTGAAAGGTTTGCCCGGCGGGTTCGTATGCAGGACGATACCGGTAAAGCCTGCTTTCCGCAGCAGGCGGCGTATTTCGGCGCCGTCGAAGATCCGCATGATGACGCGATGCTTCTCGACGGTCTTCCCCGTGGCGATCCGCCACGTTGACAGCATCCGGTTGGATTCTGGATCCCAGCGGTGTTTCTGTTTTACCGTGACTCTTCCGACGGCGGATTCGGAAGAGGCCACGAAATTGTCGAGCAGCCAGGGTTTGTTTATTCCCTCGATCAGAAACAGACCTCCCGGTTTCAGCGCCCTGTAAACGGCTTTGCAGAAGAGGAGGTTGTCCGCGTCGCTGAAGTATCCGAAGCTGCCGAACCAGTTGAATGCACCGTCGAACACGCCGGCGTAGTCCAACGCGCGCATGTCCCTGCATACGAAATCAACGGCGACACCCGCCCTGGAACCGTTCCTGCGTGCCCTGTGTATGTATCTTGCCGTCAGGTCGACGCCGGTCACCTCGAGCCCCATCTGCGCCAGCGGGATGGACAGCCGCCCCATCCCGCAGGGCACGTCGAGGACGGAACGGCCCTTGCGGAGGCGCAGGAGGCGTTTTACCGTCCTTGCCTGCGCCAGCGTCGTCTGCTCGTCAAAAAGCCCTGCCAGCACGTCCGTATACAGACCGGAGAAGAATTCCTGAAACCATTCTCCCATGTATCCTCCATATGCTAATCGGTATTATAATGGACGCGCGCATGGAGCCTTCGATAACTCCTCGGCGACATGCCCGCATGCTTTCCAAAGACCCTGCGGAAGTATCCCGGCTGGTCGTAGCCGCATTCCCATGCTATCTCATTTATGTTCAAGCCGCTGTCCATCAGCAGACGGCGCGCCAGCCTGAGCCTGCATTCGTGGATGGAGTCGGTGATGGTGCGGCCATAGGCCTTTCGATAGACGCGTCCGAGGTAGTCGGGATTGCAGTGCAGTATCCTGGCAACGTGTGCCGTTCCGATGGGCTCATGGAAATGTTCCCGAAGGTAACGGTCGGCCCTGGATGCAAGTGCCGCCCCCGGAAACGGAGCGTCAATGAAAGCCGGCGCCGGCTGGGCGGCTTCGGCCAGCATGAGGTGGACAAGGCCGTCCGCCACGGCGCTGTCTCCCCGGCCGGATTCCTGGTCGTCAAGAAACAGGCGGAAGAGTTCGACAAGGCGGTCGGGACGGGCCACCGTCGATATCTGCGGCAGGCGCAGAACCGGGGATGCATCGTGGGCTTCAGCAAGACGGAAGTGCACCCAGTAGAATGAAAGATCCCTGGGATAGGCCAGCGTGCCGCCATGTTCCCTGTCGGGGAATAGGATGAGCGTCTGGCCCGACTTGACTTCAAAGCAGTGCTGTTCCTCGCGGATACCCAGGACGCCGGAGTGGACATATAAGAGTTCGTGGGAATCGATGACGCGTGTGGGGTGTATCCCGAAACCACGCGAAACGAATAAACCTGCATTGGCGGCGTGTACCGGAGATGCGGCGGCCGTCATGAGGATTTTCATCAGGGAGCTCCATGTCGGAATTATCGCGTTATTCTACAAATATAACATCTTGACGCATTCGCCACCCGGCGTCAAGATGTTTATGGTGTCGGAATAGGCACGTATGTCCCCAGGAAAGGGGTTCCAATGGCAAATAAGATCAAGAGAAGGTTGGCGGCGCTGCCTCTCAAGGATGTCGACATTACCGGCGGTTTCTGGGCCCCATTCATGCGTCGCAACAGGGAAGTCACGCTGCCGGCGGAATACGAACATCTCAAACAATCCGGGCACCTTGACTTGCGCGAGTGGCCGGAACTGGTTACCGGGACGCCCCGCATATATATGCATTCAGACGTTGCCAAGTGGATTGAAGCCGCGTCATACAGCCTTGTGCACAATCCGGACAAGGCGATGGAACGCCGCATCGACAAGATAGTGGCGGGGATGGCGGACGTGCAGGAAGAGGACGGGTATCTGAATGCGTACTATTCGCTGGTAGAGCCGGGCCGGCGATGGACCAACCTCAGGGACTGCCACGAACTCTACTGCGCCGGGCACCTCATGGAAGCCGCCGTCGCATATCATTCGGCGACCGCCAAGACGGCGTTCCTTGACATGATGAAACGCAACGCCGACCACATAGCGAAAACGTTCGGGCGGAAACGGGGCCAGAAGCGCGGCTATCCCGGGCACGAGGAGATTGAACTGGCGCTGGTGCGGCTTTCACTGGCTGCGGGTGAGGACCGGTACCTGGAGCTTGCGCGGTACTTCATTGATGAACGGGGCCGGAATCCGCACTACTTCGATATCGAGGCCGCTGCCAGAAACGACAAGGGCGCGGCCCGCGGACACGGATACTACCAGGCGCATCTGCCGGTACGGAAGCAGGACGAGGCCGTGGGGCACGCCGTCAGGGCGTGTTATCTGTATGCAGGCATGGCCGACGTCGCCGCCTTGACCGGCGACGGCGAATTGTTCGCCGCGTGCAGGCGATTATGGGAGAGCGTAACCGGCAGAAAGATGTACGTGACCGGCGGGATCGGTTCCACTGCGTACGGGGAGCGATTCACGGCGGACTACGACATGCCTGACGATTCCGCGTATGCCGAGACGTGCGCCGCCATAGCGCTGTTGTTTTTCGCGTGGAGGATGCTCGGCATCGATCCCCGTTCGTGTTACGCCGACGTGATGGAGCGGGCGCTCTACAACGGGATACTGAGCGGTATCTCCCAGGACGGGGCAAAATTTTTCTACGGCAACCCGCTGGCATCCTATCCCGGGTTTGACGGCAACGGGACGTACGTAGGCCCAGGGTATTACTACAGGCGAAGCGAATGGTTCGGGTGCGCGTGCTGTCCTCCGAATATCGCCAGGCTGATCGCATCGCTTGGTTCGTATATCTATTCGCTCGGCCGGCGCGAGATATGGATTCACCTGTTTGCGGAGAGCAGCGCTCGCATGGTCATGGCGGGCAAGCCTGTTGTCGTTTCGCAGCATACGGACTATCCGTGGGACGGGGATGTTACGGTGAGCGTCGATCTGCAGGGAGAGGCTGCTTTCCGCCTCGCCCTCAGGATACCCGGCTGGTGCAGCCGCGCCGGGCTGAAAATCAACGGAAGGCGCGTGGACGCACCCGTGAAAAACGGCTATGCGGTCATTGACAGGGAATGGCGCAGCGGCGATTGCGTCAAGATGGAACTCGACATGCCGGTTGAACGGGTGTATGCGGATCCTCTTGTTCGCAGGGCCGCCTGCCGTGTGGCGCTGCAGCGGGGACCCGTGGTCTATTGCCTCGAAGAAACCGACAACGGGCCGGCGTTGAATTCGCTGCGGCTGCCCACCGGTACCAGGCTGACGGCTTCTTACGACAAGAGCCTGTTTGACGGGGCCGTTGTCATCGAGGGGGAGGCCGTAAGGACGGCAGGTGCAGCAGGGGGGAAGCTCTACGGTAATTGCCGGCCCGTGGAAACGAGGGGCGCTCACATCCGGGCTGTGCCGTATTTCCTGTGGGCCAACCGCAACCCGGGCGAGATGCTGGTCTGGCTGGGCGAGCAGCGGTCTTAGGCTGCTCAGGGCGTTTTGTCACAGGTGCTTCGGACTCATGCTGCGCTCCTGCCAAGTGTCCGGTAACGCTCTGCTCGCCGGGCGGTAGAATTCACTATGGGCGGTTCCACGGGGAACTGCTACAATGAATAGACGCCGTGCCTGCTCGGGATACCAGGGGATGATCATGTGTCTATCCGGTAAAAGATTCTTGCCCGCCAGGGCTTTGCTTGTCGTCCTCCTGTTGGTTCTGTTCTCGATTCCTCTTGAGGCGGAAAACTCGACGATGCCGGGTGAAATCACCTGTCCTTATCCGACGGTTACCAACCTTGCCGTCGAATGGGAGATAACCGGCGATGACAATCTCAACAGCGCCGTGTCCGTGCGCTACAGGCGCCGCGGGGAGGAATCCTGGAAGAACGCCATGCCGTTGCGCCGGGTGCCCGCCGGCAGCAGTCGCGGCACCACCCCCATCTTCAACTGGAAAAACAAGCATTCGGGCAGCATTTTTGACCTGAGGCCCGATTCCATCTACGAGATCGAGCTGAAGCTGGTCGACCCCGACGGCGGTTCTGCGGAAAAGACCGTTCATGCACGGACCAGGCCCGTGCCAAGGCCCGGCGCGGGCGAAGTCGTCAATGTTTCACCCGGCTCGCATGGTGTGCTCACGCCGCGTGATGGCTCGCCCGGTCGGCCTGTCATCTACAGGTGTCCGCAGGGCGAAGCCGTCTTCGAATCGATAAACCTGCGCAACAGGAAATGGGTCTACATTGACGGTCTTACCGTCAGGAACACGGCTTCCGGTCGTTCCAGCAAGGGTGTTACGATGGGCGGTGCCGAGAATTGTGCAGTCCGGTACTGCACGATCAATGCCGTTTTCGGCGTTGTAGCATACAAGCCCGGTGCCAGGAACTGCTACATTTCCGACAACGTCATTACCGGCACCACCGAATGGCGTTCCGAAACCATGGGCGCTCATGGCAAGAATATCGGAGAGGGCATCGAAATCACGGGCCCCGGCAACGTTGTCTGTTTCAACAGGGTCAAAGGTTTCAGGGACGCCATTTCCACCATGGAAGACACCGGTACAGTGGACCAGCACTGCATAGATATATATAACAACGATGTTTATCTCGGGGCCGACGACGGCATAGAAGCCGATTTCTGCATGTCCAATTGCCGTATCATGCGCAACAGGCTGACCAATTGTTTCGTCGGTCTCAGCTCGCAGCCCGGTCTCGGCGGGCCTACCTATTTCATCCGCAATTCCATGTACAACCTCACTTACGCGCCCTACAAGCTCCACCGGCACAGCCGGGGCGACGTCATTCTTCATAACACGGTCGTGAAGGTCGGCGATGGTATGGCCTGTTTCGCCGGCGAACCTTTTGACTTCGCCTTTTTCCGAAACAATCTGGCCATCGGCGGGCCCAGCACCGTCAACTGGGGCGACTACGGTGCCGGCAGAGGGATGGCCGCTTATATCGCCAGCCACGGGCCCCACTGTTCCTTCGATTATGACGCTGTCGGCACTTACCAGACCGCGTTCAACGCCAGGATCGGCGGCAGGAGCTTCACCGCGGCCGAACCGCATGGAGTTCGCGTGGACATGAACGTGTTCAAAGGGGTTCCGTTTCCCATTCAGCCCGTCCCCGAACTGGGGGCCCAGGATCTCCGCCCGGTACCTGGCGCACGCGTGGTCGATGCCGGAGTGCGCATTCCAAACGTGAATGACGGGTTCACCGGTATGGCTCCGGATATCGGTGCCTACGAACTGGGACAGGAACTGCCGATTTACGGGCCCAGGCCACGCGATATTGACGAAGAAACGACTTTCCTGCAACAGGACCGGGCAGCGAGTACTTCTGCATCGGGGCAGAGTCCCAGAATACTTACGCCCACGACGGTTTCCGGGCCGGATGAAACAGCGGTAGCCGCCGCGTGCAAGGCGGTCGAAGATGCCGTTCCCGCGATAACCGCCCTTTCACGCAGTCGTATCATCGGCGGGGTAGGGGCCGGCAGGAACGAGAGTGTGTACATAGACCTGGGCGGTTCCGCCGTGCGGGTGAAGATAACCGGTGCGGCGGAACAGGGACTTATGGTGGAGTTCGCCGCCGGCAGCATGCCGGTACCGTGGAACTCGCTGTCCGGCAGGAGATTCGCCGGGATAGCGGCAAAATATGCCGAAGATAATGCGGATAACCGTATACAGACGGCGGCGTTATACGCTGCAGCGGGAGATATCGAAAAGTCCTCGGAGATTATCGGCGCCACCGAAGGAGCGTCGGAGCAGTGGAGGACTCTGGCGGAAAGCCTGAAGATCCTCTACCAGGCGCGCTGAATGCATGACATCGGGTAATCCGGGGACCGGTGTGGAGACAGGGGTAGGCTGGATCGCTATTTGCGATGAATGACCGCTGTTCAGGGCGTGTCGATGCCCCACCTGTGCAGCAGGGAACCTTCGAGCCTGTACAGGTCGAGCAGCGCCTTGCGATACCCGATAACCGCTTCGACTTCGGCTATGCGGCTTGCAACAAGGTCGCGGCGTGCCTGTGAGACGACGAACGTGGTGGACTTGCCGACGCGGAATTTTTCTTCCTCGACGTTCAGGGATTTTTCCCTGAGGTCCCTTGTGGCCCTGGTTGCCCGGATACGCTCCGCGGCACGTTCGGCATCCACGTACGCTGAGCGGACATCTACCTGGACCAATTGTTCCATGTTGCGGAGTGCTGCAAGTGATTGTTCGCGGGAAAGCATCGCCCGTTCATGCCGCGCTCTGGCGTCACGGTTCCCGAAAGGCACTTCAAAGGCGATCCCCACTGCATATGAAATATCGTCTCCGTCAACATCGCTCTTGCTCAAGAATGAATTGGCGTAACGCGAACCTCCCATGCCGACGAAAACGTCCAGCTTGGGGAGAAGGCCGTTCCGGGTCCTGACGATTTCCAGGTCGCCGCGCTGTATCATGAGGCGGGCCTGGTTCAGATCAGGCCGTTCCTTGAAGGCCACCGCAACGTGTGTCTGGACACTGTCGAGTTGGACGGAAGGAATTTCCGGGGCGTCCGTGAGTGTGATCTGCCTGTCCCATGCCGATTGCCCGCCCGAAAGATTCAGCAGGCGGACGAGAGCCAGTCGCCGCTTGGCAAACGCGCCGCGGGCCTGGATCAGTTCTTCGTGGCGGCTTGCCGTTTCGGCTTCGGCGGCCACAAGTTCGGTTTCGGCTATCTTGCCTACACGGATGCGCTCCTTGACTTCTTCAACCTGCTGCCTGGAAATGGCCAGAGACTGTTCGAATATTTCTATGGAGCGTTCGGCCAGGACGTAGTCCCAATAGGCCTCTTCAGTCTGCGCGACCAATGCTTCGGCGGCACCGCGCAGTTCATAAGTCGATATTTTCGTGTCGAGCCTGGCTTGCCGCAGGCGGGCCAGGTTTACGCCAGTGCCCCTGTCGCGAAGCAGTGATTGCGAGACGGTAATGTCCCAGGAAGCGTCGGTGGAGCGGATATCCGTACCTCCCTCGCTGTCCGCAGCGCTTCCGCTTCCTCCTATTTCCACGGTGGTCCCGGATGGTAGGAAACCGCTGAGCCGTATGTCGCCTGTATCGGAATCCGTTGTTTCGGAGCCGACGTTCGAGTCGTCTCGCAGGTGCTGGGCGCTTGCAGCGGCCGACAGGGTGGGATCAAAGGCGGCGCGTTCCTGCTCTTCATAAGTGCGGCGGATTGCCGGCGACAGCCGTTCGGTGCGGAATGCCTGGTTGTTTTCGAGAGTTCTCAGGATGGTTTCCTTCAGTGTCAGGCTGAGCGGGCCGGGATCGGCGGCTTCCTCGCCGCCACCGGCATTTTCCGCAGCGGTTTCTACGGCCGCGGGGACTTCGACCGGCTCGTGATAGCGGCCCAGCGACTGCCATGTTTCGATCGGAGTCGGCGCGGTGCACGACGTCAGAATGGCAAGCGCCAGGAGCGGCAGGGCTGTTGATTTGAGTCCCGGAAGCCGGAGCCGTCGAGTTGCCGTAACCGGATGCATGACTCCAGGCGGTCTGATCATGAGCCGGATCCTGATTCGCATGACACGTTGTCCTGCGGTGTCCCGACGGCATGGCCGGGCCGCCTGCGCTCAAACAGCGAATACAGGACGGGCACGAAGACCAGGGTAACCAGCGTGGAACTCAGCAGCCCGCCGATTATCGCCCGCGCCATGGGCGCCTGGGCTTCTCCGCCTTCGCCTATGCCCAGCGCGAGGGGCACAAGGGCGAGCATCGTGGTCATGGCGGTCATGAGAATGGGTCGCAGCCTTCGTCTTCCGGCTTCTTCCACGGCCTCGCGCAAAGGCATCCCATCGCGCCGTCGCAGCAGGTTGGTCGTGTCGACCAGGAGTATGGCGTTGTTGACCACTATTCCTCCAAGCATGATGCAGCCTATGAACGACTGCACGTTGAACGTCGTGCGCGTCATGAAGAGCATGAGTATAACGCCTATGGCTGCGAGCGGTACCGAGAACATCACGACAAAAGGATCCCGCAGCGATTCGTACTGGCAGGCCATCACGATATAGACGAGAAGGAGGGCGAGGATGAAGCCGATGAGGAGTTCGTAGAACGCTTCCTGCTGCTCTTCATATTCCCCGCCGAAGATTATGCTGAAGTTGCTCGGAACCGGAATGGAGCGGAGTCCGTCCCGGATGTCCCGTATGACCGATCCCATGTCGCGATCGCCGATATTGGCGGATACCGTGACCAGGCGTTCCTGGTCTTTGCGCTCGATGGCCACCGGACCTCGCCGCTGAACGGTCTGCACCACGTTCCGCAGCACGACCGGCTCTCCGTCGGCATTGGCGAGCGTCAGGTCGAGTATTTCGTTGAGGCCGAGTTTGTCGGCGTCCTTGACCTGGACCATGATGGGGAATTCGTCGCCACTCTCCCGGAAGTCGCCGGCCCGGGTGCCGGAAAGAACCGTCTGGAGCGCTTCCGCCACCTGCTGGACGCTCAATTTCATGTCGGCGGCCTTGCGACGGTCCACGATCACCTGTTCTTCGGGTGTGCCGGTATCGCGGCTGACGTCGGCATCCGTGATGCCGGGGACGTTTTCAACGATACGCCGGACGCTTTCTGCAAGCGCATCCGCCGTCTCGAGATCGTGGCCGCGGATCTCCACCTGCACTTTTTCGGTGCTGCCTGCCATCCGGCTGAAGATAAAGAGCCCCGTGCTGGTCCTGATCCGGACAGTCGTGCCCGGTATGCCGGCCAGCGCCTTGCGGAGCTGCTGGGCTATTTCTTCGCTGGAACGGGTCCTCTGTGCCTGCGCAACCAGCGAAATCCTCAGGTCGCCCGTGTGGGAAGCGCTGCCGTGCCATCCATGGCCGCCGGTGCTGGATACAATGCTCTTGATCTCAGGCACAAGCCGGCGCGCCACGGCTTCGATCTGCTGCATCTTTTCATCGACCAGTTCCAGGCGGGTGCCGACTTCCATCTCAGCGTCTATCCGTATCTCGCCCTCGTCCGTCTTGGGCATCAACTCGGTGCCCAGCAGGGGTGCGAGTGCAAGGCTGCCGATGAACAGGAGTGTTGAAAGGCCCGCCGTCACCAGCCGGTGGTTCAGTACCGTGTGCAGCAGATGTTTGTATGCCGTTTCCATCGCCCGGAAAAGCATCTCGCTTCGCCTGAAGAGCTTGTGTGCGAAGCTCTCTCCGGCGGCTGCAGCGAGCGAAGTGGGGCGTACCAGCCTGCCGCCCAGCATCGGAACCAGCGTCAGGGCCGAGAGCAGCGAGCACAGTATCGAAAAGGCGATGACGAATGAAAACTGCTTGAACATGACGCCGGCCATCCCGCGAACGAAAATCAACGGGAGGAAGACGGCCATCGTCGTGAGCGCGCTGGCCACGACGGCGGCCGTAACCTCTTTACTGCCGTTGACCGCTGCTTCCAGCGGGGCCTGTCCGTTCTCGCGCAGCCGGTAGATGTTCTCGATGACCACGATGGAGTTGTCCACCAGCATGCCCACACCCAGGGCCAGCCCGCCCAGCGTCATCATGTTCAGCGTGAAGCCCCCGAAGTACATCAGCCCGAAAGCTGCAACGATCGATACCGGAATCGCCGTCGCTATCACCGCCGTGCTGCGGAAGTCCCTTAGGAAGAACAGCAGCACCGCCACTGCAAGCAGCCCTCCGTAAAGCGCCGCCTGCCCTACATTTCTAATGGAGCGCTGGATGAAATCCGAGGAATCGATTATGGGGATCAGCTTGATCTGCGGGATGTCGCGGTTGATTGCCTCGATTTCCTTTAGCACACCGCGGGCTATTTCGACGGTGTTGGTGCCCGACTGCTTGTTTACGGAAAGCCTGACGCCAGGTTCGCCGTTGACGCGGACGATGCGCCTGATGGTCTGCCACGAATCTTCGACATCGGCGACTTCACGAAGCAGCACCGGGGAACCTTCGCGCTCGGCGACCACGGTGTCCCGCAGTTCTTCCAGTTTCCGGAATTCTCCGGGCGTTCGGATGGCGACTTCATAGTTCCCGCGGTCGATCGAGCCCGCCGGCAGGTTGATGTTGCCGGCGCGGATCTGCGCAAGTATCTGGTTCAGGGACAGCCGCATCGCCTTTATCTTGTCCGGGTCTATGTTGACGTGTATTTCACGGTCAAGGCCGCCCCAGACGTCCAGCGCGGCGACGCCGGGAACGCGTTCGATGCGGTACTTGATCTGCTTTTCTATTATGCTCTGTACCTGTATGGGGTCCAGGCGGCTGGACGCTCCCAGGATAAGGACCGGGAAACTCGCCAGGTCGAACTTCCGCAGGCTCGGCCGGCTGGCGTCTTCCGGCAGGCGCGGTATCACCCGGTCAAGCCGGTCGCGGATGTCGTTTGCGGCGGCGTCGAGGTCGGTTCCCCAGTTGAAGGTAACACGCACATTGCTGTTGCCTTCGGATGATATCGAGCTTACGCCTTCCACTCCCGGCACCGCGCTCATCGCTTCCTCGACGGGCTGCGTCACCAGCTTTTCCATTTCCTCGGGGCCCGCGTTTGAATACGTCGTGGATATGCTCAACGTCGGAAAGGTGATATCCGGCATCAGGTCGATCGGCAGGCGGGAGAGAGAGACTCCGCCGAGTATCAGGATCATAATCACCACCATTATGGTGAAAATGGGGCGGTGTACGGCAAAACGGGAGAATTTCATCGATCTCCTCCAGGACCGCCGGTGTCGTCGTGTTCCTGCTGCAACGCCTCGGGTATTCGGACAGCCGCGCCGTCTTCGAGCAGATGTTGCCCCAGCGTTACCACCCTGCCTGAAATCGGCGGGTCGAGAACTTCCGCCGCGTCTCCATCGGTAATGCCCAGCATGACGGGGACGAAATTGGCTTTCATTTCATCGGCATCCACCAGGAAGACCCCCTGCCGGCCGTCGCGGCGGGCAAGCGCCGCCATCGGGACCGCCACGGCGTCTTCATGCCGGTCGAATTCGATCCTGACGCGTACGAACATCCCCGGCTTCAGCAGGCCGTCGGAATTCGGTATCTCGATCTCGACACGGGCCTGACGGGAAGCTTCTTTCAGCAGCGGAGCTATTCTGGCGATCCCGCCGTTGAATTCCTGCCCCGGGTACCCATCCGTCGTGACCGCCGCCTTCTGGCCGAGCTTCACCAGGGGATAATCGCGTTCTATCACGTCGATTACCGCGAGCAGGACGCTATTGTCGAGAATGGACACGATAGGGGTGTTGGGGGCCAGCATCGCCCCTTCGTCCACGAACCTTTCTCCGACGACACGCGCTCCCCCGGCCGAGTCCCACACGGCGTTGACACGGGTATATGCCAGCCGTACCTCGGCCGTCTTGAACGCCGCCTCCCGTCGCGCCACCTCGGCAAGTGCCACCTTGTAGTTGGCCCCTGCGGCGGTGTTGCGCGCTTCGGCAACGTCCAGTTCGGTTTCAGCCGCCATCTTCTTGGCGTATAGCGCCTTGACGCGGTCGAGTTCCCGCAGCGCCATGTCCTGCGCGCTCTTGCTTTCAGCCACGTTGGCGTTTGCTACGGCGAGTTCCGCCCGCGCCTGCTCGACCTGCTGGACGTATTCATCGTCTTCCAGCCGGGCTATAAGCTGCCCGGGCTGCACAGAGTCGCCTATGTCAACGGTGACCTTCTCAAGCCGGCCGCTCACCTTGGGCGCGACTATGAAACGTGAACGCGCGGACAGCGACCCCGTAAAGTACCCGATTCGCCGGACCGTCCGTCTTTCGACCGGGGTGGTTTCAACGGCTACCGCCATGCCCTTGCCGCGTAGCCCCGGCGGGCCGTTCGTCGCCGGTCGCTGTATGGACGTGGTGTACACGAACCAGCCCATGAGTGCCAGGCCGGCCGTTATGACCGGTGCTGCAAATGCCTTCTTCACTTGGTGTCTCCTTTTACGTAACACCGGACGGCAGCCGGTTCGATATCATGTTCGGTGTGCCTCTTTCCCCAGTACCGTATCTGAAGCCATGCGCCGGATTTCGCCGATACCGGCGAGGCTGAACCTTGTAACATGTTCTGCGAGGACGTCCAGCGGCGGCAGCGGGGGAGGGCCTGGTATCGCTGCCGGCCGGGAAGGTTCACGGGCCTGCTGGTGGCGCATGGACGGTCCCAGGCACTGTACTATCACGCTCATCCGGCAGAGCCGGATCTGCTCTTCCGGGACTTCGGGTCCAAGCAGTTCCCGGATGATGGCTTCCATATCATTTCGCAGGGGCTCGATCGATTCCCGCATCACTTCCGCCAGCAATCCGGTGGGGTTGACCATTTCCTTGTGTACAATATCAAAGTCGTGACTCTCCGGGTCCAGGACGCGCGACAGCAGGGAATGAATACGCCCGCGCAGCCTTTCTTCCGGAGGCGCATCCGAAGAGACTCCTCCGTCCGGAGGATGCGTCCGTATCGATTCCTCGAACGCGTGGCGCCAACTGTCGGCATACAGCCCCTGTTTGCTTCCGAAATGATAGTTTATCGCCGCCGCGTTGACGTCCGCCTTCCGGCATATCTCCGCCGTTTTGGCTTCATTGAACCCGCTCCAGGCAAAAATCCGGCAGGCCGCTTTAAGCAGGCGTTGCCGGGTTTCGAGTCCGTCACTGCGAGGTTTCTTGACCATATTATGGAAACTCCAACATCTCTAACAACTATTTTAAATGCCCGTTTGAGTTTGTCAACTTCACTTTATTAGATCTGTCCCCCCCCCCCCC
>JAFGGJ010000087.1 GCA_016930595.1 Planctomycetota bacterium
ATGGCAGGCAAGGCAGGAATTAAAAGACCTGTCCAAGGTGGTCATACGGGGCCAGGTATCAAAGAGCGAAGGTGGGTGGTGGCTTGGAGGTGTGCCTCCCTATGGATACGACCTCGCCTATTATGACACATCAGGGCGTTTCCTTGCCGCCGTACGCTCCATGCCTGACGGCACAAAGGAAATAAGGAAGCAGGATGGAGAATTAGACCGCATTCTTGCCCCCGGCGACAGCCTTACCGTATCCAAGAGCGACCGGGCAAGGCTTATATTAAGCTCTGATGACCGCGTAGCGGTGATACGCAACATCTTTTTCTGGTACATAAGCGAAGGCCTTGGCTATAAGAGCATTGCAGACAGGCTGAACAGGGAGAATGTAGTCTCTCCGAAAGGGGGAAGGTGGTCAATGACCACTGTGCGTGAAATTGTCATCAATCCCATTTACACCGGCGACATGGTCTGGAACCGCCGCTCCATGGCCAAATTCCACCGTATTGAAGGCAAGCGCGCAGTGGCAAAGTCTAAATACGATGGACGCGCTATTCTGGAAAATGACCCTGCCGACTGGATTATCACCAAAAATACTCATCCGCCCATAGTTTCACGCCATGAGCTTTCTGCCGCCCGGGCGCGGCAGAAAGAACGCTCCAAGAACTACCGCAGGAATTACCGCCGCGGACGTGGTGCCAAATCCCCTTATCTCCTCACCGGTCTTATCAAATGCGCCAGGTGCGGCCACAACTGGCAGGGATATACAAAACAGGCTGGCCGGAAGAATGACGACGGCTCAGTAATAAAGAATTACTACTACGCCTGCGGCGGCTATGTAACCAAAGGTAACTCGGTCTGTCAGAAAAGCCTCATTCAGAGCGATGCAATAGAAAACATGCTTATTGACGAGATAGGCCTTAACCTGGATGAGTTTATAAACGAAGGCGGCGATGAATTGTTGCGTAAGGTGCTCACAGAAATTGTATCCGGTGATGTCCCCTCCTCTTCTGCCGAGCTATCTGAACTCCGGCTCAAAAAATCTGCCATCGAATCGAAGATAAACAATATCCTCGACAACATCACCGAGGCCAACCGCGAATTTGCAGACAAACGTATCACAGACCTCAAACGCGAACTCTATGACTTCCTCCCCCGGCTTGAAGAATTGGAAGCTGCATCTGAAAACCACATTGATATCGATGAACTCATGCTTTCAGTCCGGGATTACATGAAACGTTTCAAGGAAATCGTGCAAACCGGCACCGTAGATGAGAAACGCACATTCCTCCGCGCATTTACGCATTCCATAGAATTAGACCCGGAGACCGGCGAAGGAAACGTGGAAATACTGTCGCTGCCTCGACTTACGGATGTCCCTATGCTCACTACCCGCTATGAACCCCCGACAGGCAATTCGTCTTTATTAATGGTAGCGGAGGAGGGATTCGAACCCCCGACACGCGGATTATGATTCCGCTGCTCTGCCGGCTGAGCTACTCCGCCACCTCGTCTTTCCTGATTATAGTACGCCGGCTGAGCACGGCAAGCGCGCAGCATGAACAGCTCTCCGTCCAGAATGCAGGCACGCCCTCCCGGTCGACACTGGATTCAGCGTACCTGTTCCACTTCAGCGCCGGCAGCTTCAAGTCCCAATCCCCGGTATGCCGCCGCCAGTACTCTAAGCGCGTCGTGCAGTTCCGGTCCACGATAACCACCCTCGGATACGGTATTTTCCAGAATAGCGACGGCTTCGGCAAATCGCCGCCGGGCAACCAGCGCTTCCGCAAGTGGAAGCACGCAGGCGCGCGGCGGCTGCCGGGTTGCAGATATCGCGTCCCAAGTGGCTGTGTCCATGAGACCGTCCCGCAGCAACTGTACCGCGCGGCACCAGAGCATCGGGGCGTCGGGATGCCTGTCCAGACCCGAGACTACCATTTGCACCACTCTGTCTGTATCACCCAGCACGCCATAGGCTTCTGCCGCAAGCAGGTAGGCAGGCGGACTGTGTCGCAGTTCAAGATATTCAGCCGCCCATGTAAGGGCCATATCACCGTGGCCGCACCGCAGGGCGGTTGAAGCCAGCCACCTGTAGTTCTCACCCGTCGGGGACAGGTGTCCGGCCACTGCCCGGAGAAACACGCCGTCTCTGTCCCGGGCCGTTTCAACAGCCGACTTCAGGCGTTCTTCGACGTTGCCGGCAGACCTGGAGCCAATGCCGTCCAGCGTGTCCAGGGCAGAATCCAGGTCCCCGGCGGCGGCAAATGCCCCGGCTCTCAGAGCCAGAGTTTCCATCGTGGGGCTTTCCTCGGGTCCCGTGAGCCCCACGACGGCGCCCCACATCCGCCTGCGGAAAAGCTCCTCCACAAACAGGTCGCCGGCTTCCGGTCCGAGAACGACCATCGCATCGGTATAAAGCGCCCCTGAATCCATGAGCCTGCAGGCCCAGAAAAACTGCCTTTCGGCAGGGGCGTTTTCCAGCGCCTGGCGCATCAGGACAATAAATGACCGGTGCCGCCGCGCCGTTACAACGTAACGCTGCAGGAAATACGCCGCCACGGATTCCCTTATGCCCGAATAGTCTCTGCCGAGATATAACGAACGCTGCGCATACATGTCGGCTTTCACGGCCTCATTTCGAGCCACGGCCAGCATGGCGGATTCGTAATTCAGAAAAACATCCCGCGGCAAAGCGTTCAGCGCGCTGTCGGCAAGCTCCGATGCCAGTTCAAGTCCGCCGTCTGACGGTTGATTCCAGAAGGCCGTATATGCCAAGGAAGATGCCGACCGCAGGTTATCTCCCGCACCGGGTTCAAGGGCGTCTGCAGTAGCCAGAAGCCTGATCGCCTGCTCAGGCGGCTTACGGTCAGCGATATGCCGCAGCCATCCCCCCGAAGCCACCAATGCCGTGGCGACCAGCACTGGCAGGACCGCCGGCACTATCCACCGTCGGAATCTCGCGATCCCGGGAATCACACAGCGTGCCGTCGCAATCTCTCCGGATGTCACTCCCATTATCAGGGCGAACAGAAACAGGTTGGACGGCTGCCGCAGCGGGAAATCGAACATGCTGGCGACCGCTGCAACCGTCAGGGCGCCAAGTCCTCCGATGGCCCTGATCGGTACGGCGCCACGACCGGCCCCCAGTAGCTTTTTCCACCAGTTGACGAGAAGAGCCGCAAAAGCCGTTCCCGTCAACAGGCCTGCCGGTCCCAGTTCAACCAGCAGTTCCATGTATTCGTTGTGCGCATGGCTGTACCGGCTGGGAAACCTGCCCGGCTGATAAAAAGGAAATATCTCGCCAAAAGTCCCCGGGCCGCTCCCGAATACGGGATGATCCGCCCATGCGGCAAGCGAAGCGCCCCATATCTGCAATCGTTCCACTTCGGTGTGCAGCCCTGAAAGCCTTGGATACAGATACGCCGCCGCAATGGCCACAATAATGAACATGCCGCCCGGCAGAACGTGGTACCTGGCCGATCCATGGTGTGACCGCCGGGCAGCAATGATGACCATGCATCCGGCGGCCACTATTGATAAGGCTGCTCCACGGCTGGCAGTGAGCACGATTGCTCCCGCCACGATGCCGAGGGCCGTCAACACGCGTGAATCGCTCAGTTTCGAACGGCTTTCATCCAGGTAGTGCCCGACTCCGACAAACAGACTCATTGCAAGCCACACTGCAAAACGGTTCGGGTTCGTGTAGAACCCCCGCAGTCGGGAAGACTCCCAGCACGGAAGCCCCATGTTCGGTTCCGCGTCCGCCGCATAAAACACCATTGCCGCAAGTGCAATACCTGCCGCCGCGTACGTTATAAGAGCCATGAAACGCCCTGCGCCGTGCTGCGAAAACGTCCTGCCGAAAACATACAGCGCTGCGGCAGTCGCACCGAGTGTCAGCCATTCAAAGGATATCTCCGGCGCGGCTGAAACCGCCCGGAGCCCCGTGTCCGCAGCCTGGCGCCACGGCAATGCCGTGAAAGGACTCAGAAGATCCACCATCCCGGCCGGTAACGGAACCAGGCTGAAAACACCGACCACCCCGGCCGCAAGACAGGTGTACAGGAAAAACCTTTCGTGCCTCCCGACCGCCCCCATCGACCTCCCGGGGCACACTGCATGGCCGAGCACTCCGGCAGTCATGACAAACGCAACCGTGCCGTAGACCATCGGCAGTTGCGCTCCGGCGAAGAAGACCGATATTATTGCCGCGATCGGGACTGCATACATCGGCAGCGATACCGCTGCACCGGTCTCCGCATGTTCTGTTCCGCCGTCTTCCAACAGATCTTCCTCAACGCCGTAAACGCGCCAGCCATTGCATATACATGTTGAAAACAAGGGCTATCATATCAGCATCGCTGACTGATTCCAGACGCGGCATAATGTGTAACTGCCGCCGTCTTGAAGGCCATAAGCCCCTTGACCTCGATGACGGGCAGTATATAGTTATACCTGCTGTGTTAAGGATCTCGTTCATGAATACTTATTCCGTTCTTATGCTCCTGTCGTTCGGCATTACCGCCGGATTGACGCCGCTGGTTGCGAAGCTGGCGTGCAGGCTGGGGGCCATCGATCATCCCGGCGAAAGAAAAGTCCATACCAGGGCCACCCCCAGGCTCGGCGGGCTGGCAATTTTTCTGGGCGTACTGCTCCCGCAGTTCAGCCTTTTCATCCTGGACAATCGCATCGGAAGGCTTTTTCGTGAACAGCTCTCAGTCATCGGGGCCGTTGTGGCGGCAACCGGCATCGTTTTCCTGCTGGGTGTCATCGACGACATAAAGCCCCTGCGCGCCCCCATAAAATTTGCCGCCCAGCTGGCGGCGGCGAGCCTGCTGTATCACTGGGGGTTCAGGATCGAGTCCATCGCCATGCCGTACTTCTCGTCGGTGAAGTTCGGGATCATGGCGTATCCCGTCACAATGCTCTGGCTTGTGGGTATAACGAACGCCCTCAACTTCCTCGACGGGATAGACGGCGCGGCCGCGGGCGTGGCGGCCATCGCGGCGTTCGCGATAGCGAACGGTACGGATCCGGCGGGCGAAACGACGACCTGGATTTTCGCGGCCGGCATAGTGGGCGCGACACTCGGGTTCCTTCTGTACAACAGCCATCCTGCCAGAATATTCATGGGTGATTCCGGCGCCCTGTTCCTGGGCTTTCTTCTTGCCGCCGTCTCGATTCCTTCCACCCAGAAAGCCACTGCCGTCCTCGCCATGGCGGTCCCCATCGCGGCGCTCGCGCTGCCCATCGTTGATACGACGCTGGCGGTGGCCAGGAGGATCGCACGCCGCAAATCCGTGTTTTCCGGCGATGCCCTTCACGTACACCACCGTCTCCTGCGGATGGGCATCAATCACCCGGGAGCGGCGCTCGTCATATACGGCATGAGCGCCTTCAGCGCAATGGTGGCCCTTACGCTGGCGCATTCGCAGAGAGCCACGCTGCTGTTCGCCGCGGTCTACATGGTGCTTTTCTTCCTTGTCGTGATGAAAAGCATCAACGCCTTGAAACTCAAAGACTGACAGCGAAGCGATGTCACGGACGTGTGGCCCGGCCAGCCCTTCCCGAGGGTTTTTGACTGCGCCGTTCCATGCGGCTAGAATGTGGCGGCAGACTGGCGGAAAGGCATGTTCACCCGCATGAACGTCTACTCTGAACTGTCCGAAAACGTGCACGACGCGCAAGCCGGTAAACTGCGGCGGGCGGCATTGACCGTCGTGGTCGTGCTGTGCGTGGGTCTGCCGAGGGCCGGGATGGTAATGCCGGTTTTCAACCTGCCTCTGCCGGCGAGTTTCCTGCTTGTATACGTTATATTCTGGCCGTGGCTGGTACTCAGGCCCTTGCGCTTGGACGTGTTCAGGCTGATCCTTGTCTTCAGAGCGCTCCTGTTCGCCATGCTCGTCAGCGTGGTCGTCGGGTTTCTCCGGGGAGCGCGCACGAGCATGGTGGCGGTCGATATCGCAACCATCGTCGGACAGGTGCCCGCCTTTTTCGTCGCCGTGTGGCTGGTGAACAGTGAAAAGGATCTTAGGACCGCCATGTGGTGGCTGGCGGTGTCCATGCTGGCGGCATCGGCCTATGGAATCGCACAGTTCTACGTCGGGCCTGGGATACTGGTACCAGGAATCACCTACACTGCGGGCAGCTCTTTTTCGACGGTTAACCTGACCTACGGAGCAGGCAGCAGGATACTTTCCTCGTACGGCGATCCCAACGTGTTTGCGGGAGCCCTTGTGCTGGTGCTGCCGTGCCTGGTGGGGATCATTGTCGGCAGGGGTACGTTCCGGCACGGTCCGTTGCCCAAAACCATAGTGCTGGCGTCCATCGTGGCCGGGATGATCGCCCTTGTTTATTGCAACTCGCGGGCCGGTTACGTCGGCATGACGGCAGCGCTGGGACTGCTCCTGTGGAAGTTTCGCCCCCTGTTTCTCAAGATACTCGTACCCGTTATTCTCGCCTTGTGGCTCATTTCGGAAGCAGGCCTGACGGAACGCATGCTGAACCGCCTGACAATAGGGGAGTCCGACCCGCGTTACGGCTACCTTGCCGTGATGCTGGAGTTGCTTACCGAACATCCGGAAGGCGCAGGAGCCGGCATTCATGCCGTTCCTTCCGGCTTCTACCAGGGCGTCAAGATGGCCCCGGCAAGGTCCGTGTGGGACACCTATAACAGCTTCTACCTGCACCTCTTTGCCAGGGCTGGGCTGTTCGGCCTGGCGGCGTTCCTGTGGGCTGTCGGGAACGTTTTCAGGAACATATGGAAATCGCTGCATGGATCCCGCCGGGAATGGCAGCCGGCCATAATCGGCCTTCTCGGCGGGGCGGTGGGCGTCCAGCTGGCCATGATCGTAAACCCTTTCTACCAGTTGCCGGGCGGAGGCATCAACTTCTGGCTCATGCTGGGAATCGCCTACGCCGCTGCGAGAACTGCAGCGGCCTCTCCGCCTGCGGGTACGGAGCTTCAGGATGTCCGTTTGCCGTCCAGGGAAACCCCGGCATGAACAGGAGGTTCTTACAGGTTGAATAAGCTTGCAATAGCCCGGTTTCACGGCCTGGGAGACCTTGTCCTCCTTCTGCCGATCCTGGACAGGGCGCACGCTGAAGGATACGCCGTCAGCGTCGCCACGCGTCATGACTGGGCGGCGGTCTTCGCCGTACTGCGGCCGCGCTACGCGTGGACCAGCGACAGGACGCAGGGCATGAAGGATCTGGACGCCCTGACCATGGAAATACGGCCGACCGAGCACCGTACGGATGAATTCGCCCGCCTGCTGGGCATCTCCGGCCCGTTCGATGCGCCCTGGATCGAAGTCCCGTTGGCATGGCGTACCCCGTTTGAAAGGTTCGCCGGCTGCGTTGTTTTTGCACCTGAAGCCGAACATGAAGCGCGCCGCGCGCCTGAAGATTGGGCCGCGGCCGTGGCCGGAGCGCTGTTGCCGGGGAACGTCGTTCTGGCGGGGCGGAACAATTCTCCTGCGCTCCCTTGCACCGAAGATCTGCGTGGAACGCTCAGTGTCAAGGATCTCTTCGGCCTGCTTGCGTCGGCCGGGAGCGTCGTCTGCATGGATTCCGGCGTACTCCATGTCGCTGCAGCCGCGGGTGCCCCGACCGTGGCCGTGTTCGGCGGAGTCGATCCTCGATACAGGATAAGGCCGTCACAGAAAGTTCTCGCTCTGCAGGCGGACATGGAATGCTGCCCCTGTAACAAGAACGAGACCTGTGGCGGAACATACGACTGCCTGAAATATCACTCGCCGGCAGACGTGGCGCGCGCTGTCCGGGACGTGGCGGGTATCAGTCATATGCATGTCAGGACGGCAAGGCCGGCGTGAGGCTTCCGTTGTGAAAAGGCTTATCATATTGTCCGGCGTATACCCGAATATCAAGTGCGGCGTCGCGTACCACACGTGGGTCGTCGCACAGGCCGTGGCTGCACTGGGCGACTGGGACGTGCATGTGGTGACCAGCCGCAGCGACCGGGTGGATATGGACAGGGACAGGAACTTTGAACTGCACCCCGTCATTGAAGGCTGGACTCTTTCAGCCTTGCCTTCCATTGCGGCCGGACTTAAGGCGCTCAACCCGGATGTCATACACATCCAGTATCCCACCAACGCCTATAAAGGCCGCCTGAACTTCGCCCTGCCCATGCTGCCGCGCCTCGGCAGGCGGTTCTGGAACTCCGTACGGACCGTCGTCACGCAGCACGACCTCGCAATCGGCCATCGCGTAATGCAGTGGAAGCATGGCCTGCTCTTGAAACGGGCCGATGCCGTTACTGTATCAAACGACCGCGACTACCAGGCGGTTCTGCGGCTTGGGCCGCAGGTGGCCGGCAGGACGTACCTCGCACCGGTGGCGAGCCACTTCGACCCGCCGGCCCTGAGCGACGCGGAAAAAGCTGAAGTCCGGCGAGAACTGGCCGTGCCGGACGGCGGTGGGCTCCTGGTCTATTTTGGTTTCATTGTTCCAGGGAGGAAAATCGAGACGCTGCTTCACGCTGCTGCCGTGCTCAAGCGCAGGGACTTCCCCTTCCGGCTGGTCGTAATGGGCGGCGCAGGGCCGGGAGCCGACGCTTACATGGCATCGTGCAAGACGCTCACGACGGGACTGCGACTCGACGACGCCGTCGCCTGGACCGGCTATGCATCCGCGGAAACCGTGAACCGCACAATTGCCGCCGCCGACATCTTCATATCTCCCATAGAACGCGGCGCTGATTTCAGGAACTCGTCGCTCTTTCCTGCCATGCAGGCCGGCGTTCCCGTGCTGACAACGGAAAACACCGAATACGGTGTGGATCGGGAACTGCGGGCGAGCGGCGCGTGTATGTTCTTCGATCCGAACGATCCTGCCGGGTTGGCGGATGCCGTCGTGTCCATCTGTGAAGACCGTGACGCCCGTTGCCGGATGACGGAAGCCGCTCTCAATGCGATGGGAAGACACACCTGGGAAGAACACGCCCGCGTCCTGAACATGGCCTATACGGGCGCAACGCCGGAGCCTTACCCGTTCGACGAAAGCCGGGCAGGGCGATGAAGCGCCTGATTCTGAAAATTGCTGTCCCGGTTGTAACGTTTTTCGGCAGGCTTCTTTTCGGCCTGGTCCGCCTGTTCCGCAAGCCGCGCAGGCCGGACCGCCTGGGCAAAGTGCTTGTCATCAAACTCTGGGCCATCGGTGAAGTCGTCATGGCCGCGCCGGTGCTGGAAGCCCTCAAGAGGCACGATCCTGAATGCGCCGTCCACATGCTGGTGGGGGAAACTGCAGCAGCGGTCGTGGCGCATAACCCGTTTTGTGACCGCATCCTGGAAGTGGACGAAAACATTTTCCTCAAGCCCAGCCTGAGCGGGATGTTTACGCTCGCCGGAAAACTTCGCAGGGAGCGTTACGACACGGCGATCGTTCTGCACCATTTTTTCATCTTCGGTCTGTTTGCATGGATGTGCGGCATACGGGTCCGCGCCGGGCTGGACCGCTATGGGGAAGGCTTCGCTCTCACGCACAGGGTGCCGCGGCCTTCTGCTCCGACGCACAGGGTTATGGAATACCTTTCGGTTCCGCTTGCGTTGGGCGTGCAGCCCGCCGGCCCTGCGCCGCGCATATGGGTGCCGGAAGACGCCCTCGAAGCCGCCGACCGGAAGCTCCTGGCCCTGTTTCCCGGCGGCTTTGACAAGGGACTCGTGGCGGTGCTGCCGACGGGCGGAGCCAACCCGGCGGCTTCCAGGGTGGCCTCGAACATAGTGACCAAGCGGTGGCCGGTGGCGCACTACGTGGAACTCGTCAGGATCCTCGCAGAGGCTGGCTGCGGAATCGTCGTCGTGGGCGGCCCCGGCGAACTCGGTATCAGGGATGACTTTGCCCGGGTGGAAAGCTCATCTGTCAAGATCCTTATCGGCCAAATGGATCTCGCGGCGACTATGGCCGTCCTCAAGCGCTGCGACGTCGTGGTCACGAATGACTCCGGTCCCATGCACGTGGCCGACGCCCTTGGTGCGCGCGTGGTCGCCGTCTTCGGTCCGACGGATCCGGAGATCGTCGGGCCGTACTCGTCGATGGACAACGTAATAACGTCGGGCGAAGACTGTGCGCCGTGCTTCGACGAATCAGTCTTCCCGAACGTGTTTCCGGATTGCCCCACGCACGCATGTATGAAATCCGTAACCCCCGAAACCGTGCTGGAACGTGTCCTGAAACTCGCTTCAGACACACGTTCCCATTGAACGCGCGCTCTTGAACATCGTGGAACCGCCGCTAAGATAACCCCTGCCGCCGCTTCGCAGATGTGGGGGCCTTGAGGCACGTGTGAACGCCCGCGAAGGAAATGCCATGCCGTCCGTCGATCCGTGTGATCGGTCTGCCCTGAATACTGCCCGCGATTTCACCGACATCGTGGAACTGCAGTCTGATCTGCTCACGTGTACGGATTGGTTCCTGAACGGCTTCGATACCCACTTGTGGGCAAGACCTTTTCCGCGCGCCTTGCAGAAAATCCGCTCCGGCCAATATGCCAGCCTGTTGCCCGATGGACACCGGTATCTGTGGCTGTCCCCTCGCAAGGCGGCCGGCCTCCTGGCGAGCGCATGGGCGGATTTCCATGAGCAAAAGGCATCCGCTCCCGCTGCGCCGGGCGATCCAGGCGAACTCGCTTTCTCCGCCGCCCCCTGGGCCGCGTCCGATGATGCGGCAGCGGGCGTTCCGATCGCCGGGATGTCCCGATACCTGCAGGAGAAGGTAGAAGCTGATTCCTTCGGCTTCTACATTTTCGGGAGCTATGCCACACGCGACTATGAGCGCGACTTCAGCGACCTGGACGCCGTGCTGATTCTCAGGAAAGAATCCCTGGAAAACCCCGAAGCCCTGTTGCGCATCAGGACGGTCTTGTGCGGCCTGTGGCCCTTCTTTCTCAAGATCGATCCGCTTCAACACCACGGTCTTTTCATCATGGGGGAAACAAACCTGGATTTGTACCCCGACTCCATCGTACCGCTGTGTGTCCTGCGTGAAGGCGCCCGGCAGTTCGGATGCCCCGGTCTCCGCATAGTGCCTTCTTCGTCTCTGCAACGGGATCGATCCGCACTCGAATCCACGGCAGGCCCCGTTATCGAACAGGCCGCCACGCGTTCCTGTCTCAAGAACATGTATGCGCTCAAGTTGTACCTTCATAAGCTGCTGCTGTTGCCCGCCGCGTACCTGCAGGCATGCGGCACGCCGTGTTACAAGCGCGATTCATTCCCGGAAGTCCGTCGCCGTTTCCCTCAATACGACCATATTGTGGATCTGATCGAAGAGATCCGGCTCGAGTGGCCGCCTGTCTGGCGCCGGGTGTCAACGCTGGTCCGGATCGGACGTCTGGTTCTTAACGGACATGCGTTGCGCATGGCGTGCCTTTTCAGACTGGCGGCCGAACCGCTGCCGGCTTGCGTCCCGGCCGGCACGGAGTGGTTGTCGCGGGCGGCCGAGTGGGCGGCAACGCTCAAGGCTGACGCCGTCTCTCGAACGGCGGGAAACGGCGGTCGGAAATGACCGGAGCACAGACCCGCAGAACGTGGATCGATCCCCCCCTGCAGGCGGACCGTGCCGTTTATGATGAAGCGCTCTCTGTCTACGCCGAACGCTGCCTTTCCGACCCGGGCTTCGTGAGCCTGTATCAGATGGGGGAAGTATCCGACCCCGGGATCTCCGACGTCGACCTTGTTCTCGTACTGGATCCTGCCAGGCTCAGGCACGGGCCGTTCTATTTCAGTTCGCGGCGGCTGCCCCGGGAACTGAGCCGTCTCTTCATGCACGAAGCCCTCGTTCTCGACATGCAGGCCTTTTCTTCCGTGGAGCAGCTTCATCCGGTCTCCAACCTCAAGCTCCTGGCCGGAATGGAACTCGAACGGGCCGGTGCTGCAACGGATGTCTTCAAGGCGCTGCTCATGGCCAATCTTGCCGTGAGTTTTCTCTCGATCGAATTCAATGCTCTCCGGAACTGCCGCACCTTGTCGGAACGCTATGTCCT
This sequence comes from Planctomycetota bacterium, assembly GCA_016930595.1. Taxonomy (GTDB): domain Bacteria; phylum Planctomycetota; class SZUA-567; order JAFGGJ01; family JAFGGJ01; genus JAFGGJ01. The sequence goes on from JAFGGJ010000087.1 coordinate 11,990, forward strand.
GGCTAAGCTCAAGAAACTCCTCCAGTCGCTGCGGCTGCTCGAATCCCTTCTGCGGAAGAATCTCCACACCGAAAACACGAGTCGATACGGCGATTCTGTCGTCGCCCTGCGGACACGCTGGTTTGACCTGCCGCTTCCGGAACGGCGCGCGGCGCTCGTCAACCTGGTCGACCAGGCTGACGGTATTGCGTCCTCTCTCATCCCCCCATTGAATGACTTTCTTGTGGAAAAATATCTCGACGGCCATGGCCATGGGTTGAGCGGAACCGTGTGCACCTATCGTTTTTTTGACCGAGCGCTCAGCATAGGATCCGGCGGGTCCGTCCCACGGCCTTCTCTCGGATCGTTCTGGGCCTGGCACCTGCGCGCGTACGCTTCGTGCGCCGGGACCCTCGGGCGGCACGTCGCCCGTAACCTCTGCTGCAGGAACGTCCCGGAAGAGTACTCCGTTGATCAGCGGTACCTGCAGGCCGTCCGGACTCATGCCGCGTGGCTCGAACGCCTCGCGCTGCTCCATGGCGGGATGCGCTTCTGGTACGGCGGCGTCTACGCGTTCGGCATGAAGCCGCCCTTTTTCACCCGCCTCCTGGGACTGTTGCAGAAATACGTTTAGGTTTCTCCTACAGCTCCGCCCCGGGAACCGGTGGATGAGCGCGGGCCTTGTCCGCCTTGACTTTGTCCTTTCCTGCACCATAATCTGCACAGGTTTATGGAGCTGCGATGCGACTCCTGTATGTGAGCAATATCCCTTCTCCGTATCAGCTTGAGCTTTTCGGCCATATCGCCGGAACGGGCCTTGCCGACGTGCGGGCGCTTTTCTGCATGGAATCCTACCCCGGCCGTGGCTGGAAGAAACCCGTCCTCCCGCCCGGCTTTGAAGTCCTTCCTCACTGGAAGCTTCAGTGGATCATGCCGGATCTCGTCTTCAGCTTCGGCGTCGGCCGCCGGATAAGGGACTTCAAACCGGATGTCGCGATCGTCGGCAGCTATGTTTTTCCGGGCGTCCAGCGGGCCGTTGGTGTCCTGACGCGCATGCGGACGCCATGGCTCCTTTGGGGGGAATTCCACCGCTTTTCCACCAACCGCGTGAAGCGGTTTCTCAGAAAACGCCTCCTGCTGCGTGCCTTGCATCGCGCCGCAGCCGTCTTTGGCATTGGTACACGTGCCGTCTCGTTCTTTCAGGATCTCGCCGGCGGGGCCACGCCCGTTTACAACTTCCCATATGCCTCCGATCTGGCGCGTTTCACAAACGAACCCCGCCGTGCCGGCCCCGGCGTAACCCGGTTTCTCTACTCCGGACAGATGATCGAGCGCAAAGGCGTTGACGTGCTCCTGAAAGCCTTCGCCGAAGTCGCATCCGCCCACTCTCGAGCCGAACTCGTCCTCCTCGGCGACGGCCCCCTGCGCCACGAACTGGAAGCAATGGTGCCGCGGGAACTCTCGAATCGCGTGCGTTTCGAAGGCAATGTCCCGTGGGCGGACCTGCCGAAACACTATGCCGCAGCGCACGTCCTTGTCCTCCCCTCGCGGCATGACGGCTGGGGCATGGTCATCCCTGAAGCGATGGCGGCCGGCATGCCTGTCATTTCCACTGGCGAAGTCGGCGCGGCACTCGACCTCGTTGAAAACGGCAGGACAGGCTTCCTCTTCGACAAGGATGATGCCGCCGCTCTTGCCGGGCACATCGGCTTTTTTGTTGAAAATCATGGTGAGGTGTCGAAGATGGGTAAGGTTGCCAGTGAGCGCGTGAAACACCTGGATGCTGCTCAGGCGGGCCCAAGGCTGATAGAGATACTACAAGAGTACGCTCCAACGACCGCCAAAGAAGCGAGACCATAGTGCCTCGAATGAAGGACATATGCCCCATTTGTGGCGGAGAACGCCAACTGGTTTCCCACGACCATCTTCGTTTCCTCTTCAGATGTGAGCGATGCAGGTCTTGGGAAAGAAGACCGTCACCCGGACAAACGGCATCGGAATTGCGCTCCTCAATCTACACCAATGCGAACCTTATGCAAAGGCTCGCACGGGAACGCGGGAACCGGCTTTGTTGGCTCCTCGAGAAGCGACGTGCCGCGTTCACGAAGCACTCTTCTCACGCCCTCGTAACCGCCTGTGAAATAGGCCCTGGAGCGGGGGATTTCGCTGAGTTCCTATTGCCCAACTTCAGTGCTCTGACATTGGTGGAGGAAAGTGCAGTCTTCATGCGGTATCTGAGAGAGAGGTTCGCAGGGAGAAGTGTCTGTATTGTTGGTGGCGATTTCATGCAGATTGACAAACTTGGCCCCTTCGACTGCATTTTGGCATGCCAGGTGATCGAGCATGTCGAAAAACCTCGCGCATTCATACAGAAGTGTTTGTCACACTTGGCTCCCGGTGGACTATTGCTACTGGAATCGCCATGCGCGGACTCTCTCGCCGCCCGACTGTTGAGAGGGCGCTGGAACATGACTGGGATAATGGACCATCGCTTCCTGCTGGGAAGACGGGCTTTCGATTTTCTGCTGGATGCTATGGATGCGGAGTTGCTTGAAATAGAGACTGTGGAAGCATGGTGGGAGTTTCCACAAGCCCTCGTTTTCGCGCTCCTGGACGCGTGGAAGGATTACCGGTTCGGGCGCTTGAATTGGACCAGAGAAGCTCGTCGCGACATCAGGGCCGTCTGTGACTCGCATCCAAATACTGGTCTGATAAGGCGTGCGTTCGATAAGATAGTGGATGCTACGCGATACTTGACTGCTCCGGCACGTACCACGCTTGCAGCGTTCGGCTTGGGCACGCAGTTGCTTGCCACGATCAAGAAAGGAAAATGTCCATGAGTGCCAAGTGCAGACTCGTCGGCTTTTTGGAGGCCAACGGCGCGGGCGGCGCTGAACACATCTATCTGGAATACCTGTCCGCTCTTCAAGAACGCGGTTGGGATGTACGCGTTATCGCTGGAGGAGACCCGAACCCTCATCTCCTGCCCAAGTGGCGATTGTGGGGGCCGGACCTCGAAATCGAATCCGTCAAATGGGCAAGCCGGAATGCCTACCGTTTCCCCGTGATAGTGCCAAGTATCGATCCGTGGAAGGTTGGAGGGCTGAAGAAGCGTCTCAAAGCACTTGACCCAGACTTGGTGCTGGTCAACCAACCAGGACCGGATGACGCACAGGGAGCCGTTCGAGCTTCTGCGGCTCTAAGACCAAAGGTTCCCATCTCGGCGTTGAGACGGCTTGCCGGGGAACCTTCTTTTCCTGCAGCCCTAGAATGTTGTATCATGGATAGCCTTAATATATGAGAGAAAACCTTCTCCATGACGGATCTCCCGGAACACCACCAGGCTGACCTCGGCCGCCAGGCCGCACGGGGCAGCGCCGTTGTCTTTGCCATGACGTTCGTGGCCAAGCTCGTTGCTCTCGGCGTGGTGGCGATTCTTGCTCGCCTTCTCGCCCCCGAAGACTACGGCCTCATCGGTATGATCACCCCCGTGATCGGGTTCCTCAATATCTTTTCCGATCTCGGTCTCCGCATGGCCACCGTCCAGAAACACGACCTCACCGATGCACAGGTCTCCAGCCTTTTCTGGATCAACCTTGCCGGTTCCTCGGCCACCACTGCCGTCGTCGCCCTCTGCGCTCCCCTCATAGCCAGTTTCTATTCCGAGCCCAGACTTGTCCCCGTTGCAGTCCTGGCTTCTCTCACGTTTGTGTTGTCCGGTCTGGGCATTCAACACTCCGCCCTGTTAATGCGAAGGCTTCTTTTCGGCCGGGCCACCTTCTGCGAACTGGCTTCCATCCTCCTCGGTGGCGCCGTGGGAATATTCATGGCCCTCCGCGGCTTCGGCGTCTTCGCTCTTGCCGGGCAGTTGTTGGGCCAGGCCGCCGGGCGCACCCTGTCCGCATGGATACTTTCCGGCTGGATCCCCGGCCCACCGCGCAGAAACGCCGGCATCCGCAAAATGCTTTCCTTCGGCGGTTATCTCACGGGCTTCAACATACTCAACTACCTGTCCCAGACTGCGGACAAGGTCATTCTCGGTTTCGTGTGGGGCGCGGTGCCGCTCGGTCTTTATTCCAAGGCTTACACGCTCATGCTCTGGCCGCTTCTCTGGCTTACCAATCCCCTCGGCACCGTCATGATGCCCGCCCTGGCCAAATTGAGCCGTGACGGGGACCGGCTCGCAGCGGCCTACGGGCGCGGCCTGCGTTTCGTATGCGTTACGGTCCTCCCCCTGATGGCTCTCATGATGGTTCTCGCCGATGAAGTCGTGCTCATGCTTTATGGCGGCGCATGGACGGAAGCTGCACCCGTTTTCCGGGCGCTTTGTGTCGGCGGCGTGTGGCTCGCGCTGGCCAATTCCGCGTATCATCTCATGGTCGCCTCCGGGAATTCCCGCCGTCTTTTCCGCGGTATGGCCTGCCTGCTCATGCTTCTCCTTCTCGCCTTTTCTTTCGGCATCAGGTACGGCCAGCTCGGCCTTGCATACGCGAACTCGATAGCCATGTCCCTGGGAGTACCGCTATACCTGTGGTACCTTTATGCCTCGGCCGGCTTCCCTGTCCGTCGGGTCTTTTCTGCCGCCGCCGGGCCGGCCATAGCAGCGCTGGTTGCCGGATCGGCTGCCTGGACCCTGAAGTCTTTTGCCCTCAGCGATTTCAGTGCCATGGTTATTCTGGCCGCATGTGCGGCTGTACACGGCATGGTCTACCTGTTGATACTCCGCACCTTCTTCAGGGGAACCCTTTCGGAAACTCTCGGTTGGGCGCTTGCCAGGCTCCTGCGCCGCGGTACCGGCGACGGCGCCTCCTTCCCCTCAACGCCGGCACAATGATTTCTATTCTTGACATGCCTGTCGGACAAGTATCTTGAATCCGTATCCCGTGCGTGCCGGCCGAAGCCGTCCCTGTTTCTGAAGCGCCTTGGAATTGCAAGCTCATGAAAGGTTCCTGAAATACCCATGTGCGCCGAACATGCTGCAGCAGGTGCGTCGGCATCTCCGCATGCCGCCGGTCGGAAACTCGCCGCTTTCATGGAAGTCCGCGGCGCTGGCGGCGCCACGCAGATCTTCCTTCGGTATCTCGCTCATCTCGCGGGTCTCGGCTGGGACGTCACGTTGTTAGTTGGGGGCCGCCTCTCCCCCGAGCTTGAACGCACCTGGCGTTTCTGGGCCGGCGATCTCCGCATGGAAACCATCCCCTGGCGGATCCGCTCCGACTACCTCTTCCCCGTCATCCTCCCCAGCCTGGATTTCCGCTTTACGCGCAGGCTCCGCCGCCGCTTCGAGCAGCTTGCCCCGGACGTCATTCTCATCAACCAGCCCGGCCCCGACGACGCCCAGGGCGCGCTGCGAGCCGCCGCCACCGTCGGTGGGCGTCCTCCCGTTGCCGTTCTCGTCCAGCTTGTTGCCGCGCGTGACATTCGCATGCGTCTCAGGGCGCCCAAGCTTTTCTGGGCGAAGCGCGTCTACGCCGGCGCCGATCTCGTCGTGACCTGCTCCAACGCCTGCGCACGCTCGCTCGCCGAAGACTACGGCGTCGCCGCGCACAAGATTCATGTCGTTCCCAACGGAGTTCCCGACGCCCCTTCTCCCCCTGACGCCGCCGCTCTCCGTGACCTCAAGCTTGCTGCCGGCATCCGTTCCGGGGCGGTTGTTGTTTTCTGGGCGGGCCGTTACACCGTGGAAAAAGCCCCCGACGTCCTCTTCCGGGCGGCCGATATCCTTTCCTCTTCGGATCTCGACGTCCAGGTCGTCATGGCCGGCGACGGCCCCCTTCGTGCGGACCTCGAAAACAGGTTTCCTCATCTTCTCCGCTCGGGGGCGCTCCTGACGCTCGGCTGGCGCGACGACGTCGCCGCTCTCGTCGCCGCCTGCGACATTGCCGTCATGCCTTCGCGCCTCGAGAGTTTCGGCATGTTCATCGTCGAAGCCATGGCCGCATCCAAACCCGTCGTCGGCACTTCCGTGGTAGGCATTCCGGAAGTCATCGCCGACGGTGAAACCGGCGTCCTCGTCCCCCCGGACGACCCACGTGCTCTCGCCGACGCCATCCTCCGCCTCGCCGCCGACCCCGGCCTCCGTTCCCGTTTCGGCGACGCCGGCAGGCGCCGTTTCAACGAACTTTTCCGTTTCGACTCGTGCGCCGCTCGTTTCGCTCACCTGCTCGACGCTCTACTCCGCCCGCCCCCGCCCTGAAACACTCTTGCGGCCTGACCGTCGGTCCGTAGAATCGTTTCGGTAGGGAGCGTGCTCCATGAGAATCTTCATCACCGGCGGAGCGGGGTTCATCGGCTCGCACTTGTGCGAAGAGTATCTCTCGCGCGGCGACGAAGTCTGGGCTCTCGACGACCTCTCCACCGGCAGCATCGACAACGTTGCACACCTTCGCGATAACCCCGGCTTCCATTTCCGCGAAGGCAGCATCCTCGACCCGGCCCCGGTCCTCGACCTTACGGGTACCTGCGACGCCGTTGTCCACCTCGCCGCCGCCGTGGGCGTCAAGTATATCCTTGAAAACCCCTTCCTCTCCATCCGCACCAACGTGCGCGGCACCGAAACCGTCCTCGAAACCGCTGCAAGGTTTTCCAAGCCGGTCCTTATCGCTTCCAGTTCCGAAGTCTACGGCATACAGACCAAGGCTCCGCTTTCCGAAGACGACCACAGGGTTCTCGGCCCCACCTCCGTCAGCCGCTGGTCTTACGCCTCCTGCAAAGCCCTGGACGAATTCATGGCGCTGGCCTACCACGGCACCATGGGCCTTCCCGTCGTCGTCGTCCGCCTCTTTAACGTCGTCGGACCCAGGCAGACCGGCGCCTACGGCATGGTCCTGCCGCGTTTCGTCCAGCAGGCCCTCAAAGGCGACCCCGTCACCGTCTACGGCGACGGTTCCCAGACCAGGACCTTCAGCGACGTCCGTGAAATCGTCCCGGCCCTCGCCGACCTCATGGCCTGCGATGCCGCCCGCGGCGAAGTCGTCAACCTCGGCGGCCGTGAAGAAATTTCCATCGCCGGCCTCGCCGAACTGGTGAAGAGCACGCTGGACTCGGATTCCGAAATCGTTTTCGTCCCCTACGATCAGGCCTATGGCGGCTCTTTCGAAGATATGCCGCGCCGCGTCCCCGACCTCTCCAAGGTCCGGAAGCTCATAGGCTTCGAGCCGCAATCCACTACCGAAGACATCATCCGCCGCGTCGCCGACGCGATGCGCCGTTAGCTCCCGTTTCTCCTCCCCGTTGACCCGGGTGCGCCTTCCCCTTACAATAGCGCATGGCCGCAGTAACTGCAGGAAGAGAAACTCACGCACATGCGTATGAGCATCATCATGCCCTGCTACAACGAACAGCCCACTCTCAGGCGGGCCGCCGAACGCGTCCTCGCCGCTCCCCCGCACGACGCCGAGAAACAACTCGTCATCGTCGACGATGGTTCTACCGACGGCAGCGCCGATATCGCACGCTCTCTCGCAAAGGAACATCCCGAAATCACCGCTCTCTTCCATTCGAACAACGCCGGCAAAGGTGCTGCAATACGCACCGCCCAGCCGGAAACCGACGGCGATATCGTCCTCATCCAGGACGCCGACCTAGAATACGACCCGGCCTCCTATCCCGCTCTCATCAAGCCCATTCTCGACGACCACGCCGACGTAGTTTACGGCTCGCGCTTCGTCGGCGGCGGCCCGCACCGCGCTCTCTTTTACCGCCACTCCCTCGGCAACCGCTTTCTCACCGCTCTCTCGGACTTCACTACTGACCTCTTCCTCACCGATATGGAAACCTGCTACAAGGTCTTCCGCGGCGATGCCTTCCGCTCCATCGTTATTAACTCCGATGGCTTCGGCTTCGAACCCGAAATCACCGCCAAAGTCGCTCGCCTCGGACTGCGCGTTTACGAAGTCCCCGTCGAATACTACGGAAGAACCTACGCCGACGGCAAGAAGATCACCTGGCTCGACGGCGTCGGCGCCGTTTTCACCATTCTCAGGTACTGGCTCTTCCCGGGGCCCCTCGCCCGGGATGATGAAGAACGCGGCGAAGACTGACTCGAGGTGTCATGGCGCGCATCGCCTTCATAAATCCCTCCTTCGGCGCCGGCCACTATTCCAGGGCCTCCCGCAGCCCCGCCGTTGCCAAGAGCGGCACCGTCTACTACCCCTACTGGCTCTGCTACGCCGCAGGCTGGGCCGAAGACCGCGGGCACGACGCCTCCGTCATCGACGCCGCCGCCGCCGGCTTGTCCCACCAGGCAGTCACGGCGCGCCTTGCTCAGGCGCCGCCCGACCTCGTCGTCATCGACACCACCACCCCCAGCATATACAGCGACCTGGAACTGGCTGCCGCCGTCCGCCGGGCCCTCCCCGACGTCCGCATCGTCGCCGTGGGCACCCATGCCTCGGCGCTCCCTGATGAAGTCCTCCGGGCCGAACCAGCCCTCGACGCCGTCGCCCGCGGCGAATATGACGTCACCGTCTCCGAATACGCCGGCAACTCCGGCTCGCCGGCGCAGATCCATGGCCTCACCTGGCGTGACTCCGGCGGCATCACCTCCAATCCAGACCGCCCTCTCCTCCAGGACCTTGACTCCCTCCCTTTTGTTACGCGCGTCTACAGGGACCATTTGAACATCAATGATTATTTCTGGAGTACCGCTCTCCATCCCATGGTTATGATCATCACCGGCCGGGGCTGCCCGAACAGGTGCTCCTGGTGCCTCTACCCGCAGACCATGCACGGCAGGAAGTTCCGCTTCCGCTCCGCCGCAAACGTCGTCGATGAATTCGAATTCGTATCGAAAGAGCTTCCCTCCGTGCGCGAGATCGGCATTGAAGACGACACCTTCACCGCAAGTACCGAACACGCACGCGGCGTCTGTGAACTCCTTCTCCGGCGCGGCATCGACATGCGCTGGTGGGCCAACGTGCGCGCCAACCTTGACTTCGATACCATGCAACTCATGAAGCGCGCCGGCTGCCGCCTCTTCATCGTCGGTTTCGAAGCCGGTTCGCAGGACGTCCTCAACAATATCCGCAAGGGCATCAGGATCGAACACGCCGAGCGTTTCATGGAATATGCCCATAAGCTCAAGGTCCCCGTGAGGGCCTGTTTCGTCCTCGGCCAGGTCGGCGATACACCTGAATCCATGCGGGCCACCCTCGACCTCGCACTCCGACTCGACCCGGATACCGCCCAGTTCTTTCCCATGATTGTCTACCCGGGTACCGAAGCTTACACGTGGGCGGAAGAAAACGCCCGTCTCGTCACCCGCGACTTTTCACAGTGGCTTACGCCGGAAGGCACGCACAATTCCGTCGTCCGCACCGACGCCCTTTCGCCCGATCAGGTCATGGCCTTCGTTTCCCGTGCCACAAGGCGCTTTTACCTCAGGCCGCGCATCATTTTCAGGACCCTCTTCCGCGCCTGTACCAGCTTCCAGGAACTCAGGCGCATCCTCAAGGCCATGCGCCGCTTCTGGAAATTCCTCATCCGCTGAAAGGACACGACGTGCACCACCCTTGCCCCGTCCCGGCTCTCATCGTCCCCGTGTGGTCCTACTACGTTGCCGTCGTCTTCGTCCTCTCCGTCGCCGTCCCGCTCTATACCTACTTCCTGTATCCTGCCGTGCTCGTTGTCTTCAACGGCATTCTGAAAAAGAAACCCGCTCCGGTTGATGGCGCACCGCTCCCGTCCGTTACCATGGTTCTTGCCGCCTTCAACGAAGAGTCCGTCATCGCGGCCAAAGTCGACAATTTCCTCCAGATCGATTACCCCCCCGACCTCCTCCGCCTCGTCATCGGCTCCGACGGCTCCTCCGACCGCACCGTCTCCCTTGCACGGGGGGCTTCGCCCGGGAACACCCGCATCATCGTCCACGATTTCCCCGAGCGCCGCGGCAAGGTCAACGTCTTCAACGATATCGTCCCGCAACTCGACTCCGACGTCGTCGTCATGTCGGACGCCAACACCATGTACGACCCCGGCGCCGTAAAGAAGCTCGTCGGCCGCTTCTCCTCCACCGGCGTCGGCGCCGTCTGCGGCCGCCTGGTTCTCACTGCTTCCGGCGGCGACTCCAGCAGCGAAGAAGGTCTCTACTGGCGTTATGAAAACTTCCTCAAGCGTCTCGAAGGCGACCTCGGCGCTCTCAGCTCCGTCAACGGCCAGGTTTTCGCCTTTCGCAGGGAACTCTTCTCTCCTCTCCCCGCCGACGCGATCACCGAAGACCAGTACCTCGGCATTTCCATCATGTCCGGCGGCAGGCGCATCCTTTACGAGCACGAAGCCGTCGTTTCCGAACCACTCGGCACACTCGATACCGAGCGCAGGCGCCGCCTCAGGATCAGCACCGGCAACTACCAGGCCTTCTTCCGCGCCGGCTACCGCCTGCTCAACCCCATGCTCGGCTTCCCGGCCTTCGCCTACTTCTCGCACAAAGTCCTCCGCTGGACCGTTCCTCTCATGATGCCCGCCGCTCTTCTTTCCAACCTCGCTCTCGTCCGCCTCCCCGCCATGCCCTGGCTGCTCGCCGCCCAGGGTGTCTTTTACGCTGCAGCGATCCTCGCCGCCCTCTTTCCTGACGTCAGGAAACTCGTACCCTTCCGCATCGTGCACTACTTCGTCGTCATGAACCTCACCATGGGTCTCGGCCTCCTCAACTACTTCTTCAAGCCCCAGTCTTCCGCCTGGCAGCCCACCGAAAGGCGGTCCGCCGATGACCGGGAATCCTGAAGCCGCCAACCTCGCCCAGATAGACCGCCTCAACCAGCGCGGCGGACGCACCCTTTCCTTCGTGGACCTCATCGATGCTGGCACCCTTTCCCCCGGGATGGCCGGCGAACTCACCGCCATTGTGGAAAGCGGCTCCTCCTTTCTAACCGCGGCCCTGATGGGCGGCGTCGGTAAATCCACCGTGCTGGCGGGACTGCTCGCCTGCCTGCCGCCCGGCGAGACCGTTGTCACCACTCCCGACGCTGCCGCCGTGGAATCGGCCCACGCCGGCGCCAGCGGGTCCGCCTGCTACCTCGCCCACGAAATCGGCTCCGGCATGTGGTACGCCTACCTCTGGGCGGACGCCGCGGCCCGCTTCATCGCCCTTGCGCCCAAGGCCCGCGTCGCGAGCTGCCTGCATGCCGACGGCATCGACGAGCTGTATGCGGAGCTGGTATCCCAGGGGTGTTCGGAGAGCGACGTCGCCGCCGTCGGCCTTCTGGTCTTCATGCGGCGGATGCCCGCCGGGAGACGCGTGACGTCGGTGTACGTGTCGGACGGCCGCGCCCACCGCGTCCGGTGGCGGCTGGACGAAGCCGCAGACAGGTACGAACCCGTGGGCGACTGTCCCGTGGACGCCGCCCGCGCCGGGGAGTTCGCCGAGCTTTACGGATCGCTCATGGCCGAAGGCGTGCATGAATTCCCGATGGTGCGCGCCCGCATCGCTTGCATGATGCGGCCGGCGGGCGCCTGAATCCGCCCGGGCCGTATCCCGTAAATCTTCCTGGCGCCGACCGGCTGCAACACCCGCCGGGTGCGTCAGATTGCATCTCCGAATATGTTCCGTCTCACATCGCCCGCTTCGTTTCCCTTTCCGGCGGCCGTTTCGCGCGGTTTCCGGTCCACGGCCTAGGCCAGGAACTGCTCGATCCAGCGCTTTGAAAGCAGGAGCATCTTGCGGCGCATGGGCTCCCTGCCCCATATCGATCCGTGGGGTTCGACGGAGAGGTAGCCGTCGTAGCCGTGTTCATGCAGGAACGCCATGATCTTGCCCCATTCGACGTCGCCCATGCCGGCCGCGGGCTGGGAAGCGAGTTCGCCGCCGTGGTACAGGTGTTCCTTGATATGCACGTAGTATACTTTATCGCCGTGCCTGCGGACCCATTGGATGTAATCGTCGCCGTGGTTGAGAATGTTGGCCGCATCAAACTTGATGCCCACCTGCGGCACCGCTTCCCAGGCTTTCTGGTAGCATTCCAGGTCGACAAAGAAGCTGTTGCCGTGAACGGGATACATGGCCATCTTCATGCCGGCCTTTTCCACCTTTTCGACGAACGGCGGGAAGACACCTGCGAATTCCGCGACCTTGTCTTCAAGCGATGCGCCGGGAATATCTCCGCCGCCGGTTATAACTATTCCCGCTTCAAGGAGTTGGGCGAAATTCACGGCCCTTTCAAGCTGTGTCAGAGCGGCTTTGCGTTCATCGGCGTCTCTTGAAATGTGGTTCCAGCCCCACAGCCCCAGCGCTGATGCTTCGACGGCATTCTTGTCGAGGATGCGCTTCATCGCCTTCACGTGATCTTCAGTCACTTCGTCGAAAGATGACCACCAGTTGAATTCCAGGCCCTGAAAACCGTTCGCCGCCGCAAAAACAGCGTCTTCTTCCAGGCCTTCCAGATCGTTCTGTCCGATAAAACCGAGTTTCATCAAGGTCTCCTTTCAGCAACCCAGCCCGATAATCTCCGAAATAACACGGCCAGCGCCCGTGTCAAGGCCCGACCGGCGGTATCCTCCATGTTAAATTGACAAAACGAAGCCAATCTATAGCAGTATATCGCCATACCTAACATCCTATACGACATAGACTTCCCGAACCAGTTTAGCAAAAACCGACACGACATGAAAATACACTTTTCGACGCGGAAAAACCCCGGGGAAGGACCCTTTGCGTAAAAAGGGTCACTTCCCCGAACCCCATCCCCCAAACGTGTAACCGCCTG